>NZ_CAMRAN010000024.1 GCF_947039875.1 uncultured Photobacterium sp.
TAGTAAAATGGTTTAACGAAGAGAAAGGTTTTGGTTTTATTACTCAAGACAACGGCGGTGCTGACGTATTCGTTCACTTCCGTGCTATCGCTTCTGAAGGCTTCAAGACATTGGCTGAAGGCCAAAAAGTGTCTTTCGAAGTAGAACAAGGCCAAAAAGGTCTTCAAGCTGCAAACGTTGTAGCTATCTAATTTATCCTCGTTGATAAATAATAAAAATGCTGGCTATGGCCGGCATTTTTTATATCCGTTATTTAATCCATTCCCCGTCTTCTCTATCATCACTCAACGACGCCTTAACTGAACTATCACCGCATTTACTGTTATTACGTTCCTTCTTACATCCATAAGTGAATATTTATACCAATCCAATTATTACGCTATCATCGCTTAAAGCATGAGATCCCTGATCATCCTCGTAAGCATTCGCTGTAGATAATGATATAAAAGGATAATAAATTAGATTATCAATTGGTATTGATGAATGTCATGTAACATTTACCCGCTGTTATTTAATAAAATAGTAACTTTTCACCATTAATAATCCAGCACAAATGATCAACCTTCAGATCAAATGATCATCCTGTAAAAAGTAAATAAACACATCACATCAATAACAAAACAATAAATAAAATCTAAAACCGCTTTTATTGCGATCTGAATATGATTTATTCCCATTTTAAATTGACAAAAAAGCCAAAAAAGACAATTATCAACTTATCAAATGCTCCAGTGCATTCCATATGCTCACGCTGTGGGTCAATGGTCACATTAATGTACTTAGAGTAAGTATTAATTCTTTTGAACATGGTGCCATTTAAGGCTATAACTAATGCCATCATGACATAAGCCCTATACATAAGGTCGATAGATATGAGCACAAAATTAGAACAACTACGCGCACTAACTACTGTTGTTGCTGACACTGGTGATATCAAAGATATCAGCAAATACCAGCCTGAAGATGCGACAACAAATCCATCATTGATCTTAAAAGCGGCACAAATTGCAGAGTACGCTCCTTTAATTGACCAATCTATTGCTTATGCAAAAGCACAAAGCAATGATAAAGCACAGCAAATCCAAGATACTTGCGACATGCTTGCAGTAAACATTGGTAAAGAAATCCTAAACGTTGTTCCTGGTCGTATCTCGACTGAAGTTGATGCACGCCTTTCTTTCGATACTGAAAGCAGCGTAATTAAAGCACGTCACCTAATCAAACTTTACAACGATGCAGGTATCAGCAACGATCGTATTTTGATCAAACTAGCATCTACTTGGGAAGGTATTCGTGCAGCTGAGATTCTTGAAAAAGAAGGCATCAACTGTAACCTAACACTTCTATTCTCTTTCGCTCAAGCACGTGCATGTGCTGAAGCTGGCGTATTCCTAATTTCACCATTCGTTGGTCGTATTATGGATTGGTACAAAGCGAAAGAAGGCCGTAGTTTTGAAGCGCAAGAAGATCCAGGCGTGATCTCTGTGACTAACATCTATAACTACTACAAACAACACGGTTACAATACCGTTGTTATGGGCGCAAGCTTCCGTAACATTGAAGAAATTCTTGAGCTAGCTGGTTGTGACCGTCTAACTATCAGCCCACAACTTCTTCAAGAACTTGAAGATGCTACAGGTGTTGTAGAGCCTAAGCTTGTTGCTGCAACTGAGCTAAAAGCACGCCCAGCTGCAATGACTCACGCTGAATTCCTATGGGATCACAACCAAGAAGCAATGGCTGTTGAGAAACTAGCTGAAGGTATTCGTAACTTCGCAGTAGACCAAGGCAAACTAGAGACTATGATCGCAGATCGTCTTTAATCGCTAAGCACTATTTCAGAAAGCGGCTTCTAGAGCCGCTTTCTTAATTTAAAATTTACTTAATATTTTGGTGGAAACACTATGGAACATAAAATGTTAGCTAACGCTATTCGTGCTCTAAGCATGGACGGTGTACAACAAGCAAATTCAGGTCACCCAGGCGCACCTATGGGTATGGCTGATATCGCAGAAGTTCTTTGGCGTGGTCATATGGACCATAACCCACAAGATCCTAAATGGGCAGATCGCGACCGTTTTGTACTATCAAACGGCCACGGCTCTATGCTTATTTACTCTTTACTTCACCTAACAGGTTATGACCTATCAATTGACGATCTTAAAAACTTCCGTCAACTGCATTCAAAAACACCGGGTCACCCAGAATACGGTTATGCGCCAGGCGTTGAAACAACAACAGGTCCTCTAGGCCAAGGTATTACTAACGCTGTTGGTATGGCGCTTGCTGAAAAAGCAATGGCTGCACAATTCAACCGTGAAGGCCATGATATCGTCAACCACAACACTTACGCTTTCATGGGCGACGGTTGTATGATGGAAGGTATCTCTCACGAAGCATGTTCTCTAGCTGGTACGCTAGGTCTTGGTAAGCTAGTTGCTTTCTGGGATGACAACGGCATCTCGATCGATGGTGAAGTTGAAGGTTGGTTCGCTGACGATACTGCTAAACGTTTTGAAGCTTACGGCTGGCACGTAATTCGTAGCGTTGATGGCCACGATGCAGCAGCAATCAATGCCGCTATTGAAGAAGCAAAAGCTGAAACAGCTAAGCCTACGTTGATCTGTTGTAAAACAATCATCGGTTTTGGTTCACCAAACAAGGCAGGTTCTCACGACTGTCACGGTGCTCCACTAGGCGCTGAAGAAATCAAAGCAGCACGTGAATTCCTTGGTTGGAACCACGGTCCTTTTGAAATTCCAGCAGACATCTATGCTGAGTGGGATGCAAAAGAAGCAGGTAAAGCGAAGCAAGCATCTTGGAACGAGAAGTTTGCAGCATACACAGCAGCATTCCCTGGGCTAGCGGCTGAGTTTACTCGTCGTATGAACGGTGGTCTACCTGCTAACTGGGAAGCTGAAACAAGCAAAGTTATTGCTGATCTACAAGCAAACCCAGCTAATATTGCATCACGTAAAGCCTCTCAAAACGCACTTGAAGCATTTGGTAAACTATTACCTGAATTCATGGGCGGTTCTGCTGACCTAGCGCCTTCAAACCTAACTATGTGGTCTGGTTCTAAGTCAATCACACCAACTGATGCTTCAGGCAACTACATTCACTACGGTGTTCGTGAATTTGGTATGACTGCAATCATCAACGGTATGGCACTACACGGTGGTTTCGTTCCTTACGGCGCAACATTCCTAATGTTCATGGAATACGCACGTAACGCACTACGCATGGCTGCTCTGATGAAAGTTCAGAACATTCAAGTGTACACACACGATTCAATCGGTCTAGGCGAAGATGGTCCAACTCACCAACCAGTTGAGCAAGTATCATCTCTACGTCTAACACCAAACATGAGCACATGGCGCCCATGTGACCAAGTTGAATCTGCTGTTTCTTGGAAATACGCGATTGAACGTAAAGATGGTCCAACATCTTTAATCTTCTCTCGTCAAAACCTAACTCAACAAGATCGTACTGCAGAGCAAGTAGCTAACATCGTTAAGGGTGGTTACATCCTTAAAGATTGTGCTGGTAAGCCAGAGCTAATCTTAATTGCAACAGGTTCTGAAGTGGGTATCGCAGCAGAAGCATACGCAGAACTAACAGCAGCTGGTCGTCAAGTACGTCTAGTTTCTATGCCTGCTACTGATTTGTTTGATAAGCAAGATGCCGCTTACCGTGAAAGTGTTCTACCAGCAGACGTTACAGCTCGTATTGCTATTGAAGCGGGTATTGCTGATTACTGGTACAAGTATGTAGGCCTTAACGGTCGTATTATCGGTATGACAACATTTGGTGAATCAGCGCCTGCTGAAGAGTTATTCAAAATGTTCGGCTTTACTGTTGAAAACATCGTTAACAATGCTAAAGAACTACTAGCATAAGTTAATAGTTAATAAGAACCGTATTTTTGTTCTTAAATAACGAATCTAAAAATGGTCTAACGAATGTTAGGCTATTTTTTTATCTGTTTTTTATGATCTAAGTGTTACTTCATAAGTATTGCTTCATAATCATCCGCAAGCAGTCATTATTTTCTCGTTAATTTAAACGGGAATCACTCCCAAAAAATAATTTTAACTGATATCCACAATAAATTTCACCTTGTTGAAAGACAAAATGCCGCTTGCTATATGATATAAAGCTATCAAAAATTAGCCCGACATCCATTTCTTAAGCGTGATGCTTTTAGAGTTGAGTTCTTTATCACGATGATTACGATTCTTTAGCAATCGCACTCGATGCTACTTTTTACGCTCATTTTATGGGCTATTATTTAACATTTAATTCATAGTGTAGATATATTATTCAATACTCAAGTCCATTAACCATAATAAATAACTATTAATTAATACTTATTCCGTCAAAAAACAAATAACCGTTTTATTCCCCTTTAAATACATTGTCATTATTAATAGCTATGTTTCCATTTTTATAGACTAATATAAAGATTAACAATTATATTTAATTAATTTCCCATATGATGATTTCTATTCTTTATACCTATTTTTATTATTCAGCAATTATCAAAAATAGAATATTTGATTATAAAAAAGTATATTGTCAAAATTTAAAATAAGCGTAAATTAAATTTCATAGACAGACACAAACTTATTATTAACGCTGTTTATTGAAGGATTAAGAATATGAGTCATAATAGCCAAGAGCATCAAGGTTCTCAAAAAGGTCATCAACATACAGCTGAAGCTGAACATGTGAAGATGGAACGTCGCTACAGTGAAGAAGTTGAACACAAACATGACCGTGACCACCATGAAGTACGTGACCATGAAAAAAGCCACCCACACACTCAGCATGGTGGCGATCCTAAAGGCCATAAACATCCAGAACAAACTCATGGCGACCGCCATGAACATGACGAACACCGTCATCACAAAGCTAAAGAGCATGATCATAAAGAATCATCTCGAGAGCATCACAAAACGTCAACTAAATAATTAGTTATTCAAGTTTACGTTTTTATTCGTGATATTTTAAAAGCCGATTTAATAGCAATAATAATTATATTATTCATTTAAATCGGCTTTTGTTTATTTATTTTTGTAATAATATATTTTTACTTATTTAATAAGTATGGCGATATAAACGTAAAAACCTCTTGCTCACACAAACCAACACTTACTTCAATACCAGCCTGTTTTAAAACATCAATACCCTTGCCACTATTTCGTGGGTCAGGATCAAGGGTAGCAACTACGACTCGCTTTATCCCTTTTTCAACCAAAGTATGTGCACAGGATGGTGTACGACCAACAAACGAACAAGGCTCTAAAGTCACATAAGCGGTTACATCGTTAAGTGACGATGCATAATTTGCTAATGCCATCGCTTCTGCATGATGACACCCCGGTAACTGCGTAAAACCTTCACTCACAATTTTTCCATCTCGCACTAGCACACACCCAACAGGTGGGTTAGGACGGCAAGCTGGCAATGCTTGATGTGATAATGCTAATGCACGCTGCATAAAGCTGATTTCTTGCGCTAAATCTGTCATAACAACTTCACTTTAATGATCACAGAGAATCTATTCTATACCGAAATCAGGCTAACCGTTATGTTGAAGCCATGAATGATATATGAATCAATGACTCACCCTCAATTCAGGTGCCGTAGGTTTAAATACCCGTTCTGAATAACATGAGGTTTTTCATGAAACGATTAATAATAACGTTAGCATTATCGCTAGCACTGCATTCATTCTCGGCTTTAGCATCGATGCCTACCACCGGCAAACAGCCCCCGTTAACGACTCAGCACCTGATTGAGTATATTGATCATACTCATCAATTAACAGCCGCAGAAAAAATTCAGACCAATGTAGTAAATTCGATAAATATCAATAACTATTTACAGATCAATTCTCATAAAGATCCGCATTTAGAACAACGAGAAGTCGTACTTCGTCCTAAGAAAAAATACACCAGTAGCTATCAAAGTCACAACTAATACAAATAACAATAAAGATAATCAACCATTATCTTTTATTCCCTTAATATAATATTCGTCCAGCTTAATATTGCATCAATTAGCTGGACGAAATTGCTTTTTCTACATCCTTGAGAGTAAAAATACCTTATAATCATTATTTATATACTTTATAGATGTAATCATTGAGAAATTAAGTAAAAAAACAGCCCCTACAGCATTAATTCATTTAAGGTTCAGAAAGGCTATGTTTTGATACCTATTCGCCAAATAAGCCAAGTGCCAACGCACTCATTTAAAAATAAAAGAACGAACGAGTATTATGTTTACGTTTAAAACGACAGCACTAACTAATTTTGTAAACTATCGCCTTATTAGCCTAGTTGGGCTCTCAATCATCACTACAGCTGCCGTATTATCAATTAACACCACATCATTAGCACACCATAAAGAAATACAACTGCCTTTAATTACTACGCCTCAAGTTGTATTAAATACTTTAAAACCAGCAGCAGTAACCAAAAATATTATATTGCCACCAACTTATGAATATAAAGTTAAGCAAGGCGATACACTGAGTGGAATCTTTTCTCGTTTAAATTTACCGCAATCTGATATAAAAGACATCATGGCGGCAGATTTAAATAGCTTACAAATTGATAACTTACGTCCAAAAGATATTTTACGATTTTGGGTAACAGACACTGATCATCGCTTAAATAAACTCCAATTACAATTTAACGTCGCACGTACTATTGACTATACGCGAGATAAAAATAACGACTTTGATGTTAAAGAAGTTATCTTACCTGGAGTATGGCGAGAAAAAGTCATCAACGGTAATATTCGTGGAAGTTTTAGTCTTTCCGCTCAAAAAGCAGGTTTAAAAGACAGTGAAATTAATGAAATCATTGCCATCTTTAAAGATAAACTGAATTTTCAGCAAGACGTAAAAACAGGCGATCGATTTGAAGTTGTTAGCAAAGCTAAGTATATCAATGACCAAGCGAGTGGTGATACTGAACTCCAAGCTATTCGCATTTTCACCAAAAAACACCAATATTCTGCTTATTTAAGCAGTGACGGTAACTTCTATGATCAAAATGGTGAAAGCTTACAGCGCGCGTTTTTACGTTATCCAACAACAAAACCGTTCCGTATTAGTTCACGCTTTGACCCTTATCGTCGCCATCCAGTAACAGGACGTATTCAGCCACATAACGGAGTCGATTTTGCCGTGCCAACAGGCACTCCAGTATTAGCAACCAGTGATGGTGTTGTCACTCGTGTCACAAACCACCCTTATGCAGGCCGTTATGTGGTAATCAAACACAGTGCTAATTACAGTACCCGTTACCTACATAATAGCCGCATCTTGGTCAAAGTTGGTCAACGTGTAAAACGCGGTCAAAAAATCGCATTATCTGGTAGAACTGGACGTGTTACTGGCCCTCATATTCACTATGAATTGTTGGTACGTGGCAAACCTGTTAACCCATTAACAGCGAAGATTCCATTAGCTGCATCGGTTTCACATAAACAAAAGAAAGCCTTTGAGCTTGATGTAGTGCAATACAACCGTTTAATGCAGCAGCCATTACCACCGAAAGAGACTGAGATTCAAGTCGCGATCAACGAACCGAAAGATTTGTGATAATCCCTATAAAGGCATTGCTGACCCACAGTAATGCCTTTATTAAACAGAGCACCTTACCTCAGATACACTCTGATACATTTATGTTACTTTAAATCTAATTAAACGTGATATCGTTCCTGTTTTAAAATGGACTTAATGATTATTCTCAAGGCGTTATAACGCAGTTCTATTGCAAAAATATGAATTAATTATTATCTCTCAATAGCCCATATACAGGACGTATCTATGGCCACAAAAAATATCCCGTTTGAATTTGCAGATCTCATGGTTGAACCGGGAAGCCATGCCAATTGCGAACTTGAAATTGCTCGCCTATATACTCACTCCCCATTATCAGTCTCTGTTGATATTCTGCATGGAAAACATCCAGGCCCAGTATTACTGATCAATGCTGCTATTCATGGTGATGAGCTCAACGGTATTGAAGTTGTACGTCAAGTTATTGAAAAAATAGATTTATCAAAACTACACGGCACTATTATTGCTGTGCCTGTCGTTAACGTGTTTGGCTTTATTCATAAATCACGTTATCTTCCAGATCGCCGAGATTTAAACCGTTGTTTTCCAGGCGCAGAACGCGGCTCCATCGCAGGCCGTATGGCATATCAATACTTTAACCAAGTTGTACGCCGAGCTACTCATGTGGTTGATTTGCATACTGCCGCTATTTATCGTACGAACTTACCACAAATTCGTGCAAATCTTGATAACCCACAGGCTCAAGCAATGGCAATGGCATTTGGCTCTCCGGTAGTTGTTGACGCTAGCCTTCGTGAAGGCTCATTACGTGCCGCAGCCGAAGAATTTAATATTCCCGTGATCACCTTTGAAGCAGGTGAAGCACTTCGCCTTGATGCCCATGCCGTTGGTTCAGGTGTACAAGGTGTATTAAAAGTAATGCAGTACTTAGAAATGTTACGTACGAGTCGCAGTAAAAAAATAGTAGAGCCAATGGTGCCAAAGGCGACACGTTGGGTACGTGCTGATTCTGATGGCTTACTACGCTCACACGTTGCATTAGGTGAAAAAGTAAATAAAAACCAAGTGATTGCGACGATCAGTGATCCTGCTGGTAGCAATCAAATAACAGTGATTGCACCACAAGGTGGCATTGTCATTGGTCAGCAAACACTACCACTCGTAAACGAAGGTGATGCTATTTTCCACATTGCGTTTTTTGAAGAACCTGATGGCTTAGTAGAAGAGCAAGTTGAGTCTTATCTTTACGATGCTATTGAAGAGCTTGATGATGATTTAAAATGGGGTATGACCAGTTAATTCATCATTATCATTAAAAAAAGTCTCTAAATAAAGTACAAACAAAAAGAGAAGCATCATTGGCTTCTCTTTTTATGGTATTTATTTTGTAGCTTACTGTTTATTTGCATGCCCGAAGTAATTGCTGATATTTTTCAGGTGTATCAATATCATGATAAATACCACTTGATGCATCTAACTGTAAATATTGCTCTTCACCTGTTTGCAATACTTGCTTCATTTTAGCCGTCGTTGGTAAGGCTAAAATGCATGGAATTAACGCAGCATCAATTAAAACGGGATGCCCTGTTTGTTGCTTATTACCAGGAAACACTACGGCAGCATGACGCATTTGCGATAACAGCGAAAATACCTGCGGATCGATACAAGGCATATCGGCATGAGTAATAAAAAACCATGAACTAGCTACCGCTGCAATTCCCTTTTGAATAGAGCTTAACATGCCTTGTTGATAATCAGGATTCACCACCACCAGAATATGTGGCTGATGTCGGTATCGCTGTACCAGTTCATCAGCGCGATAACCGGCAACGACTATTACTCTTGAACAAAAGACCAAGGCGTGTTCAATGGCAATATCGAGTAGTGTACTGTCACGATAAGGTAGTATAGGTTTCCATGCCCCCATTCGTGATGACAGCCCCGCAGCCGGTATCACACAATCAACCATGGTGATAATGCCATGAATCACAGTCAATGCCGTTTTTTACTGCGATAACTTCTGCGATCACGGCAATGGCAATTTCAAACGGGGTCTTACTACCAATAGCAATTCCAATTGGCGCATGTAATCGTGCTAATTGTGACTGTGTATATTCACCAATTCGCATTAATCGTTCACGACGACGAGCACTGTTCGCATGTGAACCTAATGCACCAATATAAAACGCATTGGACTCTAATGCTCCCATTAATCCCATGTCATCAACACGAGGATCATGGGCAAGTGCTAACACTGCGGTATAAACATTGGTATAACGCTCAACAAAAGCATCCGCAGAGCACCATTCAACATCAATGCCCCCTTCTGCCGCTGTCCAACGCCAACTTTGACTGTAATTTTCACGAATATCACACAATCTTACAGTAAATCCCGCTCTCACGGCTAACCGTGCAACCTCTTCACTGACTTGGCTTATGCCCAATAATAGTAATTGCCAATGTTGTTGGTAATGCACCATTAACCAGGGGGAAGGATATGGCGTAGTATCTGTACCACTGACAATATTACGTTGCTCAGTCTCAATATTGACAGCACGAATAAAAGTGGACGTTTGTTCCGCAGCCATTAACCAATCGTCAACCAAATAACAATTATCAGGGTATAAATGTTCAATTAATAAAGAGATGTGACCACCACACGGCAGTTCATATTGGCTACCATTTGCGGCTAAATGGGTACCATAATCAAACACTTGCAGTGGTTTATCTAGCTCATGTTGTTGAATTAACTTCATAAAAGCATCTTCAATACACCCACCAGATACCGATCCTGAGCGAATATCACCATCAGTAGCAAATAAAGCGCCAACAGGACGGGGAGCCGATCCATAAGTGGACAAAATAGTACATAACCACACTGATTTCCCTTGGTGTAGCCATGTCTGACAATCTAATAATACGTGTTTATCTAAGGCATTCATAAGTCGTCTATCACTTTGTTTACTATAACAACAATACCAAAGTTAGCCTGCAATAATGCAGGCTAATCTTAAGCTTAATCGTTAGCTAATTGCTTTTTAACTGCCGCGACTTGCTTTGCGGTGGTCGTTGTTACTTGTGAAGAAAAACGTTTATGCAAATACATTATCAAATCAGCCATTTGTTGGTTATTTAAGCTATTTTTATATCCAGGCATAGCATAATAAGTTTGATTCTGGCTGTAACTTTGTCGCTCAATACCATTATTTAAAACAGCTACCGTATTGAAAATATTACTGTTTTCAATAGTCGCATTATTTTCTAACGCAGGGGCTACATTTGGTGTCCCCTGGCCATTTTGACCATGGCAACCAGAACACTTATCCATATAGATACGGTATCCTGGTAGTTTAGTGTCAAATTGTGATGTAACAAGTGACGTTAACTTAGGTTGTGCCACAGCCGATTGTGGTGGTTGTGTTTGATTCAATAAATAACTGGTTATTGCAGTAATATCATGATCGTCCAGTTGAGTTAGACTATGTTTCTCAACGATGAACATATCATTAAACGCAGTGCCTTTCGGTGATTGTCCTGTTTTTAAGAACTGGGCTAAATTATTAAATGTCCAATGTTCTTGAGCAAGATTTTTTGAGGTAATATTAGGCGCATTAAGATTATTAACTACCGCACCTTCTAGTGCGTGTTGTTGCTCCGTTGCCATCATAAAATTACGCGGAGTATGACACTCACCACAGTGGCCTAATCCTTGCACTAGATATTTACCACGATTCCATAATGGCGTTTTATCCGCGGTAGGTGTAAAGGTCGGTTTATCAAACGCGATAAGATTCCAGACTTTTAATCCCATACGAATATTGAACGGGAACCCAATCCCATTTTCTCTATTCGGTTGAGTCGCAGGTTTGGTTTGCATGAAATACGCATATAACGCGTGCATATCGTGATCGTTAATGCGGTGATACGACGCATAAGGCATCGCAGGGTATAAATTACCTTTAGGCGCAACACCATTACGTACCGCATCAACAAATTGCTGATAACTGTAATTACCAATACCGTGCTGTTTATCACTACTAATATTAGTTGAATATAGAGTACCAAACGGCGTATCAAATGCACGCCCACCACCATAAACTTGACCACTATCAATAGTATGACAACCACTGCAATCACCCGCAGCCGCTAAGTATTTACCTTGCGCGATCAATTGTGCCATGTTTTCGGATAATGGCGCTTGTGTATCCGTTGATTCGGCTTGTGCATACACTGTGCTGCTACTTAATAATAAACCACAAACGGCACTGATTTTTAAACTCGGTTTCATTTGACTAACCCCGGCTGTGACAGTACTAAATCTCGCAAACCAACATAGTATTTACGGTAACCAGAACAACGGCAAATATGTTTTTTTAATGCGTTTTCAATCACATTCTCAACCTGTTCTTTATCGACAGGTTGCTTGGCTAATTGCTCAACTAATACGGTTGATTCATTAACAAAACCAGAAGTACACCAACCACATTGAAAAGAAAAATGATCCACAAATGTTTGCTGTACTGGGCTTAATGCTGTGATCTGCCCCATTAAATTACGTTTTGCGTGACCTTCGACGGTACGCAGTTTTTTGCCGTTAAAATTACCAACACCATTAATACAAGTACGTTCCGTATGCGATCCACCATCGGCATCATCCACAATGATAGAGCAGGCGTGACAAACACCAATACCACAACCAAATTTAGTACCAGTTAACCCTTGATATTCATGAAGAAAATCAATCATTTTCACTGATTCATCAACATCAACTGGACCGACAACATTACCGTTAATAGTCATTGTTACAGTGATCATGCGAGTGCTTCCTTAATATCATTAGCCGTTACAGGTAAGTGGTAAAAGCGTTTATTAGTAATTTGGTAAAGTGCTTCAGTAACAGCTGCGACAATTGGAATCATCACCACTTCAGCAATACCTTTGCGCTGATCAGAGTTATTAAATGGCGGCAAAATAGTATGATTCATTTGCCATACACCCACATCTGTCGCTAATGGCACCTGATAACGATTGAGGTTCCAAGTACCATTACCTGGACCTTCTTCACCTGGTGGTAAGTATTCGTGCAATACATGCCCAATCCCCATCACCAAACCGCCTTCAATTTGACCTTCAACCAACTCTTTAACAATCACTTTACCTGCATCAAGCCAAGTTTGAGTGGCAACAATTTCAACTTTACCTGAGCCTTCTTCAACCGCTAATTCGACCAAGACTGCACAAGGGGCGTAATACACCACCATTGCATTATTTAAAACAGTCGCTGGATAGTTAACATTGCTACGGTCTAATAAATGCCAGCCATCACTGGCCATTAATTTTTTCTTATTCGCATTAGCACCATGGCCATATTTCACTGCCATTGCATCTAATTGATACGTTTTTGTCTGTCCTTCAACAGTGAAATCTGCATCCACCCAGCCCCAACGGTTAAATGTATGCACCATTGCACCGGTCACTAAACCTTGCTGATGGACATGCTGTGCTAGCATATCAAGAGGTAATGGTTCCATGCCTTTAGCACTTAACTTACCCTCAACCCAAACAGCATCTTCCATTGCACCAAAATCTATCGCAGCCAGATCACCGCTGTAATACAACTTAGTCCAAATAGCTTTTGCCGCAGGCCATAATCCGTATTCAAAAATCACTTTCGCTGCATTTTCTGTTGCTTTAGATTGGAAATAAGCCGACGTTGATGCAGACGATGCGTAAGGAATCGTCGGTGTCCAACGCGGATTTTGTTGCATTTTATCTTGGTAGGCTTGGCTCATCGTAAATGGTGATTGAGTATTGATCATCTGTAATGGATCCCAACCATGCACTTCAGCAAGGTTGATAGTATCAGCAGGACGGCCAAAATAATCAGCTAAAACAGCGGCTTGTGATGTTTGTGCGCCAGTGCCGATTTCCACCGCAGAAATACCCATCACTAAACGACCGTTTTTATCCATTTCAATATAAGTTGAAGGTGCATCATCACCCGCACCATAATCTTTAGTACAAATGGCAAAACCCGTACCAAAGCGTTTATTTGGATATTTCGCTTCATAGGTTTTACGGCGTTGTTCACGCTGGGTCCACATTTCATGCTGCTGTGCTTGTTTTAATATTTCAGCATAATGTTCAGTGCTAGTTGGTACCGCACCTTGGGTATTCAATTGGCCCGTTTGGATCGTATTGCGAAGTCTTAAATCAATCGGATCAATATTGAGTAATTGTGCTGCTTCATTAACCATCATTTCCATGGCTGACATTGTCTGTAACGTACCAAAACCACGCATAGAACCTGATGCGGGATTTTCAGACACATTGGCAACAGCGGTAATATCATTTTTAGGGAAATAATAAATTGACTGCAATGCACTCGCGCCGACTTCAGCAACAACAGAGCTGAAGTTTTCACGGCCACCGCCATCAAGATCCATGTAACTCACAATCCCTTGGAATTTACCGGTTGTTTTATCAATCGCTAATTGGTTGTGCATCTTAAAAGGATGACGTTTTAAACCTGATTGAAACTGTTGGAAGCGATCGTTTGCCATACGTACAGGATGTTTACTGTACATCGCCGCTAATAGACCATAGAAAGGCAATATAGAGTGATCTTTACCACCAAAGCCACCACCAATAAAAGGCGAGTGCACCACCAAGTTCTTCACTTTACCTGCAAGAGGACCATTGTTAAGCATCTTGGTTGCAAAACCAAAGAAGTTAGCTGGAGATTGCGAAGAAGGAATGGTATGCATAGTCTGTGTTTTAGGATCAAACCAACCATTAAAACATTCGGGCTCTAAAAACATCGGATCAATAAATTGAGTTTGATAATTACGATCTAACACAAAATTATTATCATCTTTTAAGCTTGCTTTAATATCGTCAGCAACCGCCATTTGTTGCTCTAATGCTGTACCTAAATGATTGGGCTTTGGCCAAAATGGTTTATGGTCAACATAATTAGGGAAATTAACACCATTTTTTAATGGACTGTATTTATCAGGTAAGACGCCCTCAGCATTACCTTGTTCACGAGTAATTCGCCACACACCCCACGGATCTTTTTCTGCGGCAACTAATGGTTGTTGTTTACCATATTTAATAATTTCACTATTAAATTGCAATATACCTTTAGCGCGATGATAAGTGATAAAGTCATCAAAAATAAGTAGCATGACGACTTGACCAATATAGTCAGGCATTGCACCTTCAGTAACCAACATATTAGTGCCATAAAATTGTGGTAATTCAATCTTATCTTTGGTTAATGTTGATCCAGTAACAATATTACTTGGCTGAGCATTTGCAGGTAATAAACTTAAATCAACACCTTGATAGATACGATCAGCACGATCGGCACGAATATAAAAAGCCCATGACTGCTCACTTGGCCAACCATTAATATCAGTTGATCGCAAATCACGTCCATACACTTTTTCACCCGTTACTTTAGCAATAGCATCACTTCGAAAACGTACTTTAAAATCAGATTTCCAAGATGATGCTAATTCAGGAGCAACTAAACTATTACTGCCATCTAAATTAAGATTAAATCGGGCTAAAGCGGGGACTGTATAAACGCAGATACCAGCAATGATACCATGTTTAATAAAACTCCTTCGCGAAAGTTCCATTGACATGATTAACTCCTTCACATTCTCACTATAATTTTTATTATATTTCAAAATGAAAATTCTTTTTTATTAAATACCACACAATAGCCATGGTTATTAACAACAATAAGAAAATCAAATTAAAATTACTATTTATGCACAATAGATATGCTTAATATTACGCATTTTAAACCCCTGCATCATATACGAAACAATCAATTAAAAGCAAAAATATGAATAATTACCTAAACAATAAAAAGAAACATAAAAATAACAATTGGGTTTACATTCGATAGTTTTTTTTACTAAACAGACAATAAATAAACTATTTTCACAGCGGTAAAGAGATCTTTATTCAAAAAAAAACAAATTTCAAATTAATATTGATTTATAAGTTATCAAGTTAGTCTATTAAAACATCGTCATTTTTATGACGCTTAAACCATATATAATAAAAAAGGATAGGTTATTAAACCTATCCTTTTTTATCTAGTAACAAATTGATTAATTTTTATATCAATGACGGTATGATTCATAAAGGAACCAGACACGACGTTCTGTTTCATCAATCCAATTATCAATCATACTCACTGAAGAAAAATCATTACGTTCATCACATAAAATATGTGCGGCACGAAGTTCAGCGGCTAATTGTTTATTATCTTCACACAACTCAGCAAGCATATCTGCGGGCTCAACATAATCAGCGTCATTATCTAAAATACGCTGCATACGAGCAATTTCACCAATTGAACGAATAGTACGGCCACCAATTTTACGTGCACGTTCAGCAATATCATCAGTCATTGCAAATAACTGAGTACTTTGCTCATCTAACATTAAATGGTAATCGCGGAAATGCGCACCACTCATATGCCAATGAAAGTTTTTGGTTTTCATATAAATCGCAAACACATCAGCTAAAATTGCAGTTAATGCGCCACTGATCTCTTTAGTCGCGTCTACACATAGATCTGTAGGTGTGGCTAGAGGATGAGTGAGATGTTGTTTAGCATCTTCAATTTGAACTTCATTCAAGATTGTAGTACTCATCGTCTTATCCTTAGTAATAATTTTGTGAACATCATTACTATAGGCCGTTTTATTTGTATGACAATAGTGGGTAGCAGCAGATAAATGCAACCTGATTTTACTTTCTTCTCGATTAATAGTATTAGTTTTAATTCAGTATAATTATCAGTATTTCTATTTTTTTGAAATGATAATTAGATAAAATTTGCTTAAATATAGCCAGCTGTTTACCCTCTAAAACAGACACCTCAATAATAATGATATAGGTAACACAATGGACAATTCATTTGGATACGCAATTGGTACTCCGGGAATAAAATGGAGCGCCACAGAAAAAGCTGCATGGTTAGCACAAACCACCATTAAACGTAGTTACCTTGAGCAAGTTGTTTCCCAGATTCATACTTTAAGTGAAAAATTCGATGTTGAGCAATATGGTGAACTGTCTTACTCACCTGAAAAATATCCGCTATTTGCAATCAAAACTCGCCATTGGGATGACGCAAAACCAACGATCTTAATCACGGGTGGTATTCATGGTTATGAAACTAGCGGTGTCCATGGTGCATTAACGTTCTTGGCACAAAAAGCACAACAATACAGTACTGATTTTAATATTATGGTCGTGCCTTGTGTAAGCCCATGGGGATATGAAACGATCAATCGTTGGAATCCTAATGCAGTCGATCCAAACCGCTCATTTTATGCAAATAGCCCAGCAGAAGAATCTGCCGCATTGATGAAGCTCGTTCAAGCTCAGCATACACATTTTCTCGCTCACCTTGATTTGCATGAAACCACTGATAGTGATGAAAGTGAATTTAGACCAGCGCTTGCCGCACGTGATGGTAAAGAATATATCGCCGATATTGTACCTGACGGTTTTTATGGCGTCGGCGATACTGAAAACCCACAACATGACTTTCAAAAAGCCATTATTGATTCAGTGCGCCATGTTACCCACATTGCCCCCGCTGACAATGATGGTAATATTATTGGAGAGCCAATTACCCAAGAAGGTGTGATTAATTATCCACTAAAAGCATTAGGTTTATGTGCTAGCGTAACTGACGCTTTGTATACTTCAACAACTGAAGTTTATCCAGATAGCCCTCGTGTTACAGATCAAGAGTGTAATATGGCCCAAGTAGCGGCCATTATTGGTGCTCTTGAATATTTAAAACACCACCAGTCGTAAGCTCTTTTTTATCCACTCTTAAACGCGCTATACTGATTATCTAGTGTAGCGCGAAGGTTTTTTATTATGTGCACTTACTTCAATACGATGGACTCCCCCATTGGATGCTTAACACTGTACGCTACTGAGCATGCGTTAACAGCTATCCTCTATCAAGATCAAACACCGCAACCTGAAACAGCAACCTACATGCCACAACACCCATTATTAGTTGAATGTGAACAACAATTACAACAGTATTTCACAGGGACTCGCCAACACTTTGATTTACCATTGGCACCTAAAGGCACTGATTTTCAGCAACGTGTATGGCAATCTTTATGCACCATCCCATATGGTGTGTGTTGGAGTTATCAGCAACTCGCTATCTCAATTGGTAATATTAAAGCATGCCAAGCTGTTGGAATGGCAAACAGTAAAAACCCGTTATCCATTGTCATTCCATGCCACCGCGTTATTGGTAAAAACGGTACATTAACTGGCTATGCTGGCGGATTAGAGAAAAAACAAACACTGTTGGCTTTAGAGCAAGAGCACGCCTAATTCCAACCGATAATCCAAGTTTGGTCATTTTTTAAATCATGCCAATCAATGTCATACAGTTTATTTGTCATTACAGCTTGAATAACACATTTTTCTACTTGCTGATTTTCATTAAATAATACTGTAACTATCTCAAAATGTTTTTCTTTGTTATCCACAACCACTTTCGTCCATTTGCTATGAAGTAACGCTTTGGGATTCACGGGATTCGTCATCATTAATTTCCTGACTGAACATTCATTACTACCCTATCATGCTCACGCTGTAACATACATGCTTGCTCACGTAAAAAATCTGTCAATGAATTTAGCTGTTGAACCACAATCGATGCTTGGTCAGTAAAAGGCAAATCTTCACCATTAGTCACTAAACATGATGGCATATTCGCACGAAAAGCAGCTTGTAAATCATAAACATAATCACCAACATAGAGTATATTTTGTGGTGTAAGTTGCCACTGTTGGGTAATATCAAGTAAGGCATCAGGTGCCGGTTTAGGAGGAAAATCCTCACGAGAGACAATGCGATCAAATTGCAATTTATGGTGATCAATCTTCAGCTTTGCTGCTTGAATACAGTTACGTGTGACCACTGCGGTAGGTATATTTTGCTGACGAAGATAAGATAATAAAGCGTAACAACCAGGCATAATAGACGACTGACGTGCATCCATAATTTCATGTTCAATCACTTTCTCTTCAAGCTGCTTACGGAAAGTTGCATCGGGAATGTCAGCAATATATTGCAATAGATCGACATCAGCCGCACAGTTTAGTTGTTGGCGTAACCAATCAAAATCTAATGCTGAACTGACAAGTGTGTTATCTAAATCAAAAATAACACCACTGATCATATTGTAAGGGATTGGGGTATACATGCCATTCTCCATCATCAATAACGCAATAATGACAGTGTATGAATATATGCACTTAGTGGCAATTATTGACATTTAATTCAGCGAGTATGATCACGTCTTATGTTGTACCTCAAGCTACTTAATAAAACAGCAGCTTGACGTTATTACTTCATTACAATCACATGAAATAGAAGCTCACACCAAACATTGCTGATGAATTTTAATCACTACTTTTTTAATCATCATTGGGGTCGAAATAACACACCCTGGTTTATGTGGTTGCTGTGGGAAAATAGCTAAAAACATACCCGGCTTTAATAATAAAGAACTGGTATTCGGCATGGTTTCAACTAACGCAAAATCATTGTCATGATCATAATCAGTCGCAGGGATGCAGTCAGTTAAATTAAGTGACACATCTATACGTTCTTCACCACTGATTAAGTATTGAAAATCAATATATTGTTGATGAACCTCACCTTGTTTAGCTGCTGCCGCTTGGGTTTCAAAACTCATCACATTAGCAAAAATACGATCGCCATCTATCTCATAACGACCATTCTCTAACTGCGCTAGATCTTGTGTATTTATAAAATTTATCGCTTGTTGAAAAGCCGCAGGCAATGCATGTAACGGCTGTTTAATTTCACCAAAAATCATTTTCTTATCCTTTTATAAATAAAAAGCGGAAAAGCATCCGCTTCTCCGCTTTGTTTTAAGTTTATTATTCAGTCACTATATTGAGTTCTTCAGCTGACTTACTTTTAAATAATGGGGCCGTGATAAAGCCCACGATGACCACCATTAACGTACCAATCACGCCGTAGAAGAAGAAGTTCAGATCAGTAAAGCCACGTACAATTAACACAGCAACAACCGCGGCAATCACACCACATAATGCACTACCTGCATTAGCACGGCGAACAAAGATGCCCAACATAAACAGACCTGTCATAGGACCGCCCATTAAACCGATTAAGCTATTAAATGCATCCCATATTTGACTTTCATTACTTTTAATTAAATAAACAGAAGCAGCAACACCTAATAAACCAGCAATAATCGTTACAACTCTTGCCATATTAAAGCTCTGCTGCATATTTTTTTCTTCGCCAAAACGGTTATAGATATCCACGGTGTAACAAGCAGAAATACTATTTAAACTGCTTGAAATACTTGATTGAGAAGCTGCAAAAATAGCCGCAATAATTAACCCTGCAATACCCGCAGGCATTTGAGAAATCACGTAAAACGGTAGAATACCTCCTGTATTAAAATTCTCAGGTATCAATTGTGAATTTTGACTATAGAAAGCATATAGCGCAGAACCAATAGCAAAGAAGAAAATAGGTACACAAGCAACTAACTTAGCATTAGTGATCAAGGTCTTTTTCGTTTCTTCAATAGAATCAGTCACAATATAGCGTTGTACTACATCTTGGCTCGCAGTAAATTGCTGTAAACTAGCAAATAAGAAACCTATCATTAATACAGGTAAAGTACTGTCAGTCCAGCTCCATTCAAAACTTGAACTTGGGAAATATTTATCTTGTTCAGCACTTAAACGGAATACTTCAGTCACACCGCCATCAACATGAAAACAAATAGTAACAAAGATGACGACTGCAGCGACGGACAGCATAATACCTTGAATAACATCCGTCCAAATAACCCCTTCAATACCGCCAAGGAAGGTATAAACAATACATAACACACCGATTAAAAATACGATCGTCAGAGGATCAATATGTACAAATGGCATTAATGCAAGTGCGGTTAAATAGGTAATAATTGCAATACGCCCAATATGGAATAGCATGAATGACATACTAGCAAACAAGCGCATCTTAATATCAAAGCGACGTTCTAAATATTCATATACTGAGGTTAAATTGAGTTTTCTAAAAAAGGGAATATAGAAATAGAACACTAACGGTAGAATAAGAATAGCCACATATTGGCCGACAAGGAAAGTCCAATCAGAAGTATAAGCCTTGGCAGGAATAGACATAAAAGTAATCGAGCTTAATGTGGTTGCAAATACACTGATTCCCGCCGCCCAACCCGGTATTCGGCCTCCAGCTTTAAAATAATCATCTGCTGATTTCTGACGGCGGGCAAAATAAACACCAACCAACATGACACCAATTAAATACGCGAACAATACGATATAATTGATCGTACCAAATGCTTGAATTTCCATATAAGCCTCACCATTTAGGGGTTGAGAGAAGATAATTAATTTCTATGTATGATTTTCTTGTCGTGCAAACCAATGAGCGGCACCTAACAAACCTGCATCACCACCAGATTGAGCGGGAATAATATGCGGTCGATAAAGTTCTGGTTTTTCATTTAGATATTGTTGAATATATTCACAATAATGAGGTGCAAGACCCACACTGCCACCGATAACCACCGCATCGAGATCTAAGCTAATTGTGAGGTTGGCAATTAATTCCGCGACCGCAGCAGCTGAAGAATGAATAATACTTATTGCATCTTCATTACCGTCAAGTGCCAGTTGATAGACCTGTTGCCCATTACATGGACGCTTAAATAAGGCACTACCAAGTTCACCTATCGCGGTACCTGAGGCCACTTTTTCTATACATCCTTGACGACCACAGCCACACAGAGGGCCATTAACATCAACAACCGTATGTCCAATATGACCACTAATACCCCGAGCCCCCGTTTGTAATTGTTGATTCAACACTAATCCACCGCCGATACCAGTAGAAATAGTAATAAACAACATGTTGTGAGTATTGTTATTAGGCGTTAGCGAAATAAATTCATACCATGCCGCAGCTTGGGCATCGTTCATTGCATATGTCGGTAATTTTGAAATACGCTGAATATTATCAACTAATTCAAATCGATTTAATCCACCTAAATTAGCGGGATTTAACGCCGTTAAAATCCCGTTATTAATGATTCCTGTTGAGGCAATAGCAACAAAATCAGCCTGAGTGATAAACGGGGTTAATAAAGAGGTTAATGCTGCGGAAAACACCGCGGGCTGTTGTGACTGAGGCGTAGCTATTTGATGACGATCTATAATCTGGTTAGTTGCACAATCCACTAGTGCCGCAGCTATTTTTGTGCCACCAATATCAACCGCTAAACAAACACTCATGCAATATCCTTAACACGTAATTGATCTGCGGTTGCAGCAGTATTTACCGCTTGTTTAAACCATTCGCAGATATGTTCAATACGCGTGATTGCAGAGCCAACCGTGACGCAGTTCGCTCCCGCAGTCATTGCTTTAGCTGCTAATACTGGTGAGTTATAACGCCCTTCAGCCATCACAAAATAACCACGTTGATGCAAAGCCATCACCAATTCTAAGTCAGGTTCAGTCGGTACTTCACCTTCGGTATAACCTGATAATGTTGAACCAATAATGTCAGCGCCTAATTGGTGGCACATATCACCATCAGCCAAAGTCGCACAGTCAGCCATTGCTAAACATCCATGTTGATGAATCGCATTAATTAAATTTTCAACTGTTTCTGGACGTTGGCGTTGCGTACCATCAATCGCAATAATGTCAGCACCAGCGGCTGCAAGATCAGCAACATCTTCTACAAATGGCGTAATTCTTACTGCTGAGTTATTCAGATCTCGTTTAATAATACCAATAATAGGTACAGCCACATGTGGACGTGTTGCTTGTAAATTTGCAATACCTTCAATACGTAAACCCGCAGCACCACCTAAAACCGATGATTGCGCCATTGCCGATACAATCTGAGGCTGATCCATAGGGCTATCATCAACAGGCTGGCAAGAAGAGATAAAACCATTATTTATATGTGCAAGAAGTGTTTGTGAATGCTTAACCATGATCGTTAGCTCCAAAAATATCAACGTTATGAAGTTTGACTCCATCATGTCGATATCATTGGAGTGACGCAATAATGAACTTTTTAAATAGAGAGATATTGCACACTCTTTGCCTAAAATAACCTCAAAATCACGATGTAAATCACAGTTAAAAAATAATCAATTCGTTGTGATTAATGTTTAATGAATAACCAGTAAGGCTACTTTACCCCCATAAAAAAGGCCACATTTGAATGTGGCCTTAATGGTATTTCTGGTAAAGTTTTAATCTAGCGCTTGGGTTGTTTTATACTTCTGCTGACGTGTATGTTGAGGATTGTCACGAACCAGCAATGTATAAAGCATATCTAATACAAACAGTTGCGTTATTTTAGTACCAATAGAATCCCCTTGCAGTTGCCCCTGACGATTACCATTAATTAATACATAATCAGACAATTCAGCCAACGGAGATAATGGATTATGCGTCAGCGCCACAGTAATTGCGCCACACTCTTTGGCCAATGCTAACGCTTTAATAGTTTCTTTTGACGTTCCGGAATGACTAATACCAATCGCAACATCGTCATTGTTTAATAATGCAGCTTTCATATACATAAAATGATTATTGGTTAACGCATCGACATCAAATCCAATCCGCATGAGTTTATTTTTCGCATCTTCTGCGGTAATGCCGGAGGACCCCACGCCAAAAAAATAAATCCGTTTTTGTTGCTGTAAAGCACGAGCCACCGCTTCTAATTTAGAAAAATCTAATAAATTTAATGTTTCACCTAAGACATTATTGATCGTCTGTTGTAACTTTCGACCGATATGTTCAGCATCATCATCTGCGGTTAATTCGGTATCAAGCATGTGCTTCTCAGTATCATGAGGTGTTGCAACCTCAATCGCTAACTTCATCTTAAGATCTTGAAAACCTTTAAAATGGAGTGCCCGACAAAAACGAATAATACTGGCTTCGCCAACGTTAGCTTGCTGAGCGAGTTCTGCAATTGAAAGTTCAGTCACAGGTTGAGGTTGTGCTAAAACATAATCAGCGATTCGACGTGCCGATGGTGTCAAGCTATCACGTAGACTACCTAACGTATCTAAAATTTTACCCACTTGAATTGCATCTGTTACCGCATTCATACGTTATCCTTGCCATTCTTCAGCTTAGGTGGCGATCTTTATCGTATTATCATTATGAAGTTTTACTCCAAAATCAAATCCAATCATCATTTCAATCCAAAATAACGATAAAAAATATTTTATAAATTTCAAAAATCAATTAATAGCAATAGATCACAGTTTCTATTAAAACCCCTAAAAGTCGTTTCTTTTTTATTGCCAACCAAAATCCCACTTCGTATGATAATATAACTCCAAAAGAATTACGCTTTAGAAGTAAAACTTCACAAATAAGGATCTGAGACATGGAAAAGCTAACAGGTTTAATTGCAGCCCCTCATACGCCATTTCTAGCTAACGGTGATATTGACTATGTCGCTATTGATGCTATTGCTAAACATCTTATTAATACCAATATCGTGGGTGCTTATGTTTTAGGTACGACAGGCGAAGGCATTCATTGTTCAGTAGCAGAACGTAAAGCGGTTGCAGAGCGATGGGTACAAGCAAGTGCAGGCCAACTGAAACTTATTATTCATACTGGTGCGTTAAGCATTACAGATACACTTGAATTAACCCGTCATGCTGATCAGTTAGATATTTATGCGACCTCGGCCATTGGTCCTTGTTTCTTTAAACCCAATAACGTTACCGATTTAGTTAATTACTGTAAAGCAGTTGCTGACGCTGCTCCTTCTAAAGGATTCTATTATTATCACTCAGAAATGAGTGGCGTGACGGTTGATATGGAACAATTCTTAATTGCTGCTGATAAAGTGATTCCAAATCTATATGGGGTTAAATTTAACAGCACTAATTTATATGAATACCAACGTTGTTTACGTGTTTGTGATAGTAAGTTTGATGTACCGTGGGGTGTTGATGAGCATTTCCCTGGCGCATTAGCGGTGGGAGCAATTAGTGCTGTCGGCAGTACCTACAATTACGCTGCGCCTCTTTATCACGACATGATTGATGCTTTTGCTCAAGGTGATCATCAAACGGTGATCAATAAAATGGACAATGTAATTGCACTTATTCGTGTCTTAGTTGAATACGGCGGTGTCGCGGCAGGTAAAACCGCAATGATGCTACATGATATTGATGCAGGTAACCCACGCCTACCATTACGCACATTAACAACCGAACAAAAACAGGATGTTATATGTAAAATGCGTGATGCCATTTTAGTGGCTTAGTTATTTTTTCTCCGATAAAGAAGCCAGCAAATAATTGCTGGCTTTTCATCATTTACAGTGTGAATTAAGGCCAATATTACAGTTCAGTATCAATTGGGGTTGAGCGATGGGTATATTCTATATAAAACAAAGTGACAGCAATAAAGGAGGTTAATGCCAATGCTGGAAATAATGAATATTGGGGAATTGTTTGCATTATAAACCCGCCATTCATTGCACCTGAAATCAAAGAACCCCATAAACACAGATATTGCATCAACCGTTTACGATCACCTTGCCCAACAATTGCCAATGCCAATAGACGACCAATATTAACTAAATATCCAGTGGCATACGTAAGAGGAATTGATTTTTCTATCGTTAATCGTAATGCTATATTTTGCATTCCCATGCCATAACACAGAATAAAATTAATCGCTAAAAAAGGCAGATAAGACTCCATGATAATGGCAAATATCAGCACAACCGAAACGGAAGCCATCACCACACCTCGGTAGAATCGACGCCCAGATAAGGCAATTAATTCGCCAGACATGGAGCCGATAATAAAAATACTTAATAATGCAATATAAATGGCTGCACGAGGATAATCATGATAACTCAACATCATTCCCATATGAGTCGAATTGCCACTCATAAAAGATGCAAATACTCCGTTTTTAAGATGTAAAAAGCCAACCGCATCAACAGTGCCTGCAACAAACAATAACAAATAGGGCATTAATGATAAAAAGAACCGTCTTTCATTTAACATTTATTATTTATATCCAACTATATTTCCATATTATGACTATCAGTAAACCCTCAGCACTTTATCTATTTTAAAAGGCTTTTTACTCGTATTTTGGCTATTGTAATTAAATATTCAGCATGGCTAATAACTTTAGTTTAGTAAAAATACACCATAAAAATAATAATATAGCGTAATAAAAACTCTTTTAAAAAATATGAAAACTATATCCATCTTAGCAAAGAGTTATTTTTTACTTTTAAAACAATGCATTATACTTAACAAATATTACAACTATAGATTTAACAGTCAATTCCAATAGTGGATTATTTTTATAAATAAGAATATTAATATAGGGAAAAAGCAGAAAAAATGAAGATAATAACAGCAGAGGTAGCTGTAAATAAAAACAATAAAAGGTGCAATAATATATAGACTCGCTATTATTACACCTTTTAATTTAACTAATTATACATTTAACATATCAAGCGCAATCGCTTCGGCAACTTTAATACCGTCGATGCCTGCAGATAAAATACCCCCCGCATAACCTGCACCTTCACCACCAGGATATAAACCTTTAGTATTAATGCTTTGGAAATCTTTTCCACGTTTAATTTGTACAGGAGAAGATGTGCGCGTTTCAACACCCGTTAGCATGCTATCGGCATGTGAGAAACCTTTAATCTTTTTATTAAACGCAGGCAATGCTTCACGAATCGCTTCAATAGCATAATCTGGCAAACTGCTGCTTAGGTCAGTAAACTTAACATTTGGTTTGTAAGACGGTTCAACATCACCCATTTGACTGATGGTTTTACCTGCTAAGAAATCCCCCACACATTGTGCTGGCGCATCATAGCTACTGCCACCAAGAACATATGCGTTACGCTCTAGCTTACGTTGTAAAGCGATCCCTTGCATTGGATCGTTAGCAAAATCTTCAGGTGAAATACCCACTACAATCGCACTGTTAGCATTACGCTCACTACGTGAGTATTGGCTCATACCGTTGGTTACTACTGACTCAAGCTCAGAGGTTGCTGCAACCACAACGCCACCAGGACACATACAGAAACTATAAACTGAACGGCCATTTTTACAGTGGTGAACCAATTTATAATCCGCAGCACCTAATAAAGGATGACCTGCATTTTTACCAAAACGGGCTGAGTCGATAGTTTCTTGTTTATGCTCAATACGGAAACCAACTGAAAATGATTGCGCTTCAAGGTGGACACCTTTGTCATGCAACATCTTAAAGGTATCACGCGCACTGTGGCCAATCGCTAATGCAACGTGCTTTGACGGAATCACTTCACCAGTTGACAAAGTAACGCCAGTAACTTGATTATCTTCAATATTGATTTCTTCAACGCGAGTTTCAAAACGAATCTCACCGCCAAGTTCAATAATTTTACGGCGCATTTTCTCAACCATTGTTACCAATTTGTAGGTACCAATATGTGGTTTACTTAGATAAATAATTTCAGCTGGTGCGCCCGCTGCAACAAATTCTTGTTTTACTTTAAGACCCAGAAAACGAGGATCTTTGACTTGGCTGTATAATTTACCGTCAGAGAATGTACCTGCGCCACCTTCACCAAACTGTACATTTGATTCGGTGTTTAGCTCACGTGTACGCCAAAAACGGAAAGTATCTTTTGCACGTTCGTGTACTGATTTTCCGCGCTCGAGAATAATAGGCTTAAATCCCATCTGCGCCAAAATAAGCCCTGTAAACAAACCACATGGACCCATACCAATAACGATAGGACGTTCAGTGATATTTTCAGGTGCTTGAGTCACATATTTATAGCTTGTATCTGGTGATGCTTTCACCTGGTGATCGTTAGCAAACGTCGTTAGTAATTGCTCTTCATCAACATCTTTTAAAGTGATATCTACAGTGTAAATCAGATAAATATCATTTTTTTTACGGGCATCATAACCACGTTTAAAGACATGAATATCAACTAGTTGGTCTTTATTTATCGATAACTTGTTGATGACAAAATCATGTAAAGCTACTTCACTATGATCTAACGGTAATTTAACTTCATTAATACGTATCATTAAGTCCACTAACTCGATTGGGAATGCAATAAAAATATCTCGGAGAGAATAAACCTAGCCGCAGATGATGGCAGATTTATACCTTAGCCAAGTATTATCTCACAGACTTTAGTGTTTATCCCAATATTTGCATTATATTGGCTTCGAAAACATCACGATAAAAAAACAAAAATATCTCTAAAATCAAAAAAGGCTTATGCCATATGATATAAATATCGGCATAAACCTTATTTTTTAATAACCTATAATAAATTAATAGCTATTATTTCACTAACTGACACTGACCAAATGTTTGCGGGTTGTGAAAGTTAGGTTTAGGTGTTTTGGGATTTATCCATGTCATCCACCCCATATCCAACTTGCCATCGGCTTGTTGCGTGAACTCTGCCCGCATTAAAGCACACAATAATTGCGTTTGTTGTTTATTCTGCCAAATCAGCAACGGCGGTGGCAGCTAATAAAAATGCGCCAGCACCGTAATCAATATTATGTTCAAAGGCGACATCACGTGGGTTAAACGCTGGTAATTGTACCCAGCCCATCATGCCATTATCGTGAATACAGGTTTGTAATGCCGCCCATGAAATCTCAACCACAGGCAGATATGTTTCAGCATCAAGATGACCGTGTTTTATGCCCCACGCTAAACCGTAACAGAACAGCGCTGTAGCACTGCTTTCTGGTGCAGGGAAATTGTCAGGGTCGAGCAAACTTGTACGCCAAAAACCATCGGTTTGTTGATACTTAATGACTTCGGCGGCCAGTGAGGTAAATAGCGCCAAATACTTTTCACGCTGTGGGTAATCGTCAGGCATACGGGCTAATAAGCGTGGCACTGCGGCTAATACCCAGCCAATACCACGGCTCCAGAAAACTTTATTACCGCTAGCTTCTCGTAATTCACCACCATTACCATCAGGAATATAACGATAATCACGGTAGAATAAACCCGTTTCAGGATCGAGCAAATGCTCAACTGAATCCCAAAATGCAGTGTTCATGTAATCGAGGTACTTAGGATCACCTGTGCGTTGGGTTAATGCAGCAAATGCGGGCGGTGCCATAAATAATGAATCACACCACCACCAATCTTTACGACCCGGCTGTGGGCTCTCAACCATAATATCTAACGCTTTAATCGTTGGCTCTAACGCTTCAACTTGGTCAATTAATGGATACACATCAAGGTAAGCTTGGCAGCAAATATGATCATCAGCAAAACGATCATTAGGTCCAGTTCTAAAACCAGTATGAAGGGTATAATTCATTACCCCATCAAGGTATTCATTATCATCTGTTGCAAGCCATGCTGCGGAGACACATGACCAAAATACGCCCCGCTCCCAGTCAGTATCTTTAATAAACCGGGTTTTACCACTACGACGAACCACACTGCGAGTCTGGTTTTGTGCTTGGTAACGATAAACTCGCTTCATTGCGGTTAAAATCGTTTCTTTTGAACCTAATGCTGCCATGAACTGCTCTCCTTAGCGTGCTAACCAACCACCATCAACCGCGATGGTGTAACCATTAATGTAATCACTTGCACTTGATGCTAAAAAGACCGCAGGCCCTTCTAAATCAGACGGTAATCCCCAACGATTAGCAGGAATACGCTCTAAAATTGCCGCGTTACGATCAGCATCGGCACGCAACGCTTCAGTATTGTCAGTCGCCATATAACCAGGGGCAATCGCATTGACATTAATCTTATGCTCAGCGAGTTCAGTGGCTAATGCTCGGGTTAGACCCATAACGGCTGATTTACTTGCGGTGTATGAAGGGACGCGAATGCCACCTTGGAAAGATAACATTGAAGCGATATTAATGATTTTGCCGCCATTGCCTTGTTCAACAAAACGTTTAGCGACCGCTTGTGATAAGAAAAATAGTGTTTTTTGGTTAATGTTAATCACATCATCCCAATCACTTTCAGAAAATTGCAGCAGATCTTGACGACGAATAATACCAGCATTATTAATTAAAATATCAACATGCCCCATCACTTCTACTGCTTCTGCAACAATGCTTTCAAGCTTATCTTGCTGCATAAGGTTAGCGGTGATGTAATGAAATTTACGTCCTAATGCTTCAATTTGTGCTTGGGTTTCAGGTGCTGGTTGATGACCAATACCCACAATATCAGCCCCTGCTTTTGCAAGTCCTAATGCCATACCTTGACCGAGACCTGTATTACAACCAGTCACAATCGCAACTTTACCGCTTAAATCAAACATATTCATCGAGTTCTATCCTTGTAAAGTAGCGCCAACGCTAGCCAGCACTACTTGCTAAATAAATTAACGCGTTACGGTGAAAAACTAAGGCTTATTTAAGATCGCTCATCGCGACATGATCCATATCGTGGAAGGTTTGGTTCTCACCTACCATGCCCCAAATAAAGGTATAAGACGCCGTACCCACACCAGAGTGAATTGACCAACTTGGACTGATCACTGCTTGCTCATTACGCACCACGATATGGCGCGTTTCTTGGGGCTCACCCATGTAATGGAACACGATGTTGTCTTGGCTCATATCAAAGTACAAATACACTTCCATACGACGCTCATGGGTATGACATGGCATGGTATTCCACAAGCTGCCAGCAGCCAGCTCAGTCATGCCCATTAATAGTTGGCAGGTTGGTAACACAGAAGGATGTAAATACTTATAAATCGTGCGAACATTACAGTTTTCTTGGCTACCAATTTGCTCTGGAGATGCATCTTCACGGGTAATTTTACGGGTTGGATAGCTGTGATGAGCAGGCGCACAATTTAAATAGAAACGTGCAGGTTTATCGGCAACGACACTTTCAAAACGAATATCTTGTGCGCCCATGCCAACATAAATAGCTTCGCGTGAGCCAATTTCAAAAGTCTCACCATCAACAATCACTAATCCTGGCGCACCGATATTAATCACACCTAATTCACGACGTTGTAAAAAGTAATCAACACCAATCTCTTTACCACCTTCAAACACAATAGCCGCAGTCGTCGGCACGGCCGCACCCACAATAATGCGATCGATATGGCTATAAGTAAGATTAATTTCACCGGCTTGAAACATATTTTCAATTAAGAATTGCTCACGAATACCCGCAGTATCTAATTGCTTGGCATGCTGACTATGAATTGGTTGACGAATTTCCATGAAAAACCTCTTAAATCATTACATTATTCAGTATCCATACCATCAAAATACGGCATAAATACTGACGAATTATTGCTATTGATGCGATGTTGGGTAATACCACTCACCGTCAATTAACGTTGCTTGAATTTCAAATTGCGTATTAAGCACGGCAAAGCTGGCGTTGTAGCCTGTTGCTATCGCACCTAATTGATGATCAATGCCTAAATATTTTGCAGGCACAGCGGTTGCCATCTGAATCGCTTCCCACTCAGGAACATTGGCTAACATAACCATATTGCGAATGGCTTGATCTAAACTACACGTGCTTCCTGCCAAAGAGCCATCATCAGTACGCGCTTCACCATTGGTCACGTTAACCATCTGCGCGCCAAGTTGGTACTTGCCATCATCAAGGCCACCAGCACGCATACAGTCAGTAATTAATGCCATGCCTTGATAGCCTTTGATACGATAAGCAAGTTGCATCATCACCGGGTGAACATGAATACCATCAGCAATCAGTTCAACTAACATATCGTGATAAAGCACCGCCCCTGCACAACCGGGTTCTCGATGATGTAAGCCACTCATACCGTTAAATAAATGCACACCACAATCCGCTCCATGTTGGTGCGCTTGGGTTACTTGTTCAAAATTGGCATTGGTATGTGCTATCGAAGTTTTAATGCCGTTATCGGTTAACCATTGAATCGCTTCATTAGCGCCGTCATACTCTGGTGCTAACGCAACGCGTAATAATGAATCTGCAGCCACTTCTTTTAATTCTGCTAACGCCACAATGGTTGGCGCGGTTAAGTATTGAGTTGGGTGTGAACCACGGTGAGTTGCAGTAAAATAAGGTCCTTCAAGAAAGCTACCTAATAACGTGGCACCTTGTTGTGGCTGCTCACAGTAATTACGCACCACCTGTAAAGCCGAAACAATATTCTGCCACGGTGCGGTAACGGTTGTTCCAACCCATGCCACTACGCCTGTAGCAGGTAATGCTTGAGCTATGGTTTGTAAAGCTTGTGGTGTTGCATCCATAACATCAGCGCCTGCACGGCCATGAATATGAATATCGATAAAACCAGGGACTAATGTTTGATCTTCTAATTCAATCACTTCACAATCAAAAGGTCGGCTATCAGTAACGCATTCAACCTTACCGCTATTCACTACAACATAGTGGTTATAACGGATCCCTGTGGGGGTGAATATACGCTGTGGATGAAGTGCAAAACGCATAATTACAGTCCGTCTTCACATTCAAGTTCAGCTGATTGCGTCATCATATTATTAAGCTCACGACGCATGTCTTTCATGCATGACATACCAATATCAAGTAAGGTATCAACAAGATCGGTTAGATCAGCATCATCACGCTCAAAGGCAGCATTGGCGATCATCGGTAAATTCGCACCACCAATAAGTTCAACATTAGGGGTGTCCATCACAATAGCTAAGGCGCGATTGGCAGGAGAACCACCAGGAATATCAGTTAAAAACAACACTCCATCACCGCTATCCACATCCGCAGCCGCTTGGCGTAAAGCCTGTTCTAGCTCATCGGTAGACATGGTTTCAACAAAATCTACATATGTCATTTGTTCTTGCTCACCCGCGATAGCACGAACAGCCGACTCCATACCTGATGCAAAGTTAATATGCCCTGAAACAACGATACCAATCATGATTCTTTCCTTGAATATAAAGGGGGAACGATGCCCCCCTTGAGACTATTGATAATGACAAATATCAATACAAAACAATTTATTAACTACAAAATACCGATTAGATGGCCTATTACACCTGCCGCTAGTGTGCTGAAAATCAACACTGGAGGCTTAGCCCAGAATCCTGTACCTTTCACCATTTTAAGCATGAAGAACACCAGCATCAGTGGCAGAATATTCGGCATCACTTTGTCAAATAATGCGGTCTGTAAATCCACCACCTTCCCTCCCAGTTCGAGGCTGAGGGTGGTCTGCACCTTGATAAAGGTCGCGGAAAGCGCACCAATAACAAAGATACCCATAATATTGGCGGCTTTTGCCAATTTCTCGGTTGAATCGCTCATGTTAACCATCGCGGCAGTACCCGCTTTGTAACCCATGAACATCAAGCCAAAGTAAACCGCAAAGTGAACAATTTGGTATAAGAAGAAGAACACAAATGGACCAGCAATAGACCCTTCCATTGCAATTGACGCACCTAATGCAAGCGTTAATGGCATCAATGTCATGTGGTCGATAGCATCACCAATACCACCTGTTGGTCCCATTCCCGCCACTTTCATTACGTTAACGGTTGATGGTTTTTCTTTGTTCTCTTCCATCGCAATTGCTGTACCTAATAAGAAGGTAAACAGCTTAGGTGAAGCATTGAAAAACTGCAGATGGTTCTTTAATGCTTTCGCCAAATCCGCTTTATTATCACCATGGATTTTCTTCAGTGCAGGAATAATTGAGTAAGCAAAACCACCCGCTTGCATACGTTCAAAGTTGAAGTTACCTTCCATGAATAAACCACGGATTGCACATATCCACAGGTCTTTCTTGGTGATCACTTTTTGTGGCGTGGTATCTTCATATGCATCGATATCATCAACCAAATTGATATGTTCTTGCGTGTTTTTATCGCGAAGTGTTCCCGCTGTGATATCAGATGCCATCTTCAAATTCCTCTGCTTGGTTGTTAGAGCCGCCGTTGTTTGAACCGCTAAAGAAGTAGTACAGTGCTGCAATTGAAGCACCGATTATTGCAACCGCCATAATGGGTAGTTTTAAGTAAGTTGTCATAACGAAGCCAATAAAGAACACCCCTGCCACTTCTTTTGACCACATGATTTTCAACAACATCGCAAAACCAATCGCAGGAACCATCTTGGCACCAATACCTAAGCCTTCTAATAATGCTTTTGGTGCATTTTCATCAATCCAAGTTGCTGCATGTTCACCAAAGTAAACTGTGATAAAAGCGACGAAGGCATACAACAATGCACGTAATGAGATCGTTGTAATCAGAAGCTTATCAATACCAGCAGAATCACCACGCTCTGCAAAGCTATCAGCTTTACCCATTGTGAATGATGTCATTGCAAAGAAACCGATAACCAACATCTGCATCATTACTGCAATCGGCATACCTACGCCCATTGCCACTTCTGCTGATTGACCCGTCATCACTGCAAACGCAACCGCAGCAATCGTACCCATTGTTACATCGGGTGGCTGAGCACCCGCATTAGGCACTAGACCTAACCAAGCAAGTTCTAACGTCGCACCTGCAATCAAACCAATTTGCATGTCACCCATGATCAAGCCCACAACTGGACCTGTAATAAGCGGACGGTGAATATTCAATGCAACATCGTATTTATCGATACCGCAGAAAAATGCCCACACCGCTACTAACGCAGCTTCTAAAAACATGATTTATTCCTTTTTACACGTTTGGCGTTTGACTATCGCGATTTAAGCAGCGCTGGTAGCCAGTTCAAGTACATTGATTGGTTTCTGATCAGGCGTATTTTGAATGGTACAAGTTACCCCTTTTGCAACCATGCGTTCAAAAGCATTAATATCTTTATCATCAACGGAAACTGTCTTATGAATCTGACGCTTACCTTCGTGGTAGTGCATATTACCGACATTACAATGGGCAATGGGCACACCACCTTCAACTAACCGAGCAACGTCAGTTGGGTTATTACATAAAATAAAAATCTTTTGTTGAGGAGAAGCCTTACCGATGACATCAATTGTTTTTTGGATTGAGAAGAAACGCACTGCGTATTCCCCTCCCGCTGATGCTTTCATTCCAGCTTGCATAAAAGCCGCGTTAGGACCATCTGCTGCATCGTCATTAGCCACTAAAATAAGATTAGCGCCTGAATGTTTACCCCAAGTAATACAAATTTGACCATGTAACAAACGTTCATCAATTCGTGTCCATACAATATTTGGCGTTGTCATGACTGTTCTACCTTTCGTAATTATTTAAATTAATTAGATAAATCGTGAATAGTAACTCCTTGTACTACACGGTTTACTTCACCAGTAGGACATGGGTTATCAGGTGTATTTCCTAACGCTAGCGCACGATGAAAAGCATACATTTGCGCATATAGCATATAAGGGAAAAGTAATTCGATGTCCGTTGCGGCTTCCATGCTAGAAACGCGAATAACATCAGCACGTGTTTCAATCTCATCCGCTTGTGCTGTAATCGCTACCACTTGTGCTGCAATATTATCGCGGCAAATTTCAGCTAACAGATCAAGGTCATATTTACGGGTATATGAATCGTTACTAATGAACACCACAATCATCGTGTTCTGATTAACAATCGATTTTGGTCCGTGGCGGAACCCTAATGGCGAATCGTATGTAGCAACAACTTTGCCAGCGGTTAACTCAAGAAGTTTCAATGCCGACTCTTGAGCTAAACCTTGTAAACCACCACTGCCTAAATAAATAACCCGCTCTAGTTTCTGATCAGCAGTATCCTTTATTTGGCTATTCAAATCTTTGATCAAACCCACAGAACACTTACAAATGCTTTCGATTTCTTTCGTGTAATCGTTGCCATACATTAAAATCGAAAAAGCAGCCAGCATCATTGATGAAAAACTTGATGTCATGGCAAAAGATTGATCATTGGTCTCGGCTGGCATCAGAAGTGCAAGTGATCGCTTATCATTGTCGCAACACTTGTATAACTTTCCATCAGCATTACAGGTCAGTACTAAATGAAAACATTCGGTTAATGTTTGATTGGCAAGTTCAACCGCAGCCACACTTTCAGGGCTATTGCCAGAGCGGGCAAACGACACCAATAACGTAGGAATATTTTCGGCAAAACACTGCTTAGGATTAGAAACAATATCAGTGGTTGACATCGCTTCAACGCGACGTTGTAAACGCTGAGTCAACCCTAACGCTAATGAACGTCCGGCAAAGGCAGACGTACCTGCTCCCGTTAAAACGATGCGCAGATTTGGGTAACTATAGACATGGTCCATAAAGTGCTTAATTTGTGGTTCACACTCACGCGTAATTGCAGCTGTTTGCGCCCAACAAGCGGGTTGTTGATTGATTTCTTTCGCTGTCCAATAACCAGATAAACGTTCTAATTCAGCGACTGAATAACCTAAATATTGTTCCATGTGTTTAAACCTCTGCGATTAATTTTTCAGTACATGCTTGAGAGTAAGCACGTAAAACTTGACGAATAGTGTCTAATACCAACGCTTTAGGGTCTGATGAGATTAAGCCTTCACGCAGATGTTGAAATTGCTGTGGCATATATTGACTAAGAAGGGGTAACGGAATATCAACTCGAGATAAATTTCTAAATAAGGTTGCTTGGGCTTGATTAATCACACTATCAGGCCAGTAATAACGCATGCGATCACTAAAGCTAAAGCAACGTGAGAAGCGCTGCTCTGATTCGTTACCATGATAGTATTTTTGCCAATGCTGTGGCGCTTCACACATTTGTGCTTCAATGCATTCTCTTAAATTTGAGCAATGCGCTTTAGGAATAATTTCAGCTTCTATTTCACATAAATTAAATAACGCTTCACGCATAGCAAAAGTTAAAGCTGGGCCCACTTTTAAAATCGCAAAGTGGTCTTGTACTAATTGACGATAAGCGGCATGAGTTTGATAGTCTGTCGAGTGTGCTTCAAATACCATGTGAGGAAAATTATCAACCACACCACTGAGCGCATTCGCTTTCTCTGGGCAATAATCAATAACACCGGTATGATCAAATTCAACCCCAGGTTGAACCACCAATCCAATCACACGTGTCCAACAATCAGCTATATTTGCAGCAGCAAACGCACGTTGATGAGTTTCGATTGTTTTCATTGCAGCTTGTGGTGACGTTACTTCCACCGTATTTAAGGTTTCTGCTGCACCACCAGGTACAGGAACTTCAGTACCAATGACATACACTAAATCACTATAGCCAAAAGATGCTATCGCTGTTTTTTCAGCTATAGCCCCCAAACGAGCGGCACGTTCAGCAACGATATCATCAGAAAGAGGCATCGGATCATCAGCACAAGACATGCTGCAATCGAGGTGGATTTTCTTAAAACCAGCAGCAACATAAGCAGCAATTAAATCATCGGCATTCACCATCGCATCAGTTGCAGTAAGGTGTTGCCAGCGATTAGGGCCTAAATGATCGCCACCTAAGATAAGATTTTCGGTAGGAAAATTGAATTGTTCAGCCATGGCTAATACAAAGTGACGAAAATCAATGGGTGTCATTCCGGTGTAACCACCAAATTGATCAACTTGATTTGACGTTGCTTCGATTAATAAAACTGAATTGTCGTCCAACGCTTGAGAAAATGCCGCTTCAATAACCAGCGGGTGTGCAGAGCAAACAGCATAAATACCATTGTTGCCGCCTGCTTTATGACGTTGAACGAGAGTTTGTAGCGTGTTCATTCATTAACTCCACAATCATCATCTGTGATGTGATCATGGAGTTAAGTCAGTCAGTGCTCTTTTTCGACAATAATAACTTCTACTTTCATTTCACGAAGACCAGCTAAATAATCTTCAGGAATATCTGCATCTGTTACTAAGATATCAATATTTCCAAATTCACGAATCATGTGACAGCTACGTTTACCAAATTTGGTTGAATCAGCTACCGCAATCACTTGTTCAGAAATTTCACACATTAAACGATTGAGGCTTGCCTCTTGTTCACTGTGCGTAGTGATACCAGCTCGCAAGTCAAAGCCATCGACCCCTAGAAAAACTTTATCAAAACGAAAGTTCTTAAGGCCGGCTTCTGCTAGTGAGCCCGAAAAAGATAACGCTTCTTTACGAAGTACGCCACCTGACATTAACACTTCAACACCGGGTGCTGAAGCCAACTCCATAGCCACATCCAGACCATTAGTCATGACAACAACATTTTCCATGCTTTTTAAGCTGGCTGCGATTTCACGCGTTGTTGTCCCTGAATCTAAAATCACAGTGTCACCATGATGAATAAGCTTGGCAGCAGCTTGGCCAAGGAGAGATTTAACTCCCGCATTATGCCGACGCTTTTCATGAATAGTTAATTCAGCAATCACACCTGAGTTAGGAATTGCTGCACCATGAGAGCGCACAACATAACCATTCTTTTCCAAGAAGCTCAGATCACTGCGAATAGTGACACTGGATACATTAAATTTTTCAGCGAGATCCTCGACACGGGCTTTTCCTTCTAGATTCACCACGTTGACGATTTCCATTCGCCTTTCAATTGCACTTTTCACTTTTGTCTCCTTGTGAAATCAACCAAAATTACTTTCACTTGATTTCGAAATAAGCTTACACCTAAAAAATAAAGCCACAATGCACTAAGACAAAACTTTTGATCTCTTTCACATTCTTTCGTTATCTTTCATTGGAACTTATGCATACTTGCGTAAGTGTTTCTATCATATAGAACGAAAGTCAATAAACCAACCATTCATCCTTTCAATTTATAAAATAGAGCTGAAACTCCATAATATTTACTGCAATAAAACAAGTAATTACATTATTTTACTTTCACCTGCTTTTTATGTGATCGATTACACAGTCACTAAGCTTTCGTTAGCTTACGATGCGAAGCAAATCAAAAACACATAATCCAATCGTTTATATTTACTATTAATAAGGATTCGTTGATGTCTATCTCACGTAGAGGATTACTGAAAGGTATGGCAGCCAGTGGCGCTGTTGCTGCAACCTTATCAGCCGGCTATACCCAAGCTGCAACTGCACCAACGTTAAGCTCGAAGAAGTCATTAAAAAAGCCCAATTTAGTCATTATTTTTCCTGATGAGTTTCGAGCTCAAGCATTAGGTTTTATGCAGCAAGATCCATCAATGACCCCCAACATTGATAAATTTGCGCGTCAAAGTGCAGTATTACGTCAAGCAGTCTCTAATTTTCCACTCTGTACGCCATTTCGTGGCATGTTAATGACCGGACAATACCCTTATCGCAATGGTATTCAAGGTAATAGCCACACCGGTGTTGAAGGTCAATTTGGCGGTAAAGATTTTGGTATCGAACTGAAGAAAAATACCCTTACATGGTCTGATGTGCTTAAAAGACAAGGCTATAGCATGGGTTATATTGGTAAATGGCACTTAGATGCGCCACAAGCTCCGTTTATCCCTAGCTACAATAACCCTGCTGAAGGACGTTATTGGAATGATTGGACAGCTCCAGATCGTCGCCATGGTTTTGATTTCTGGTATGCCTATAGCACCTATGATAAACACATGACACCAATGTATTGGACCAATGATACAACCCGCGACAAACCTCTACGAATCAATCAGTGGAGTCCAGAGCACGAAGCTGATATCGCGATTAAATATCTACGTAATGAAAATGATCAATACCGTAAGCAAGACCAACCATTTACGCTTGTGGTTTCCATGAATCCACCTCACTCACCTTACGATCAAGTTCCACAAAAATATTTAGATCGCTTTAGTGAAAAAACATCGCAACAATTAAATACTCGTCCTAATGTGCAATGGGATAAAGCCTACCAAGAAGGTTATGGCCCACAATTTTTCAAAGAATATATGGCGATGGTCAATGGGGTTGATGAGCAGTTTGGACGTATTGTTGATGAGTTAGATCGCCTCAATCTTACTGAAGATACCTTAGTGGTGTTCTTCTCTGATCACGGCTGTTGCATGGGTTCAAATGGTAACCCAACCAAAAATGTTCATTATGACGAAGCAATGCGTATTCCAATGATTTTCCGTTGGCCGGGTAAGCTTAATCCACAGCAAAATGATCTGTTATTTTCAGCCCCAGATATTTACCCAACCATGCTTGGTTTAATGGGAATGGAAGATTTGATCCCTGATACCGTTGAAGGCACTAACTTCGCCAATACATTGCGTGGCGTTGAGGGTGATAGTAAACCGACCTCTCAATTTTATACATTCATGCCTTATGGCGGTCAATCATACGGACGCCGTGGTATTCGCTCGCAACGTTATACCTTAATGATTGATAGAAAAATTGGTAAGCCACTGACTTATGTGCTGCACGACAACCAAGTAGATCCATACCAAATGGAGAATATTGCAGCCACCAACCCAATGCTTATCGACAAGTTAATTACTGAAGAATTAATGCCATGGCTTGAGCACACTGGCGATCCATGGCGACCAACAACGGTACCTGCACACAGTGCGAATGCTTATTTATAACCGTAGTCATAACAACGCGTAATACCACTTTTTATTATTTTTTACGCTTTCTCTATTGAACAGAGAAAGCGCAACAAAACTCATACTAATTAAGGACAATCTATGAATACCATCACTAAAGTAATCCTTGCGACTACCCTTTTTTCCGCAACCAGTTTTAGTTATGCCAATGATTACAAAACAACGATTGAGTATCGTCATGAGTACCGTGATGGTACCAACCGTCATGGCGATCGTATTAAAGCATTTTTAGATACGGGTAAGAATATTGGTTTTGAATTAGACGCGCGTTATAACAATGACCAGCAAAATACCATGTTTGACGGCATGACAATGAATGGCTCTGAGTTTTCAGCGTTTTACTACAAAAAACTCAGTGATAATATCGTTGGTATTGGTGGTCTTTCACTTGATTTCACACCTGATGGTCTGGTCTATGTTCCTTACGCACGTTTAAACTACCGCTTTGATAACGGTATTCGTGTTCAGGGTCGTTATAAGTGGAAATTGTGGGACTACAGCATGAATAATGCGGCGGGTGAGTCTTACGTATCAAAAATTCAAGAAGTTGATCTATGGTTAGGCTACAACACCAATAATTGGGATTTCCAATATGAATTTCAAATTTGGAAAGAAATGGAAAGCGCAGCTCAACCACAATTTGATAATAAAGACACCAACTACCTACATAATTTCCGTTTAATGTACACCTACAAAACAGTAGAAGGCACAATGTGGCGTCCATTCGTAGAAGTGGGCAATGTTAGCCAAAGTCGAGTAACAGACAATCGTCAAACTCGTTACCGTATGGGTATTAAATACACATGGTAATAATCTAAACTAATAACAAACAAAAAATGCCAGTGACTTATCATCACTGGCATTTTTATTTTATAGGGTTTAGGTTTTTAACTGCTATAAATTAATGAGTTGATTTTCCACGGATCTTATTCACGATAGTGACAACAATCACCACTATAGTACCCGCAACCACACCTACAACACCATTCAATAACGGGGTCATAATGCTATGGGAACCAGGGAAAACAGCCAACGGTGCTACATGTTCTACCACTGTGTGTATTTGTGGAATGCTATGAACCACAATACCGCCACCCACTAAAAACATTGCTATGGTACCCACTACCGCTAATGTTTTCATAAGGTAAGGTGCAACATTAACTAATAGCGAACCAAAGCTACGCTGTAAGCCTACGCCTTTGCTGTGATTAACCAGATACAGTCCTGCGTCATCCAGCTTTACAATGCCAGCAACTACACCATAAACACCCGCAGTCATTACAAACGCAATTAAACTCACCACTATAGCTTGGGTTAAAAACGGGTGATCTTGTACAGTTCCTAGTGCAATCACAATAATTTCAGCCGATAAAACAAAATCAGTTCTTACGGCACCTTTTATCTTTTCGCGTTCATAAGCAACCAAATCAATCTCTTCAGTTGCTATTTGTTCCTGCGCTTGTTGTGTCTCTTCATCACCATGAGAAAATAATTTCTCTGCAATTTTTTCTACACCTTCAAAACAGAGAAATAAACCGCCAAGTAATAACATTGGCATAATTAACCATGGTGCAATAACGCTAATTAATAATGCCGCAGGGACTAAGATTAATTTGTTTTTAAATGAGCCTTTAGCAACCCCCCAAACGACAGGTAATTCTCGTTCAGCACGCACACCAGAGACTTGTTGGGCATTAAGCGCCAAATCATCACCTAATACGCCAGCGGTTTTACGTGCAGCCACTTTAGTCATTAATGCAACGTCATCAAGAACGGTTGCGATATCATCAAGTAATGTTAATAAACTTGCGCCAGCCACTGCATACTCCTTTCTAAGAATCCACTCGATTCTGTTATTAATAATTTCATATGTATAAATATAACAAACATGTTAAATGTATTATTTATAACTAATGCTTACAATTATATATTAGTTATTTCATTTTCTTTTAATAAGAACAGCTTGTCCTTACATCAATAATTTACATTGATGTACGTTAATTAATTAACCATAACCGTTACTTAATACACTATTCCTATGTCGACTAGCCTTGCTCAATGTTGGTATTTAATCACAATAATCACCTTTCATGATAACGATAAATCTTTTTTGTTTGCGCTAAAAACAATTCAATTGTCTAATCGCAGCGCACCCATCATTGGTTTGAGGTGTAGACTGAGATTGCATCGGGCATTCTTATTCCCTGTCATACTGTGCTTGTTGTAACAGCACTACCTTTAAGGGTAATGACAATGAAAACTCTCGCAGCATTATACTCGAGGGCTTTTTTTAGCCTAAATAAAGTATGCGATAACGCAATAACTAACGCCAAATCTAATCAATCAAGAAGAACATCCCGCTTGTTCATGACTTGCAATGATGATTCCAGCTCAGGTAGTCCCAGAAGCTTGTAATTGAAAATGCTATACGCTCTTTGTGGCGTCATTAGATTTCAATAACAACATACTTTTATTCTGACCATTATCGCGTCAGGCATCACACTATTTCGATATTTACTGCAGCCACGCAGGGATATTTATCATCTGTACTTTATGGCTGCCGTATTTTCGCTCAGGAAGAGATTAAACAATGAGTGATTGGACAATTAATAATGCCCGTAATGTTTACAATACACCTTACTGGGGTCAAGGTTACTTTGATATAGCGCAAGACGGTTCTGTTATCGCCCGTCCCGATGTTAATAATCCAACCAATACTATTGGGCTATCACAACTTGCTGATGAATTAATCACGGCTGGAGCGTCATTACCCGTTTTAGTTCGCTTTCCCGATATTCTCCATCATCGCGTTGACAGCCTCTGTGGTGTTTTTAATCAAGCCATTGAAAATTATGGCTATCAAGGTAATTACCTTGCTGTTTATCCAATCAAAGTTAACCAACAGCAAGAAGTGGTTAGCGAGATTTTAAAAAGCCAATATGCCAAACAACAACGTCAATTAGGCTTAGAAGCAGGCAGTAAGCCAGAGCTGATGGCTGTGCTTGCGATGGCACAAGAAGCAAGCTCGGTAATTGTATGTAATGGCTATAAAGATAGAGAATACATTCGATTAGCATTAATCGGTGAAAAGCTCGGTCACGAAGTTTATATCGTGCTAGAAAAACTGTCTGAACTAAACATTATCTTACAAGAAGCCGCTGAACTTGGCGTAACACCTCGCTTAGGTATTCGTGCTCGTCTTGCCTCTCAAGGTAAAGGCAAATGGCAAGCTAGCGGCGGTGAAAAATCTAAATTTGGTTTATCTGCATCACAAGTATTGACTGTTGTTGACGCTCTACGTCAACGTAACATGCTTAATTGCTTGCAGCTATTGCACTTTCATTTAGGTTCACAAATTGCCAATATCCGTGATGTACGCAATGGTGTTGGCGAAGCTGGTCGTGTTTATGCTGAACTTAAAAAATTAGGTGCTGGCATTTCTACCGTTGATGTGGGTGGCGGTTTAGCCGTTGATTATGAAGGAACACGTAGTCAAAGTAGCTGTTCAATGAACTACAGCATCAATGAATATGCAAACAATGTAGTCTATGTTTTAGGTGATATTTGTAAAGAATATAACATGCCTATGCCACGTATTATTTCCGAATCAGGCCGTAATCTAACCGCGCATCATGCAGTTTTAATTACCGATGTAGTGGGTATTGAAAGTTACAAAGTAGAATCGATCAATCCCCCCGCTGAGAATGCGCCGCATATTTTGCATAATATGTGGCGTTCTTGGAAAGAGCTAACCGAACATACCGATCACCGTTCATTAGTTGAGCTTTATCATGATAACCAAAGTGACTTAGCGGAAGTTCACTCTCTCTTTGCCGTTGGCATGATCAGTTTTATTGATAGAGCATGGGCTGAACAAGTCAGTTTACGTTTATGTCATGAATTAGCTCAAACACTGTCAACCCAAAACCGGGCTCATCGTCCACTATTAGATGAATTACATGAACGTTTAGCGGATAAGTTTTTTGTAAACTTTTCTCTGTTTCAATCATTACCTGATGCATGGGGCATTGAGCAAGTATTCCCTATTTTGCCATTAAGTAATTTGAATAAAGCCCCTGAACGCCGTGCCATTATTCTTGATATCACCTGTGATTCCGATGGCACAATTGATCAATATGTTGAAAACCAAGGCATAGAAAGCACCCTCCCCGTACCAACATGGAGTGATGAACAGCCTTACCGTATCGGTTTCTTTATGGTTGGCGCATATCAGGAAATTTTAGGCGATATGCATAATTTATTTGGGGACACCGATACTGCGGTTGTGCGTTGTACTGCAGATGGTAACTATAATATTGAGAAAATAGATCGTGGCGATAATGTCGGTGATGTATTACGTTATGTACACTTAGATGCTAATGAATTTTTACATCAGTATCAGCTAATGGCAGCACAACATCTTGCTGAAAATGAACGTGAAGCAATTCTTAAAGAACTGGCCGATGGGCTTGAAGGGTATACCTATCTAGAAGATGTTCGCGCTATTTAAGACTAAAGACTTAGTCGCCCTATTTTAGAACACCCTATTACTATATAAAGGTAGTAATAGGGCTTTTAGTGGGCCTTCCGCCCTATATTGTTGTTGGAGAAAACCATGGCAACACTCGCTAATTACCCAGATTATTCTTTATACGCCAACGCTTTTGGCTTTTTACGTCAACCATTAGATTTTTCGCCAATGTCCTCTGATGCTGACGTTATTATTACTGGTGTACCGTTTGATATGGCAACCACGGGTCGTTCTGGTAGTCGTATGGGACCGGGTGCAATACGCCAAATTTCAACCAACCTCGCATGGGAAGGTAAACGTTGGCCGTGGAATTTTAGCCTTTTAAAATCCATTAAAATTGCCGATTGTGGTGATTTAGTATTTGATTGTGGTGATGCTGGTCAAATGTGTGAGCGCTTAGAGGCTCACGCAAGCGGCTTATTAGAACAAGGGAAAACACTGCTTACTTTTGGTGGTGATCATTTCGTTACTCTGCCGTTATTGCGTGCTCATGCTAAACACTTTGGCAAAATGGCATTAATTCACTTTGATGCCCATACCGATACTTACGATCAAGGCAGTAAATTTGATCATGGCACGATGTTCTATCATGCACCTAACGAAGGATTAATTGATCCGGCACATTCGGTGCAAATTGGTATTCGTACCGAACACAGTGACAAACTAGGTTTTAATGTTATCTCAGCCGACACCGCCAACGATTGGAGTGTAGCGCAGATTGTTGAAGAGATAAAAGTGACCGTTGGTAATATGCCAGTTTACTTAACATTTGATATTGATTGCTTAGATCCGGCTTACGCACCAGGTACAGGTACGCCTGTTTGCGGTGGAATAACATCAGATAAAGCGCTAAAAATCATTCGTGGTTTACAAGGTATTAATTTGATTGGTATGGATGTGGTTGAAGTCTCACCTGCATACGATCATGCCGATATTACAGCATTAGCAGCCGCAACTATTGCCACGGACTTATTGCATCTTTGGGCGACACAGAAACAATAAATCATGCAATATGATAGTCATATAATATGGTAGCTACGTAATAGCATAAAAAAACGCCAGTATTTTGATGATTAAAAATACTGGCGTTAATTTATAACTCGATTAAGAGTGGCTATAAAAACAAAATACTGCCCCAAATAATAGCCACCAGCACTAACGCAACAAAGACCGCAGCCGAGCCAATATCTTTTGCTCGACCACTTAATTCATGACGTTCAGGCCCAATACGATCCACTACGGCTTCAATCGCTGAGTTAATCAATTCAGCAATAACAACAATAAATAACGAGCTAATCATCATTAATCGTTCAATTTTTGTTACTGGCATAAAAAATGAAATAACAGTCATCACAACTAATAAAATACTTTCTTGTCGAAAAGCCGCTTCATTAATCCATGCCGCCTTTAAACCTTGTATCGAATATCCCGTCGCATCAATGATACGTTTTAAGCCCGTAGCACCAGGTTTCATCGTTAACTCTCTTTATTTTTTATTATAAGTAAATAACTCACTTGCGGTAAATAATACCCTTTGAGCAATGAAATAAAAGCAAAAATAGTCTTACTGCACTTTTTACTTATTATTTCGTCAAAAAGCCCTATTGCCGACACTGAGCAAATATATCTAATTTAGCATCGTAAACTTTTGTTTTAACATCCATCATCCCCAATAATGAATGGAACAAGTTATCCTGTGAAAAACCACCAGCCGTTGCTTCACGTTGTAAACATTGACGATTTATATGCTGACTGTGTTGATAAGCAGGTGACAACCATAAAATTAATGGCACCGTCGTTTGTTCTTTTGGCGCAATGGAATACGGCAACCCATGTAAATAGACCCCATCTTCACCTAATGATTCACCATGATCTGCCATATAAATCATGGCAGTATTGGCTTTACTGTCATCTTGTTTAAGTATATCAATCACACTGCTTAAAATATGATCGGTATATAAAATCGTATTATCGTAGGTATTTGTCACTTGCTTACGACTACACTCTTGCAAATTACTGGTATTACACGTTGGTTTAAATATTTTAAATTCAGGTGGATAACGGTCATCATATGTTGGACCATGACTACCAATAATATGCAAAACAATAAATGTATCTTGTTTGGCATCATCAATTTGTGCCTGCAAATTTTTAAGTAAAACCGCATCATAACAAGTACCATCATGGCAAAGCTTAGGATCAACATCTGCATTAATAACAACATGCTTCACCCTATCGCACACCCCTTTACAACCACTATCATTGTCTTTCCAAGACACATCAATACCTGCACGTTGTAAAATATCCATGGCGGTATCTTGATGACGTGCAGTGATAGCATCGTAATTGGCTTTATTCATCACAGAAAACATACAAGGTAATGATACTGCAGTTGCCGTACCACACGATTTTACATTTAAAAAACTAATAACATTACGTTGAGATAAACCTGGGTTAGTCTCTCTAGCATACCCATTTAATGAATAATTCATTGAACGAGAAGCCTCACCAACGACCATTACAACAACATTATGTTTATCACCTTGATGGGTATTTTGAGCATCTAATCCAATCTGAGTAAATGGCATTTTAGCTTCAATGAGCTGGTATTTAGTGTAACGGAAAGTGGCTGAAATATAATTGGTCGGATTAATCAGTGCTTTAATTTCAGAGTGGTTGCGTACTAATGACGCATAATCTTTATAATAACCCGCGGCAATAACAACAATAACTAATAACGAAATAATAATACTTAAACTACGAGCAATTAATTCTTTTACTACAGAACGATAAATAACCTTAATTCGACATAATATAATTATAGGAAAAAGAGCAATAACAACAATCCATGCAAAACCAGCCACAGAAAAATAACTGCTCACTTCGGCTGAGTTTGTTTCAAATACATTAACAATCATGCCATAGTCAAAATACGCCCCATAGTTGTACATGGCATATGTCGCTAAGCTTGAAAAGAAAATCATTATTACGAGTAATGGTCGTTGTATCCATGGCCATAATAATAGATTAAAAATAATGTTTAATGCTGCAATAATAAACAGTGGAATGGTCGCAATAAAAACCACATCATTAGTGCTGCTTTTTAGAAATAATTCACTTAAATATTTCCATAAAGCAATGTTTTGTATCGCAGCAAAAAAGACAGCAACGAGTAATATATATTTGATGCTGGTTAAACGAAATTTCATTATGGAGTATTCCTAATATTTCATAACGATCACATAAACTACCAGCACATTTGTGGTGAAAAACCGCTGGTAAGCATAAAGCCAACCGTGGCTATCATTGTTCCATTTAAGAGCGATGATTATGCCTATAAAGATAACTAATAGACATGCATCTAAACAATATGGTTTGAAGCATTAATGAAAACATAGATTGATATAATAGTAGCTCATTTTTTTATATTTATGAAAACTGTTACACTAAAAGCAGTAAAGGAGAATACTGTGAATACACCTCAACCTATTGATAAACTTGCTTGGCTTCATATTGACCAACGAAAATTACTGGCTGTACGTTCATATGGAAAAGCACTCTATTATATTCCTGGCGGAAAACGTGATCCTGGTGAAACGGATGCTCAAGCATTAATACGAGAGATACAAGAAGAGCTATCGGTTGATCTCGTGCCAGAATCGCTATGTTATGCCAATAGCTTCCAAGCGCAAGCCCACGGTAAAGCACAAGGTATAATGGTTAACATGACTTGCTACTATGCTGAATATAACGGCGATCTATTACCAGCCTCTGAAATTGAAGAAATTCGATGGATCAATACTAATAATACCGACATTAGTTCAAGTGCAACATTAATGATCCTCGCATATTTGAAAGCACAAGATTTAATCGATTAATATCCGCCAAATTCCGCTATTGGTCATGATGAAATCATCTATATAAAAAACGCCAATACACAAATATGTATTGGCGTGATTTAAAGGATACAAGGGGAAAAGTACCCTGCTTCTACTCAATAAAGCTTGATTGCCTTATTTTAGAAAATCATTGTAAAGCATGTATAAATGCGCTGAACTCCAAGAGAAATTATTTGCACCTTGTACGGCTCCCGTTTCTGGGTTGTAGTTCTCTTGAATTGGTCGATCTAGAGTAAGCCCTTCTGCATTTTTAAATAGCTTATTAACCATTTCATTCGCTTGATCAGTATAACCATAGTTCGTCATACCTTTTACACCAAAGTAGAATTGATCAACCCATACACGACCACGCCAATAAATATCTGCCCCATAAGCCGGGTTATCTTTTGCTGCTGTACCTAATGGCACTTTAGTATTAAATTTCGTGGTATCCATCATATTGTTCACAACAGCAGCGGCAGTCATATCATCAGCCGCACCATTAAACAATGGTGACCAACCTTCAGCCCCCATGCCACGCGCAACAATCGGGTTACCCGCACAACCATTATTTAATTGCGCCGCTTCAGTAGGATTTATATTAATGTCATAGTAAAAACCAGTGCGACTATCAAACATACACTGATTAATGTAGTTTTTCGTTTCCACTGCTTTTGCAGTAAAATCAGCCGCAGCCTCATTACGGCCTAATGCAGTCGCAATTTGTGCTAAGAATTTATTATCACTGTACCAATATGACGCTTGGTCAACAGATTCTTGCATCAGTGAATAACCCACTAACTGACCACTATCATCACGGTTTTCACTAAACTTAACCTGCCAATCTTTCTTCGCTTGGTTTAATTTAGCCGTATTATCGTCCGTCGTATTGGCGTACGTTACTTTTTCACCATTCACAGCATAAGTATTATCAAACCCATGCTGTTTATGAGCATAGCGACCGAGTTGATCAACAAGTGCAATTTCATTAAGGTCAGTGAGACCTTGAGCATCAGCAATCGTGTCAATAAAACCAAATACTGCAGCATCATCTCGCCCAGACTCCCATGATGCCGCTGTTTGTGCAGGACTATGGATATCAATATAATTAAATGATTCTAATAATTTATTATATTCAGTAATGCCTTTAGCTTGAATCCAGTTATCAGGATCAGCCGCCGTTTTATATTCATAGATTAACTGACCATCTTCGGTTGTATGTGCAGGATCAACCGCAGCACCATACTCAGGAATACCGTTATTATTGGTGTCACGTGCTGTTAACCACCAATTATGGTAATCAACCAATTTCGGATACATTTCTTCTAACCATGCTTGAGCATCATCAGCACGGTTATATTTATCTTTTAAGGTTGTATAAACTTCCCACACCGCCCATGACGCTAATGATGGTTTAGTATTACGTTCATTCCATGACTGCGAATCATTCATTTCAGTTAAACCAAGCGCATCACCACGCTCTTTAGACATATTCATACCAACCACATCGAGCAAATAACCTTTATCATAAGGACGCAATATATCGTCGGCTTTTACTTGATGCTCAAACACAGTACGAATGTTATTCATCGCTAAATCAGGATTAAAATGTGCCATAGCATAAGCTTGTTTCCACGTATCCCACGGCCATGTTAAGTTACCAGAGAACCAACGCGCAGTAACCGATGGGGTCACCGTATCATAACTAACAAAGCCAGCAGGACTGCGCCAGTTAGCGGTCAATGTCTCCATTGCTTTCACTGCTACACGTTCTTGATCTGCGGTGGCATTTTTATTCACTAAGCCATGTTGAAGATATTGCTCCCAACGCTCAGTCGTTGCATTCATATAACGAATAGGGTGTTGTAGAATATCGCTCACTACTGTTTTTTCTTGTTGCCACTCAGCAGCCGTTAGAGTGTGACTAAAGACGGTATATAACGTATGAGTTGGCTCCGCGCTAATTTCAGCAACAGACTGATATTCAAGGCCATTAACATGGGTTGTAGTCGCTATATTACGATGAATATTAAATGCAGAACTACCGCTAGTACGAACCATCCATGATTCACGCTCTTTACCAAAGGCAATATCAATATCACCGCTATCATTCGATGTCATTACACGGGTCAAATTAGGTAATTGTTCAGCAACCGTAGACTTGTATTGAGGATCAGGTTTACCCTCTTTGGCATAATAACCGTCAACCAGTTTACCGTCCCACACGAGTTCTAAATTTTCCCCCGTCGTATTAGTAATAATCGTTTCAACAATCGATGAGCGTGAAGATACAAACTGTAACTTCATTTCAACTTTAATACCGTCGGCTGTCATTGTTTGAATTAATGCGCCCGGAATACTATGAGCCTCCGCACTAAAATCTACTGGCTGACCTGCTTTTAATATTGATAACTTATCAAAGTATTCGGCGACAGAGGTATTATATTCTTCAGTAATAGCTGTCGCACCAAAGCCACCTTTATTTTCAGGATGTGCTTTTAAATCCGGTAATAAATGCCCATGCCATGCACCGTCATCATGCAGTGGTGTATACGCCATATGACCACCGACACCCACTTCAGCTAAATGTTGAGGAGTCCCAGTTCGATCAAGAATATTCTTAAATTTCAATGCTATCTGTGGTTTTTCTTTCTCTTCACTGATTGAATTTACATTATCATCAGTATTACACCCAGCAGTAAACATTAACGAACTCACAGCCACTGCTAATAAGGTTTTTTTTGCTACCGTCGATTGTTTAATCATTTAAAATCCCCCGAGATTTAATGATGAGCTGCATCTTATAATTATTCGTACAGCTATTTTTTGTGGGCAGAATACAACCCGTACTCTGCAATTGCGGTGGATAATAAAGGTAAAAAAAACAACTAAAATTGAGGTAAATCACGTTTATTATTTTACTAAAATAGAGCACAAAAAATGGCAGAAACATTTTGAAACACTTATTATAAAAAAAAGAATTTATATAGGAAGGAATATCACACTATAAAAATAAGACCTAAAAGGAATAAAAAATTCAATTATTAATAAGCTTATAAAATAAGCGTGAGACTATTATTTGTCCTGAAAATCATGTGATGTTGATACAAAAAATCGGTTTAATAAAGAAGAGAAATGCGATCTTCCATCCAAAAAATAATTCCCCGCCCAAAAGCACTTTATGTAACTTTTGTAACCATTTTAAATAAGTAATGTAACACTCAATAAAACACTTTTTTAATCAATTTGTGAACTTTGTCACTATCAATTATTAAGAAATAAAAAAAGCACCATCAAGGTGCTTTAGTCTATTAGATATTATTTTTAATCTGTTTCTTTTACTAGAGCAATAATCGTCCATCCTGCTTTTGCTTCTAATGTTGAAGTAACAGTAAATGGAACAATATTTTGCTTTAAATCAATCGCAAACAACGGAATAAGTGATGAACCTTTATACTGCTGAAAATAATCTTCCAGTGTAAAGTTATCACTTAATTTAGTGTGTTTAATTTCTCCACCTTGGTTAATTAAACTCGCCAACTTTTTATAACTGATATCATCGCCAAATAGCACCGCTCCGCTGTGAGCTTGAGTCGCAGAGTGCTTCTCTAGGCCACTATTATGCCGACGACCATTTAAGCGAAAGATATTACGTTGCCCAAAATCTGTTTCATAATGGCTGGCTGCAACCGCATTAAAGTGTTTATCTGGAGTAAGTGCTAACAAATGTCCCACTCCAATTAAATCTAAATATTCATCGGCATGACTAGAGACCGCATTACCATAATAGGTTCCTAAACCGGCCATTCGAGCTGCGCGAATATAATCCCAGTTAGAATCAGTCATCACTACTCGACAATCATATTTTTTAAGCGCTAATCCAATTTCTCGCGCAACATCATTAGCGCCAACAATTAAAAAGCCCTTTGGTGATGGTTCAGCAACCCCTAATAAACGAGCAATAGGACGAGCAGTTAAACTTTGTAGTACCACAGTGCCGATAATCACCATGAAAGTCAGTGGTACTAACAGTTGAGCTCCAGCAACACCATCATCGATTAATTTCAATGCAAATAAAGCTGAAATTGCTGCGGCAACAATACCTCTAGGTGCAACCCAAGCTAAAAATAATTTTTCTTTAAATGCTAACTGACTAAACATTGTCGAAATAAAAATAGACGCAGGTCTTGCAACTAATTGAATTACCACAAATAACGTAATCGCCCCCCAACCTAATGCATGGAAATCAGCCAATTGAATACGGGATGCTAGAATTAAAAATAACCCTGAGATTAATAAAATAGTCAGGTTTTCTTTAAAGTGAAGAATATGACGAATATCAACATCTTTTGCATTAGCAAGCCACATGCCCATAACCGTAACGGCTAATAATCCGGCCTCTGATTCAAGCGCATTTGCGCCTGCAAATACACCGAGCACAACAGCTAACACTGCAAACGGCTGTAAGTATTCAGGTAACAGGTGATTACGTAGCACATAAGCGATAAGCCAACCAGCCACGACACCAATCACTAAACCAACCAGCAACATAAGACCAAAGACTTCGAGGCTATGCAGCTGGCTACTAGACACAATAAACTCATACACAATTACCACAAAGATCGCCCCAATAGGGTCAATCAATATACCTTCCCAACGCAAAATATTAGCCAATTTTGCTTGTGGTCTCACGGTACGTAGTAAAGGCACAATTACTGTCGGCCCAGTTACGACCGTCATTGAGCCAAATAAAAACGCCAATGACCAACTGAAATCTAATAAATAGTGCGTCGCGATACTGGTAATAAACCACGTAATAATCGCACCAATAGTGACAATACTTTTTACGTTTTTTCTCACCGTTTTTATTTCAGCAAAATTCAGAGTTAAGCTACCCTCAAACAAAATTACTGCCACTGCTAATGAAATTAGCGGAAACAGTAAATCACCAAAAAGAATATTAGGGTTAAATATACCTGCTATAGGGCCAATAAATAAACCAGCAATAAGCAATAATAAGATCGCCGGTAACTTCATACGCCATGCAAGCCATTGACATCCAAGCCCTAGTACCCCAAGGCCAGCAATCGTCAATCCAATCATTTCGTGATGCATAAATGGATACTCTATTAAAAAATACAAGACAAATAGCAATACGATGTCATCCCTTAAATCATTAACTTGAGAATGTTAACTTAGGGAATAAGTACACGCATGCACTACAATTAAATCACAATACAGATACAATAAACTAGCAACCATTATGATTATTCTGCTTTACAAGAATAAAAAAGCCGATGCTGGCTTTATTTAAAAAGCACAACACCGGCATCATTATAATTGTAATAAAAAGCTGTATGTCAGTTAACGTAGTTGACGTGAACGGAAGTTACGTCCTTTAATACGCCCTTTTTCTAATTTTTGTAAAGCCTCACGAGCGACCTCACGCTTAACTGCAACATAAGCACAGTGATCAAAGACATTGATCTTACCCACTGCTGCACCCGCAATACCTTTATCACCCGTTAATGCGCCTAAAATATCACCCGGACGTACTTTTTGCTTCTTACCGCCATCGATCATTAACGTGATCATTTCAGGACGGAAAGTCGGTTGATCTAATAAATTACCGGCAGGTAAAGCTTCGCCTTCAATATCACGATCAAGGTAATCTTCAAGTAATTTAACTTTGTAATGCTCTTTATCGCTAAATAATGAACATGCAATACCTTTACTTCCCGCACGACCAGTACGGCCAATACGGTGAACGTGCACTTCTGTATCACGTGCTAAATGGTAGTTAATTACCATATCAAGATTATCAATATCTAAGCCACGAGCTGCAACGTCAGTCGCCACTAGGATTGATTTACTTTTATTAGAGAATAGAACTAAAGTACGATCACGCTCACGTTGTTCTAAGTCACCATGCAATGCAATAGAACTAAACCCAAAGTCTTCTAAATCATCAGACATCTCTTGTGCTTCACGTTTGGTGTTACAGAAGATCACACATGATTCAGGACGGTGTTGATTCAATAATAAACGCACCGCATCTAAACGCGCTTCATTACCACTTACTTTGTAAAAGTGCTGTGAAATACTGCTATCATCATGGCTAGATTCTACTTTTACTTGCACCGGGTTTTTCATAATGCGCTTTGCAATAGAGGCAATTTGATCTGGGTAAGTTGCACTGAATAACAATGTTTGACGCTCACTTGGCGCAGCATCAATAATCACATCTAATGAATCTTGAAAACCCATTTCTAGCATGCGGTCAGCTTCATCAAGCACTAACGTATTTAGCTCATCAAGACACAAGAAACCTTTGTGAACATGTTCTTCAATACGACCAGGCGTACCCACAATAATATGTGCTCCGTGCTCTAATGAACCAATTTGAGGTCCAAATGGCATACCACCGCATAAAGTCAGCACTTTAATATTATGAATAGCACGTGCTAAACGACGGATCTCTTTAGCAACTTGATCGGCAAGTTCACGTGTTGGACATAATACTAATGTTTGTACACGGAAACGTTTTACATTAAGGTTATTTAATAATCCTAAGCCAAACGCAGCGGTTTTACCTGATCCTGTTTTACCTTGAGCAATGACATCCTTGCCATCAATAATAAGTGGAAGACTCTGAGCTTGAATAGGTGTCATTGCTTCATAACCTAAAGAGTCTAAATTACTCAATAGATCAGAATGAAGATTTAAGGTAGAAAATGCCGTCTGACTCAAAATGATGTCCTGTAAACGTCAACATATATCAGTATTTTCAACAAGAAACATAACTGTAATATGTACTAAAAATAAAATCAGTATGTCGAAACACATACGTTGGGTGCCGACACTAACAGCTAACGCCTTTGCTGACAATGTATACGGCTATTTTGCCATAAAATATTCAACTAAAAACATACCCCAATGATGGCACACAATATTAAACACGGTCAGCAGATTGACTTACCGGGCCAGAATTATACAATTTAGGCATATATTATGTCTTTATCTGATGACCCATATGAAAAAAAATGGATTTACCTTAATAGAACTTGTCGTTGTAATTGTTATTTTAGGTATTCTTGCCGTGGTCGCTGCGCCTAAATTTATGAACTTACAAGTTGACGCTAGAAATGCAGCATTAAAAGGGTTAGAGGGTGCTCTAAAATCAGCATTAGGTGTTGGCTATTCAAAATTAGCAATTGCTGGATTAGAAAATAATCGATATGTAACAAATAGAGAAAAGAATCCTGATGAAGACGATCATTTCACTTTTTTAGCTAAATTTCCTATTCCTGGGTGTAAAAAAGATAATCCTTGTACATTTTATTATGGATACCCAGAAGCGACAGAAACAACATTTCAACAGCTTATGACAAATTTAGGCTCAGAATGGATTATGATCAGAGATAACGGGAAACTAGATTTTACTTTTAGCAAGTTTTCAAAAAAATCAACTACGCCAGATAGTAATGGTGATTTCCCTATAATTAGAGATCGTGATAATTGTTATATTGAATATACACCACCTACATCAGTCACATCAGGTTATACGCTAAAGCTGATAAAATGCAGTTAATTAATATTTACCTAGCCTCTTAAAAAACAACGTCTATTTACTCAAAAAATATTATAACCAATTAGTAATAGGCGTATTTTTTCTAAAATAATTGACCTCATTTAATGAAAATTAAGTTCACGAAGTGAAAAATTGCACAACCTACGTCGCTGTGCGATTATAATATTAATAATTTGAGATATCGCTACTCTACTCAACGTCTTTTGTTATTAATAGGTAGAGCAGCCATGATCCCCTTTACAGCAGGAATTAACCTTTATGAGTCAGCCAGAAAATGACCTCATCAAAGCCAGTGAAAATAAATTACACAATGAATTTAATACCACTCAATTTCAGATAGCTCGTGTACTAAGTATTACATTTAATGTCATATTAATTCTTGCTCAAATAAAATTAATCAAAGATCACGAAATTGATATAAAAACCTATGGTGTTTTTATTTTTTGTAATATCAGTATATTAGTCAACATCCTAGCACCAAGGCTAACAAAATTAACACTAAAACAAGTAGGTAAGTACACAGCAATACCAACTATCATTAGTGTGTTTTTATTTCTTAGCCAAACCTTCGCTTAAATAGACAGTAAATATCTGATTAATCACCTTATAATACTGAGTGATTAATCAGCTTTTTTATTTAATCCATCAATGGCTTATTTATCAATAGTAAAAGTAAAGAATTGACTGGTGCCATTATCATTGTCACTCACGATGTAACCACTCGCTTTTTTATTTGTTTGGGTTTCAATCGCAATAGATTCCGCTTTTGTAATAATCGCTTTACCGTTATTTTTCAGCTCTTTAGTATTATAGCCAGTTAAATCAATTGATGATTTATTTGCTAAGGCTTTCAATGGTAATACACCAACAAAACTCCCCTGAATCGCGCCATCGCTGATGCTGCTATTATTATTACCTTCAACGGATGCAGTAAACAGCATGCTATCAGCATCTTTCCAATAATCGGCACCAGAGAAGCAAGCCTGTACACCATTAATTTTAGGCAATTGAACTTGATATACTTTTAAAGAAGGCAATGCTTGCGTTTTACCTTCTAAATAAGACATTAATTCATTTTTATCCATTGTGAAAATGGCATTTTTACCCTCATTACCTCTATTAAAGATAAAGATTTCATTACCAGTGCTCGCAATACCTTCAATATTGATTTTTTCTTGTTGAGTAAAATTTGCTACTTTATGCAGTTGAGCATATAAGTTAGACAGTGACAATTTTTGATTTTCACCGCCATTGACAGGCATCAAATAAGCTTGCTCACGTAAGACTGCTTTACTACCAGAGCCCATCACTAAGTAATAAGGCTTATTAAGGTAATTAACCATTGTCATTGATTCAAAATCAGGCTTTATTTTGTAATTAATACGATTTTGTTCATTAACAGAAAAATGCTCAATCAATGTTTTTTTATTAATTTTAAAATCGTTATTAACACTAAATAGCCAAGGTGAATCATCACCCACGACCATGATTTTACCATTATTCACAACCATGCCAGAACCTGAAGAAAGATTATGATTAACGGTTGAATTCGCAATATCAAATGTAAATGAATGCGATGAATCAGCTGATGGTGAACAACCTGTAACAAGTAATGTTAACGCGCTAAAAAGACTAACTTTTGCTATTTTTTTAATATTCATTAGTTTTACATATTGAAATATTTAAGAGTGAAAAAATATTACGCTCATAATTACAGCAAAAAAAGATATGCAAACATATTTTCTATAAAACGTACTATAAAAAATAAAAAAGCGTTTGTAATAAGTAAAAATTCATTTAATAAAAAAGAGTAACCATTATATATTATAAATGATCACTCTTTTTTATAGGGAGGTTGTATAACCACGGCCCTAAATAACTAATGTCGTACTGGTTTTGCTAGCCATACTAATGAAATCAGTAATAATATTATTTACCGCGTAACAATCGATGATGAAAAACTACCAAATAAAGTCCAGAAGAATATTGATTATGCAACCGCATTTACTATTTGATCAGGTTTAACACTATTTACAATTAAATTTTGGAGTGGCATAAAAAAGGCCAAGCCCCAAAGCAGGTTTTTACAGGAACAGTTGACCGTTTTTCATCAAGCATTGCAAACTTAAACTAGGGTGTAAACTTTTCTTACTTAATACTTCTCTTGCTTAACTATACAGTTTTAAATTCACAATACGCGTTAATTTATTGGCTAGGGCCACAATTGCTTTCGTTTTACCGCTTCGCAATGCAAGTCCATTGAACCATCGACTTAATGCATCTGTTCGCTCTGGTGTGTATTTAGAAACAGATCTTACCCCATGTATGAGTAATGCCCTGAGTTCATTGTTGCCATTTTTGGTTATCTTTCCAAGTTTGGTTTTGCCACTGGGACTAAACCGCACCATGCAGATAATTACCTGCCATTTAAGAGCTGTTTTCCTGAATCAACCTGGCTGAAAAATGTTGCGGTTACAATTGGACCAAATCTAGGAATCGCTAATAAGGTTTGATAACGTGGTTATTGTTTGCAAAGAACTTCAAGATCCAGAGTTAATGACTTTATTTCATCGGTAAATATGTTGATTTCAGTAAGCAAATCATGAAGTATTCTTCTCATTATTATAAATAATTCATTATCAGGATCTTCTAAAGCAATAGATACTTGTTCTCTTAAAGCTTTTTGCTATGATCACCCCATACTCGCTGGCTAAGCCTTTCAATTGATTGGCATTTGCTAGCCGCTGTTTTACTCTTCGTTGCCTGATACACCTTATTGATTTAATGCCTTGCCGTTCAATTATTTTAGTTGTGTTGCAACCATTTAGAAATATCACTTTATCCAGACGTAAAAAAGCCCGCAATTTCTTGCGGGCTTCTCTGTTTGGCTCCCTCTACTGGACTTGAACCAGTGACATACGGATTAACAGTCCGGC
>NZ_CAMRAN010000025.1 GCF_947039875.1 uncultured Photobacterium sp.
TTAGCCGCAGAAGGGCTAAAATTAATGGAAGATAACAAAATTAATGGCTTATTGGTGACAGAAAACAACCAATTAGTTGGAGCGCTTAATATGCATGATTTGCTTAAAGCCGGTGTCCTGTAGCGCTATTATATATCTGGAAATCATCGGTAACACCAAAGAAAATAAAGGCTTAAGTCTATGACTTTTAAAAAGCTATTCTATGTACTGTTAATGATCATATGTGCATGGCTCGGCTACTATCTACTTGGACAACACTGGAAACAGGGTGTTCAAGTTAAACCTAATGACGAAAAACCAATGTTTATTGGTAATAAAGTCAGTAATACCAGCTTTGATTTAAAGGGTACTCGTCAATATCAAATTGATGCTGAACATATTGAGCATTTCAATATCAGTGGTGAAACGGTATTTACTAAACCTGTATTATGGATCTTTAAGCAAGGGCAGAATGCGGAATGGCGAGTCAGTGCTAACAATGCCAAACTAGAGCAAGATAAAATCTTACACTTACAAGGTAATGTTCGTATTTTCAATCTATTACCAGACTCAGATGTTCAAGTCATTAAAACAGATAGTTTACGCCTAAATTTAGTCAATAAAGACTTTAGTACCGATGACCATGTCACTATTAATGGCCCTGTTTTCCAAAATCAAGGTGATGGCATGAAAGGCAATATGGATCGTAATGTGGCAACTCTTTTAAAAAATGTAAAAGGTAGATATGAACCGACTAAAAATTAGTACTCTACTATGCTTGTTGTGTATCAGTGCACCAACATGGGCAATGAAAAGTGATACCAAGCAACCCATTTATATTGACTCAGATAGTCAACAGGTTGATATGCTTAATAATATTGTTACGTTTATCGGCAACGTAAAATTACGCCAAGGAACGATTGATATTCGTGCGAATAAAGTGGTTATTACACGACCAAACTCAAAGTCGCAACAGCAAACAATCATGACGTATGGACAACCAGCAACATTCCATCAAGTGATGGACGATGGTAAACCTCTTGATGGCGAAGCGCTTAAAATGCGTTATGAAACCGCCACTGAACGCCTAAAAATGACTGGCAAAGCAGAACTTAATCAAGATGGGAGTAATATTAAGGGTAATATTATTACTTACAATATTCGCGACCAACGGTTGGTAGCAGAAAGCGGTAACCAAGAGCGTGTCACCACCGTGATCTTACCAAGTCAATTAAACAATAATAAGAAATAAACAGTATTTATGGCTATTCTAAAAGCTGAACACCTTGCCAAAAGTTACAACGGACGCAAAGTCGTTTCCGATGTAAGCCTTGAGGTTGAATCAGGAAAAATTGTGGGTTTGCTTGGTCCCAATGGCGCAGGTAAAACCACCTCGTTTTATATGATCGTTGGCTTAGTTAGCCGCGACGAAGGCACGATAACCATTGATGATGAAGATATCAGCCTTCAACCAATGCACAACCGTTCTCGAATGGGTATTGGTTATTTACCACAAGAAGCATCGATTTTTCGCCGTCTAACGGTTTATGACAACTTAATGGCTGTCTTAGAGACCCGTAAAGAGCTCACCAAAGAAGGCCGTCAAGATAAAGCGGAAGAGCTTTTAGATGAGTTTAATATTCAGCATATTCGCGATAGCTTAGGACAAGCATTATCCGGTGGTGAACGACGCCGAGTTGAAATTGCACGTGCATTAGCTGCCAACCCTAAGTTTATTTTACTTGATGAACCGTTTGCAGGTGTTGACCCTATTTCGGTCATCGACATCAAAAAGATCATTAAACATTTACGAGATCGTGGGTTAGGGGTATTAATTACTGACCATAACGTTCGTGAAACACTGGATGTCTGTGAGCATGCTTATATTGTAAGCCAAGGCCACTTGATCGCTAATGGCACCCCCGATCATGTACTCAACCATGAACATGTTAAGCGGGTTTATCTAGGTGATCAATTCCGTCTATAGCATTCACCATTGGCTATTGATTACAGATAATAACAACAATAACAATAAGGTGTATCAACGTTAATGAAAACTTCGCTCCAACTTAAGCTCGGTCAACAGTTAGCAATGACGCCTCAATTGCAGCAAGCTATTCGCTTGTTGCAACTCTCGACATTGGAACTCCAACAAGAGATCCAAGAAGCGCTTGATGGTAACCCTCTCCTAGAGCTCGATGAAACCAATGAAGCGGATGAAATAAACACTAACAATGAAACCTCAACCGCAGAAACCACCACTAATGATATAAGTGAAAATCTCGACGATATAGAGAGTTTTGATACCGCCGAAGTACTTGAAACACGTGAATTACCCACTGAACTTCCGGTTGATAGCACTTGGGATGACGTCTACAGTGCAGGTACAGGTAGTGCGGGGATTGCCATTGATGATGATATTCCAATCTATCAAGGCGAAACCACTGAATCATTGCAAGATTATTTAATGTGGCAAGTGCATTTAACACCATTTAGTGAAACAGATCTTGCGATCGCAACAGCCATTATTGATGCAGTTAACGACAAAGGTTATCTCAGTTGTACCACCACCGAAATTCTTGAAAATTTTGAAGATGAAGATCTTAATGTTGAGCTTGATGAAGTAGAAGCAGTACTCAAACGGGTACAGCAATTTGATCCACTAGGTGTCGCTTCTCGTAATTTACAAGAATGTTTGTTACTTCAACTCGCCACTTATCCAGCGCAAACTCAATGGCTTGCCGAAGCAAAAATACTCTTGAGCGAGCACATTAGTCTATTAGGTAATCGCGATTATCGACAACTCATGCGCGAGACTAAACTCAAAGAGCCAGAACTTAAAGCGGTTATGGATCTTATTCATAGCTTAAACCCTCGTCCCGGTAACTATGTCGTTTCAACCGAAACTGAATACGTCATTCCCGATATATCAGTATTTAAAGATAACGGTAAATGGGTAGTTAACATCAACCCAAATAGTATTCCTCGTATCAAAGTCAATCAGCAATACGCCGCATTGAGCAATAACACTCGCAATAGCGCTGATGGTCAATTTATACGCACTCACCTTCAAGATGCCAAATGGCTGATCAAAAGCCTTGAAAGTCGCAATGAAACCTTGTTGAAAGTCGCTCGTTGTATTGTCGAGCAGCAACAAGATTTTTTTGAATTTGGTGAAGAAGCGATGAAGCCGATGGTCCTCAATGACATCGCACTCGCGGTTGAAATGCACGAATCCACCATATCTCGAGTTACGACGCAAAAATATATGCATACACCTCGAGGTATTTTTGAATTGAAATACTTCTTCTCAAGTCATGTCAGTACGGATAATGGCGGTGAATGTTCATCGACAGCTATTCGCGCACTGGTGAAGAAACTTGTTGCTGCTGAAAATCAGGTTAAACCCCTGAGTGACAGCAAAATTGCGACTTTATTGGCTGAACAAGGGATCATGGTTGCGCGACGAACTATCGCCAAATACCGTGAATCGTTGGGAATTCCGCCATCAAATCAGCGAAAATGTCTGATCTAAATCGGATCAGCGCCAACAAAAGGAAGATGTCTATGCAAATCAATATTACCGGACACCATGTTGATGTAACCGATTCATTACGAGAATATGTCAGTACTAAGTTTGACAAACTAGAGCGTTTTTTCGATAAAATCAATACCGTTCAAGTGATCTTAAATGTCGAAAAGCTCCAACAAATTGCCGAAGCAACTCTGCATATTAATTCAGGAGAAATTCACGCGAAAGCTGATGCTGAAAATATGTATGCCGCGATTGACGAATTGACTGATAAACTAGTCCGTCAATTAAACAAACACAAAGATAAACTCAATAGTCACTAATCATGCAACTGAGTAACGTATTGAGCCTGGACTGCACCAAAAGTGCAGTCCCTTGCTCCAGTAAAAAACGCGCGCTTGAGCTCATTAGTGAGATCGCCGCAACACACCTTGACCAAAATCCGCAGCCATTATTTGAATGTATGCTCAATCGTGAAAAATTGGGCACCACAGGTATTGGGAACGGGATTGCGATTCCTCACGGCCGAATCAGTAACAGTGATCATGCAATTGCCGTTCTAATTCAATGCCAAGAGCCGATCGATTTTGATGCTATTGATGGTCAACCTATTGACCTATTATTTGCGCTTTTGGTACCAGAAGAACAATGTAAAGAGCATTTATCGACCCTTGCGAGCATGGCGGAAAAATTGGGTAATAAGAAAATTTGTAAACAATTGCGTAATGCAACAACGGATCAAGAATTATATAACATACTGATTAATGAAGAAGAAATCAGTGTAACCCCACAATAAAAGGTAGCTTAACCATGAGGTTAATGGTTGTTAGCGGCCGTTCAGGTTCAGGTAAATCTGTTGCGCTACGCGTACTAGAAGATTTAGGTTATTACTGTGTTGATAACCTTCCTGTACACCTACTGCCGCAATTTATAAATGATATTGCTAATAATGAACAAGATATTGCGGTAAGCATCGACATTCGCAATATGCCACCACATCAAGGTGAACTTGACGCTATTTTTAAAAATTTACCTAATGATGTTGATGTCAACGTTATCTTTCTCGATGCTGATGATAAAGAGCTGGTTAAACGCTTTAGTGAAACACGACGTTTACACCCACTCTCACGTCAGAACATGAGCCTTGAGCAAGCGATTCAATCGGAAGCGATATTGCTTGGTGAACTTAAAGAATATGCAGACTTAGTGATTGATACCACTAACAACTCCATTCATGATTTGAGTGAAACTGTACGCGCGCGCGTTCTTGGCCGTGAAGCGCGTGAATTAGTATTAGTATTTGAATCTTTCGGTTTTAAACATGGTCTACCCTCTGACGCTGACTATGTGTTTGATGTTCGCTTTTTACCGAACCCACACTGGGTGCCAGAACTTAAACCTCAGACTGGCCTTGATCAGCCCGTCAAAGATTTTTTAGCCGCTCACGCTGAAGTCAATAAACTAAACTACCAGCTACGAAATTTCCTTGAAACATGGTTACCAATGCTAGAGAAAAATAATCGCAGTTATGTCACCGTTGCCATTGGTTGTACTGGCGGACAACATCGCTCGGTGTATATCGCGCAACAACTGGCTGATTATTTTACTCAACAAGGTCAACAAGTGCAGGTACGTCATCGCACGCTGGAAAATTATAAATGACCATTAGCCGCGAATTATTTATTCGTAACCGTCTCGGGCTTCATGCTCGAGCGGCAATCAAATTAGTTGAGTTAGCACAAAGTTTCACAGCCATCATCACTATCACTAATGGTGATAACAGCGCAACGGCAGACAGTGTGATGGGCTTACTCATGCTGGACTCCGCTCAAGGTCAAAAGATCATGGTTAGCGCAGAAGGCCAAGATGCAGAATCAGCATTAATGGCCATTTCAACCTTAATTGAAGCGGGGTTTGATGAAGAAAGTTAATTGGCTAAATTAAAAGCCATTAATTACTGCTGTTAAATCTTTTGTAGTTAGCCATGTTAATTATTTTAACATATAACACTTTATCATCAATTGCGTCTTTTAGCTGCGATTGGTAGAGAAAACACATGAAATGATGACATATTACTATTGCCATCATGCGTAATACCTATACTTCATCAGTTTATAAACTAATTAAATAGTAATCAACACAAGACAAAGACTCACTGATTACGTTAAAATTCAGCTTATTGCGCCATCAAATATAAGTGGGCCTAATACCTATGGCGGATGTATTAGAACAAGATCAAACCCATCACACACTCCAAGAAGTCAATAAAGCACTTGAAAATGGCATGTTTGTTCATGTTCGCCGATTACTCCAAGATATGGAGCCGGAGGACATTGCTCACCTGTTAGAAGCCTCGCCTCCGAAAGAACGTCAAGTCTTATGGCAATTGACGGATCCGGAAGAGCAAGGTGAGATCCTTGATGAGCTTTCTGAAGATGTAAAAGATGGCATCGTCTCACAAATGGAACCAGAAAAACTGGCAGCCGTTACCGAGGGGATGGAAAGCGATGATGTCGCCTACGTACTTCGTAGCCTCTCTGATGAGCGTTACCAAGAAGTATTGGCACAAATGGATGCCATCGATCGTCATCGTATCGAAGAAGCACTCGCCTATCCGGAAGATACAGCCGGTGGGATGATGAGTACCGATTTTATCACCATTCGAGGTGACGTAACCGCCGATGTGGTATTACGTTATTTACGTATGCGGGGTGAACTACCAGAAGCCACTGATGCTTTGTATGTAGTTGATGAAAATCAAAAATTAATTGGTCATTTATCACTATCAACGCTCATCACCACTCAGCCTGACATTGAAATTAAAGATGTTATGCAAGATGCTGATGAAGCGATTGCCGTTGATATGGCAGACAGTGAAATAGCTAATATCTTTGAACGTCGAAATTGGTTATCAGCACCGGTTGTTGATGCCAATAATCATTTGCTAGGTCGTATCACTATCGATGATGTGGTTGACTTGATCCGTGAAGAAGCGGAACACTCAATGATGACCATGGCGGGTATGGATGATGACGAAGATACCTTTGCTCCGGTATTAAAATCAGCCAAAAGCCGTAGTATTTGGCTCGGGGTTAATGTACTGACAGCGTTAGCAGCCGCATCTGTATCCAATATGTTTGAACACACCTTACAACAGATGGCGACCGTTGCGGTATTAATGACGATTGTTCCGTCAATGGGTGGAGTGGCTGGTAACCAAACCGTAGCACTGGTTATTCGAGGCCTTGCTGTCGGTCACATTGGTGATACCAACACCCGTTGGCTACTGAGTAAAGAAGCCCGAGTCGGATTAATTAATGGCTTAGTATGGGCATTAATTATTGGCTTAGTGGTCTTTATTTGGAAAGGGAGCTTAATACTCGGCGCGATCATGGCCGGCGCAATGCTAGCAAACTTATTTGTTGCCGGCGTTGCTGGCGTATTAATTCCAATTGGGCTTAAAAAACTAAAAATTGACCCAGCACTTGCTGGCGGTATGGCACTGACAACCTGTACTGATATTGTTGGTTTAATGGTGTTCTTAGGTCTAGCGACCATTTTTATTACACCTTAATCAGTGATAATTTATTGATAAAAAAAGTCCAAATCAGTAATTGATTTGGACTTTTTTATTACGCATAAATCACGTCATTAACAACGATTATTCACCCGCAATCTTCATCGAATCTAACAACATAGAACCGGTTAGAATTTGACTCCGCGTTTCAGTATCACTGCCAATAGCGACAATATTTTGCATCATATCTTTAAGGTTACCAGCAATGGTAATTTCAGAGACAGGATATTGAATTTGACCATTCTCAACCCAGAAGCCCGCAGCACCACGAGAATAATCACCCGTGATAATGTTCACTCCTTGGCCCATCAATTCAGTCACTAACAAACCACGATCCATCTTCTTCAGCATTTGCTCAAAGTTTTCACCGGTTGATGACACGATCCAGTTGTGAATACCACCAGCATGACCTGTTGGTTGCATCTTCATTTTACGCGCTGCATAGCTTGTTAATAGATACGTTTGCAGTGCACCGCCAGTGATGATCTCACGATCATAGGTCGCTAACCCTTCGCTATCAAACGGGGTACTTGCCATACCACGTAAAATATGAGGACGCTCACTAATATTTAGCCACTCTGGGAAAATTTGCTCACCCAGTTTATCTAATAAAAATGATGATTTACGATATAAATTCGCACCGCTAATTCCCATCACTAAATGACCAAAAAGACCAGTAGCAACATCCGCAGCAAACATCACTGGCGCTTCACGAGTAGTGAGTTTTTGTGGATCAATACGGCTTACGGTGCGCTCTGCTGCATGACGACCCACACGTTCTGGGGTCCACATATCAGAGGCTAAACGTGAAGTGGTATAACTATAATCACGCTCCATATTGCCATCTTTGCCTTCACTGATCACACAGCAACTAATGCTATGGCGACTAGAGGCATAACTGGCTAACATGCCATGACTATTACCGTAAACACGCACACCGTAATGGCTATCGTAACTGGCACCATCGCTTTGTTTTACGCGAGGATCAAAGGCAAGCGCCGCTTCTTCTGCGGCAATTGCAATCGCAGCAGCACGATCAGGCTCTGGCTCATCAGGGTGAAATAAGTCTAAATCAGGAATATTACGCGCCATCAATTCCGCAGGGCCAGGGCCTGCAAACGGATCTTCAGAAGTGTAATTTGCAATATCTAAAGCGGCAGCAACCGTTTGAGCAATAGCCGCTTCACTTAAATCAGAAGTTGATGCGCTACCTTTACGGTGACCGCGATACACAGTAATGCCAAGTGCACCGTCACTATTAAATTCAACGTTTTCAACTTCGCACATACGAGTAGAAACACTGATACCTGTTGTTTTGTTAATGGCTACTTCGGCTGCATCAGCCTGTTTACCAGCAACTTCAAGCGCTTTTGCTACTGCGGCTTCAAGTTCAACACGCTGTTGAGCAACCTGTTCTCTTACGTCCATACAATCACTTAAGGTTAGGGTTTAGCTTATTTAGTTATAGAATAATGTAATTTACGCCCAAAATCGTTATTAAACTGATAAAATAGAACTATTGATACAATGAGTGAGCCCATTTATGAGCCGTAAAAACAAAAAAGCCCCTTGGGATGAAGAAGAAGAAATCATCTGGGTAAGTAAATCAGAGATGAAACGCGACATGGAAGAATTGCAAAAAATTGGCGAAGCGCTAGTTGAATTAACGCCAAACGCTCTTGCAAAAGTGCCATTAGATGAAGAAATGATGGCCGCCATTAAAGACGCACAACGCTTTAGTAAAGAAGCGCGTCGTCGTCAGTTGCAATTTATTGGTAAGCAGATGCGTCATATGGATCTTGAACCAATTCAAGCCGCACTCGACAAATTAAATAATAAGCACTCACAACACACCGTTGCCCTTAAAAAGCTTGAAATGAAGCGTGACAAGTTAATTGAGAATGGTGACAGCATGTTAAATGCGATTATGGTTGATCATCCTGATGCTGATCGCCAACACCTACGCCAGTTAATGCGCCAAGCAACAAAAGAAAAAGCGCAGGAAAAACCTGGCAAAGCATACCGTGAGATTTTTCAATATCTAAAATCTCTCTACCTTGCTGATTAATCTCGTTGATTAATGCATAGATGAACAAAAAAATGCCAGCATTCATGCTGGCATTTTATTTTATTGAAACCCACTCTTTATTAAAACCGTGTCACAATAAAAAATTATTCAGTGCCACCAACAGTCATTGAATCAATCTTCAATGTTGGTTGACCGACGCCAACAGGCACACTCTGACCCGCTTTACCACACACACCAACCCCACGGTCAATATCAAGATCATTACCGACCATAGACACTTGCTGCATCGCTTCAATACCACTACCAATGAGAGTTGCACCTTTAATTGGACGGGTTACTTTACCGTTCTCAATTAAATACGCTTCAGAAGCAGAAAACACAAATTTACCTGAAGTAATATCAACCTGACCACCACCAAAATTGGGCGCGTAAATACCATTTTTAACACTGGCAATAATTTCTTCAGGTGTATGCTCACCAGGTAACATATAAGTATTAGTCATACGCGGCATCGGTAAATGGGCATAAGATTCACGACGACCATTACCTGTTGGTGCGACCCCCATTAAACGTGCATTAAGCTTATCTTGCATATAGCCTTTCAGCTTACCGCCTTCAACTAATACGTTATGTTGAGCTGGCGTACCTTCATCATCAATATTAATTGAGCCACGGCGATCAACTAATGTGCCATCATCAACAATAGTACATAACGATGATGTCACTTGCTGGCCTATTTGACCGGCAAACATAGAAGATCCTTTACGGTTAAAGTCACCTTCCAAGCCGTGACCTACCGCCTCATGCAATAAAACGCCTGGCCAACCCGCACCTAATACAATAGGCATAGTTCCTGCTGGAGCTGCATCAGCTTCAAGGTTAACTAATGCTTGGCGAATAGCTTCATCAGCAAAGAAGATCGCTTGGCTCTTACCGGTTGTATCTTCTGTTAAAAATCGCTCATAACCATAACGACCACCGCCACCAGCACTGCCGCGTTCACGCTTATCGCCTTTCTCAACCAAAACCGTAATGGATAATCGTACTAATGGACGAATATCCGCCGCGTAAGTGCCATCAAGCGCGGCAACTAAGACTTCTTCATAAACGCCATTAATGCTGGCTGAGACTTCAGTAACTAACGGCTCTTTGGTGCGAATATAGCGATCAATTTCTTCAAGTAAGGCGATCTTTTGAAATTTATCAAAACTGCCCAATGGATTAATTGGAAAGTAAATACCAGATGATGCCATTGGTGTGAATGTTTGTACTTTACCATTACCGCCTTGACGAACAATGCCACGGGCAGCTTTTGCACTTTGAGTTAATGCTAATAGATTAATTTGATCTGAATAAGCAAAGCCTGTCTTCTCACCCGCGACAGCGCGAACACCGACGCCACGATCAATATTAAACGAACCATCTTTGATAATACTGTCTTCTAGAACTAACGACTCATGCCAGCATGACTGAAAATATATATCAGCATAATCAACATCACGGGTAGCAATTAAGCCAAGAATATTATGCAATTCATCACGACCGAGACCTGATTGGTCTAGCATGGTACTTTCTACAGTGTTAAGGGTCATTAATTTGCTCTTAGTTATTGAATATGACTGAACACCAATCGGGCATGATCAGCCACTGGCATATTAGTACGGATCTTATGTGCTAATTGTAAATCAACATTTGCCGTCAGAACACCCGTTCCTTGTTGTTGACACGCAACCACTTGTCCCCAAGGATCAACAATCATTGAGTGACCCCAGGTTTCTCGCGTTTCATTATGCTCGCCCCATTGTGCTGCAGCCACTACCCAACACTGGGTTTCAATGGCACGCGCACGCACTAACACTTCCCAATGAGCGCGTCCAGTTAGCTTAGTAAATGCTGCTGGAATCACTATTATATCAGCACCTTGCTGGCGTAATTGACTGTATAACTGTGGAAAGCGAATATCATAACAAATGGATAATCCTAGCTTGCCAAAAGGCGTATCAATCACTTTAATTTCATCGCCTGCTTTAAAGGTATCAGACTCACGGTAACTATGGTGTTTATCGGCAACATCTACATCAAACATGTGCATTTTATTATAGTGCGCATGTAACTTACCTTGATCATCAAATAAGATAGCAGTAGTCGTAATGCTACCATCAGCTTGAAGAATCGGCATGGAGCCAATCAATAACCAAATTCCTAACTGTTGAGAATATTGAGATAATTGTTGCTGTAATGGACCATTACCGAGGGGTTCAGCCCAACGTTGATAATCGGCTTTACTGCCAAAAACGACACTATTTTCAGGGGTAACAACTAATTTGGCCCCTTGAAGTTGTAACCCTTGCATAAACTTTTTTAGTTGGCTTAAGTTACGCTCAGGATCAGTGCCTGAATTCATTTGTACTACACCAATTTTGGTCATGGCAATCTCCCTGAACTATTCTGATACACATCAGATTTATCAAACGTCACAACGCATGTGACAGCACAACTCAAATACGCCTGTTCTTAAAAGCGCTTACTCTTTAAAACTATTAATCTCTGGTATTTTATATTCACCTTCGAAACGAGAACGCTCGACAACTTTTGGTGAGGCTATTGGCCCTGTGACTTGGTAATTAACTTGCGTAATAACATCTAATACCGGTGACAATACGGTTGAGATTGCAAACACATACAATGCAACTTGTGGTGCAACAGCAAAGGCCGTCATCACAGGTAATCCGGAGGTGAAGTCAGGAATAAACTTAACGTTAGCATTTACCTTTTCATCAATCAGATTTACTTTACCGTTGATATACATATCACCCGCTAACGCCTGCATCTTAATATTATTACTATTGAAAATACCTTTTTTAATGGTGCCATCACCACGAATATAATTAAAGGCTAAGCCATTATCAAATACCCCTGAAAAATCGAGTTTCATTTTTCGAATAATTGAATCTAGACTAAACAACCCTAATAGTCGTCCTGCGCCACCGACACCACTGACGATACCTTTACCAATGTCCGTCTTCACCGTGCCATTTAATGTTGTACGATCAATGCCCCAAGGCGTACCTTGCCAGTTAACGATGACATGAGTATTAAACGACGCATTTTGTACACCACCGGAAATGCCAAACCGATCAAGTAAATCGGTACTGTTAGTGCCACTAATAACAGCATCAAGTTTAGTGTGATTTTGATGGTGGTGTATGCTCCAATCACCCGAAGCCGTTAATTTCACATTTCCCGATTGAATCTTAAGCTGCTGTAATTGTAGTTGCTTATTATGCTTACTTAATATCGCAGTGACAGATCCCAAGCGGTAGCCTTGTAACCAAGCATCAGCAATCGATAAATCTATCGCAGGTATGGCAGCCATGATACTGCTATCATTCGCGGTAACTACAGTTGATTGTGGTTTTGCCGTTAAGATAGGGCTTAATAATTCCGCGGGCGGTTGCTGATTTAATTGAGGAAGATTAAGGTGTAACGATTTTAAAATAACATTTAGTGGCTGATTTTTTATCCATGATATATAACCATTCGCTTCTTGTGACGCTAACTTAATTGACCACCCACGAGCATGCGTTGCAACAGTATCAACCTGATGCCAGTTAAGCCCACCTAAAGTTAATTGACCAATTTTAGCCATCACTCGTGTCGGCAATGGTACTGAAAAAGCAGGGCTACTCGCAGTCGTAGTAGCAGATAACCCCATATGACTATCACGCAATTTTTTCACGACAGCTAACCATTGATCCGCATTAAGCTCGCGACTATTAATCTGTACTAACTGCCCTTGGAGTGGTGAGGTTAATAATTTCTTAGCACCGATAGTAAGATTACTGGCGGTAATTTTAGGCACTGATGCCAGTAACGAAATCTGGCCTTGATAAGCAATATTTGGCAAATCAGCGTTAACCTTTAATTGATTTTTATCACCTTGAACCTTCACTGTAAGTGCTGATGCGGTATGTTTTCGTTGCTGTAATGGGTAAGGAAGCTGGCTACTAACATCAGTCAATGGCACCTTAACCCCCACTGTATAACTAAAACCTTGAGGCTTAATATCAATCCCAACCAAACCGTGCCAATCACTACTACCACTTAGATTATCTAATAACGTTGCGGGTAAATAATCGTGTAACTTAGCCAATTGCCATTGCCCACCAACACTGACATTAACTTTATAATCAGCCGAATTTTTAACATTATTACCATCAAACCCAAAGGTGATCGGTTGCTGATATAACATCCCCGTCAGCCGTTGCGCTTTAATGGCACTATTATTAAAACTTAAGCTACCGTTAACATTTTCAATAGCTAAATGGGGGGTCTTCAATGTAATTGGGGTATGGTTAAAATACACCTTACCGCTAGCATCGACATTGTTACTATCAAACGGAATATCCAAATTAAGCTTAGCAGTAACAGGGCCTGTCACATCAATGGTTGTCAGTGCGCTACCAACAGAAGTTGCTAAGGGGCTATTCAACATATATTGATGAACTTGTGGCCCTGTCGCAGCAAGATCTATCGCTAGTTTAAGCCTACCATTAGGGGCTAAATCTGCCTCCCCAACCACTTTAGAACTGCTCGCACCTAAGGTTTTGACATGATTTGCATCAAGATACATTTTGTCATTTTCAAATAACAACTTAAGTTGAAGATCACGCAGTAAAGGCCATGCAGGATCAAAACTAAATTTCGCCTGTGTTAGCGGCACAAAAGCTTGAAAAACACCATCATGATACTGATATGGAAATGCATTAAGAGCGCCATACCATAAAATACGGGCTGACTTAACCTTGCCGCCTTTAATTGCAGAGGCTAAATAGTTAGTTAAGCGATCCCCCAGCGCAGGGCGAGGTAAATAACGCCAAGTTTGACCCGCATCAACCACATTGGCTTCACCAAATAATGACAACCATGGCGAGCCAGTCGTGGGAATATCAACGCGAGCTTGGCCGGCAAAGGTTAAATCTGGCGTTGCCACGACAAGCCGATCACTCCATACCGTTGTTTGGTGTCCATTTCGATGCCAATACGCCTGCACCTGAGCTTGATTTATTTTTAAAGGCTTAGAAAACACACGATCATAAGCAAAGCTATCTGCCGCTACATTCAGTGAGATCTTACCTTGATGACCATTACCTGCAATGGTGGCATTTAAATGATTAATACCAGGAACCCATTGCCATGGTTTGACACTTAACTGCTGCACCTTAAACGAAAAACGCGGAACTTCATTTGCTTCACCAGCAACGCGAAGATGTGTTAACAACCCACTCGGTTTAAGATGTTGAACTGCATTTACTAGCTTATTGGTTGGCGGTAAGAAATTAATTAAGGGTAATAGTCGCTGTAACGAAATATTACTTAAGGCTAATTTCCATTGTTTTAACTGGTCATGCTCACCAAAACGTAATTGGGCCGCAATATCAAATACGGGCCATACAACATCATCGGTATAAATAACAAATTGTTCAGTATCAATACGCCATGTTCTTGAGCCATCCGCCAATCGAATCGGTCTTAGCGCCACCAGCCCCTGTTTAATTTTAATCTGATGTTGTTGATTACCCGCTTGCCAATCAATAATGCAGTTATCAACTTTAGCTTTACCTATCGTAATCTGACCATTATTGAGGGTTAGCCATGCTTCCCCCCCTATTTCGCTATTGGTAATATTTGCCACGCCAGCCAGTTGTTTATTCAGCCACGGTGTTACAGAGACATGCTTACCTTTGATATATAACGTACCAGACAGGCTATCAAGCCCACCTTGTTCTGAAATATCGGCTTTAACGGCCAATTGTCCTAAATCTGTATTGGCAAAATTAATATTACCTTGCGCAAGATGTCGACCATCAATATTAGCCCAATCAAGTTGTTTAATATTCAGTTGTTGTTGAGCGCCGGATGGAGCAATAAAAGACACTGATGAATCGAGGAGTTGGAACTGACCTAAGCGTGTAAAAAACAGCTGCTCTAAACGTTGAGCTAAGCTTACATCGGCTACATTCGTCGTCGGTGAAGATGACTTTATTTTGGTAAGATCAAGATCAACCTGACCAATAGCGACTTGCTTAAAAATAGGGCGCAAGTGCAATACTGAATGCCAAATATCAAAATAAAATGAAATCTGACCAATATTGGCCAATGGTTGAGAATGTGGTTGAGCTGCAACGGTAACGCCCGTTAATGTAATAGCTGGCCCAGCAGCTTGCCAACGTCCATCAATATGCGCTAATTGTAGGGAAATATCCGCCTGCTGTGACACCCAATAGGCTATTGGCTGACGGTAATCATTAATATGAGGAAGCAGTAACCTTAGACTAGTGACTAATGATGCGAATAATAACGCTACAATCACTATCAACCATAACCCACCGCGCACAAGACGTACGAGTATTTTTGGCACTATTACTTCCTCATTAATATGTTACATCATCACTACATCAAACTGCTCTTGAGTATAAAGAGGCTCTGGTTTAATTTTCACCTGTTTACCAATAAACACTTCCAGCTCAGCAAGCGCATGATATTCATCTCCAGCTAAAGCATCACCTACCGCTGATGAGACATAAACCACGAACCGATCAGCATCATATGCGCGATTCACACGAGTGATTTCACGTAAAATTTCATAGCACACACTCTCAACGGTTTTAACCGTACCGCGGCCTTCACAAGATGGACAAGTATTGCATAGTACATGCTCAATACTCTCACGGGTACGCTTACGGGTCATTTCAACTAACCCTAGCTGAGTAAAACCATTAACATTGGTTTTAACGCGATCAAATGACAGTGCCTGCTCTAACGCTTGCAATACACGACGCTGGTGATCTTCTAATACCATATCAATAAAATCGATAATAATAATACCACCTAAATTACGTAATCGTAATTGGCGGGCTATTGCTTTCGTCGCTTCGATATTGGTATTAAAAATGGTTTCATCAAGATTACGACGACCAACAAATGCGCCAGTATTAATATCAATAGTGGTCATAGCCTCCGTCTGATCAATGATCAAATAACCACCAGATTTCATTTCTACTTTACGATCAAGCGAACGCTGAATTTCAGCTTCGGTGTCATAAAGATCAAAGATAGGCTGATCACCAGAATAATATTCAATATTTTCGGTAACCTCTGGCACAAACTCATCAGTAAATTCTTTGAGTTTATCAAACGCCACTCGCGAATCGACCTGAATATGGTTAATTTCAGTACCAACAAAGTCACGTAAAATACGTTGCGCTAATCCAAGCTCACCGTATAGCATTGAACGGGGTTTGTATTTCGCTCTGCGCTCGATGACCTTACGCCATAAATGCTTAAGAAATGCCGCATCTTGGGCAACTTCATCCGGATCAGCACCTTCTGCAGCGGTGCGAATGATAAAACCACCAAGATGATCACAATGTTGTGACACCGCTTTTTTCAAACGATCACGCTCTTTTTCACATGCAATACGCTGTGATACCCCCACATGACTTGCACCAGGCATAAACACTAAGTAACGCGATGGTAGCGTAATATCGGTGGTTAAACGCGCACCTTTAGTTCCTAACGGATCTTTAACCACTTGGACCACGATATCTTGACCTTGGCGGACTAACTCTGAGATATCGCGTACTTTAAATTGTTTTTTTTCATTCTCCGCCACACATTCAGTATGAGGAACAATGTCTGATGCATGTAAAAAAGCCGCTTTATCTAAACCGATATCAACAAATGCAGCCTGCATTCCCGGTAAAACGCGACTAACACGCCCTTTATAAATATTGCCGACGATGCCTCGCTTTGATTCACGTTCAATGTGAATCTCTTGCAAAACACCCCCTTCAATCATTGCGACCCGTGTTTCACTCGGCGTCACATTTATTAGCAGCTCAGTGCCCATGGTTGCCTCTACTTATAATTTTAAAAAATCTTGTACCATGATGTCGGTTTCCACTAATGGTAACCCCATCACAGCGTAATAGCTGCCGTCGATACGGGTAATAAATTTGCCACCAATTCCCTGAATACCATAGCTTCCCGCTTTGTCTTGTGGCTCACCACTTTGCCAGTATTTTTTTATATCGTTATTAGACAAAGTTTTAAACCACACTTGAGTGGTCACTAGACATGTTTGGCTATGCGATGGTGTCGCTAAGGTGACAGCCGTCATGACTTGATGTTGCCGTCCTGATAATAACCTCAGCATACGCGCCGCATCCTCAAAATCGACTGGTTTTTCTAGAATTTGTTGATCTACTACAACAATTGTATCAGCCCCTAGTACGGGAATATCATTATTCGCTGCTTTTACACCCGCAAAAGCTTTATCACGTGATAAGCGTTGAACATATTGGGCTGCTGTTTCTTGAGCTTGATGACATTCTTCAACATCTACCACCACCCGTTCAAAGTTATAACCAAGTTGGGTTAAAAGCTCCATTCGACGTGGCGAACCAGAGGCAAGATAAAGTTGAATAGAAGTCATAATTATCCTTTGTTAAATAATACCCAGTTAAGCAATATATCGTTAAATACTCATTTATTTAATTATTTCACAATTATGGCGCTAAAAGAGCAAAGGGGGATACCGACTGGCTCCCCCTATAATGTTAATCGTTATTAGCTAATCGCTAATTTACGTCGCATGCGGCGTAATAATAAAAATAGCCACGGCCATAATATAAAATTTAAGAGCACCGCGAATAATTGCTGTGGATAAAAACTAATATTTGAGACTAAGTATTCAGCCCAAAATTCAATTAATTTCGCGGCTAGTGATAATAACGCTATCACAATTGCCTGCTGCCATAATGACAAATTACGCAAGACTCTAAAATTAAGCGCAATAATATAAGCAATCACCGACAACATTAGCCCACGAACACCCAATGTTGAGCCCAAGGTTAAATCCCATAATAGACCCACCACTAAGGCTGTACCGACATTAACTCGATGAGGTAACGCTAACACCCAATAACATGTCACAAGTACCATCCATGACGGCCGAAACGGTTCTAACTCTCCCGGCCACGGTACAGCTTGTAGCACCAATGCAAACAAAAATGACAGCCAAATCCAGATTCGACCATGTGCTTTATTCGTTGGCATTGTTCACCTTCCTTGGCGCTGGTACCGTTGGATTGACAGCTGGTGTAGTCAGTGTCACAGGATCCGTTGCAGTAACGGGGGTCACCGCGGTTGTTATTGGTGCACCTTCAGCAGTAACGGCAGTTTGATCTTTGATTTTTGTGCGATCAGTGGGCCATACCAATAAAAGATAACGCAAGCGATCAAACTGGACTGTTGTCTTTGCCGTTATTTGTGCAAATGGGCGTTTATTATCAAAGGTAAATGATGTTACTCGCGCCACAGGGTAGCCTTCAGGATAACGCCCACCAAGACCGGAACTGACCAGTAAATCACCTTTCTCAATATCAGTGCTACTTGGTACATGTTCTAGTAAAATCTGATGATTACGTCCACCACCTGTTGCAATAACACGAATGTCATTGCGTACAACCTGTACCGGAATCGCATTGGTAGGATCAATGAGCAATAATACGCGGCTATTGTGCGCACCAACATAAGACACTTGGCCGACAATACCTTTATCATTGATCACGGGCTGGCCTTCATAAACGCCATCAACGCGACCTTTATTTATCATCACTTGATAACTATAAGGATCCGAGTCAACCGCCATTACTTCAGCAACCATTTTACGTTCATCACGTACAAATGGAGAACCCAGTAAATCTCTTAAACGCTGGTTTTCTTGCTGTAATTGATCGAGTAATAACACATTACTTTTCATGACGAATAAATCACGTTTTAATGCTTTATTTTCAGTCAATAGTCGTTGATGAGAACTGAATTGCCCACGTAAAACATCTAACATTTCACGTGGTAAATTAGCAGCATATTGCAGCGGTGCGACCGCCGAATTCAATAAATAACGAATATTGGCAAAAGCACCAAGACGACTATCGGCTAGCATTAAGCTAGCCGATAATAATATGGCAAGAAACAGGCGTAATTGCAGAGATGGACCTCTGCCAAATATAGGTTTCATATAACACTATAACCTGTTTAATTAGGATCCTATGATGGTATTATTCTTCGCTGAAGAGATCGCCACCATGCATATCGATCATTTCAAGCGCTTTACCGCCCCCACGCGCTACACACGTTAATGGATCTTCTGCCACAACAACAGGAATACCTGTTTCTTCAGTGAGTAGACGATCAAGATCGCGTAATAATGCACCACCACCAGTTAATACCATACCGCGCTCTGAAATATCAGACGCTAATTCTGGTGGACATTGCTCAAGTGCAACCATAACCGCAGATACAATCCCCGTTAACGGCTCTTGCAATGCTTCTAAAATTTCATTGGAGTTCAACGTAAAGCTACGTGGAACACCTTCAGCAAGGTTACGGCCACGCACTTCAATTTCACGGACTTCATCACCAGGATAAGCCGAACCAATTTCATGCTTTATGCGCTCAGCCGTTGCTTCACCAATCAAGCTGCCGTAGTTACGACGTACATAGTTAATAATCGCTTCATCAAAGCGATCACCACCGATACGAACAGATGATGAATACACTACACCATTTAATGAAATAACCGCAACTTCAGTGGTACCACCGCCAATATCGATCACCATTGAGCCCGTTGCTTCAGATACAGGCATACCTGCACCAATTGCTGCCGCCATTGGCTCATCAATAAGGTAAACTTCACGTGCACCAGCACCTTGCGCTGATTCGCGAATCGCACGACGCTCAACCTGAGTTGAACCACAAGGTACAGCCACTAATACACGTGGACTTGGACGTAAAAAGCTATTGTCATGCACTTGTTTAATAAAGTGTTGAAGCATTTTTTCAGTAACGTAAAAATCGGCAATCACGCCATCTTTCATTGGACGAATTGCGGCTATATTACCTGGTGTACGACCAAGCATAAGTTTAGCATCATGACCTACTGCAGCAACACTTTTGGTTGCTCCAGTGCGATCTTGACGAATAGCTACAACAGAGGGTTCATCAAGAACAATTCCTTGTCCTTTGACATAAATAAGGGTGTTGGCAGTGCCCAAGTCAATAGACAAGTCATTGGAAAACATGCCACGAAGCTTCTTAAACATAGTCTTCAGCTATTCCTGCAAGCGTTAAAAAATCGTAAATTAGACTCAATGTATCAAGTGCACCTTAGCGAAACAAGATCTGGATCGCTAAACCGCGTCCAGACACGCAATTTATTTACTCGATGAGTTGATTGAGACCTTTTTTAAATATATATCTAGTCATATTATAATCAACTTCCACCTAATATTTTAAATCTATTCTAAATATTTACCATTTTATTACACAACGGTTACTGATAATTCTGATAAGGAATAGACTGACCAACAGCATTGGCTTCAGCACGATAAATAATGCGTTTATTACCATGATAAACCCCAAAGGTTACCGTTGCTGATGGATCTTCATCGCCTAATCTGCGCCAGTTATAACGTAACCATGGTTGATTTGATGCACTATCTTCACAATTAATTTTCGGCGTACTGGTTATTTGGGTTGGTAGTGTTGCTGCTGATAATCGCTGCCAAAAACGAATTTGTTGTTTAAAATCACCATTAGGGTTAGCCGTTAACTGATTAAGTAATGGCAGACCGGCGATAACAGTACCGACACCAGACGTCGTTGGGCTATTGGGTGTATGAGGTGCTGGTTCTTGTATTAATATTTGACGGCAATAGTTAGCCCCATTAAATGTGGAAGCTAAATCATCGGTATTAGTAACAAATTCAACACCATTCCAATACTCAAGCCTTAAAGGAATCGTTAATGACTTACCAATATCACCTGCTGCATCTTGCAATACCATACGGCCATAACGCATAGGATTCGTATTACCGATCCTTAAACTTATTACTTTTTGTATCGTTGGGTTTGTACAACCATCCTTAGAATCACATAGCTCAGATGTTAACAAACGAGGTGAATCACTTGGTCGATTATCTCTAGGGTTAAGGAAATTTAACCATAATTGCCATAATTCATCAGGACCATCTGGCGATGTAATTAATGGTGTCGATAAAAACCCCTTACGAGAATAAGTAATATTCGATTGATAATTAATATATGAATGGCCATTTTCTACATTATGTGACCATTTTTCAGGAACAGGATCTTGCAATAACAATCGCTGATCATCGCCACCATTATTATTTTTCACCACAAATCCAAATTTAGCCGTCAATGTTTCAGCAAATTGATCATAATTATCTAATGCCTTTCCTTGCTGATTAAATGCATTTACAGTCCAATGCACCGGAAAAGGTTGCCCCATATAAGTAAACGATGTCATTGCTGGCGTTAATTGATTATGAGTCAAACCAAAATAAGCAGGGAAGAAACGACCAATATGACGTTTACTTTGATCTATATTCATCCCTAAATAATTATTCAATCCAACCTGTAACCAGATACTGCCGACTTCACTCCAAGTATTACCTTTAACCAATAAACCATTAAGTGTTGGCTCTTTAGTTATCTCGCCGAAATGAAAGGTTCCTTTATTTCCACTATTTGGGGTATGAAGACTATATTGTGATATCACACCAGAATCTAAAGGCGGAGAGTCAGCCACTAAAAAGTTTTTTGTCACAGAAGCACTACAGTAATCTTGATTAGAGACATCAAGCACACTAGTGAGATCTTTTTGCCATATTAATGGCTTTAATAACACATCAAATGGATATCCTGCGGCAGTATAAGCTTCACCATCATTAGAAGTACCACTTGCATTTCGATATTCATTTTTGCCATTAAACGTTAACGGACATATAGCAAACGTCCACGGGCGGGAGTTAACTAATCCCTGTCCTTGTAAGCCTGACCAGTTTTGCTCCCAATCACTACATGATGAATTTCGCTGAGAACATTGTTGAGGTTTCCATTTTGGATCAAACACAGAAAAACCTAGAGAGCCAGCATCCAAATATTTCAATGCTAAATGAGAAACTCCCTGATTGAATAACAGACTTCGACTAAGTTCTTTATGAGAAATAAGTGTGCCAGCATTAACATTCAAAGGTTGAGAAAGGTGCTTCGGCATTAAGCCCTGCATATTAGAAAACGTAAGCTGTGCACTACCTTGATAATCCTTAATAACTGTACATTGAGCACCACTTGAAGCAACCGCTTCGATAGTCACAGTCTTAGGTTTACCAGCGACAAGTTCAATCCCCTTTGAACCATTAATTCTAAAACCATATGGTGCAAATCGGTATGGCCCACCAGTGGCCGTAACGGTTTTATCTTCGGCTAAATTTGCATTTACCTTCACATTACCGTTGTTAAGACTCTGCATATATAATTGAATATGGCCACCAGAAATAGGGATCGCAGCAGTATCAGTAAAACAATAACCATTATTAGTCGTCGACCAACAGATTCCATCTTGCTGTGTTATCGTTAGATTACCCACAAAATCAGTATTAATTTTTCCACTATCATGATAAACATAAAAATCAATAGGAATACGCTCACAGGTTAATCCGTAGCTAACTTGAGGTGTTATTATTAATTTATTTTTTTCTACTGGCGGTATTGGTGGGTTAATACATGTATTCTGCGAATTTATTCTTGCATATGAATTTAATCTTAAATTATATGCAGTAACTGATCCCGTTAAAGTCGTATTACCTTCGATATAAACATTTTTTATTGAATATATAAATGCATTAATATTTCTTTTTTGATACCCTCTAAATTGAACATTTCCAGATGAATAGATAAAAACATTATTAGCATCTCCATTTTCATTGATAGATGCATTATTAGTTTCTATTTTTTTTGTATATATTTCAGCTTTACTATTAGGTAATAATTCAATACTAGAATTAGCATATAACGATAAATTCTCGAAATAATATTTACCTGTCATTAATTTTATATGTTTATTTGATAGAGATAAATTACCATAACTACCTGGGTTTAATATATCACTACCTACATAGTAACTATCCTTAGGTGGAATAGTTAGATTTAACATTGGCACAGGATTATAGGATGTAGCTAATTCACATTTCCATTTATTATCATCAAACCAACAATTATCTTGTCGCCCATAACTCTGAAAATTTATTTCATTAAAATTCAATTTAAAATTATTATATTGTCCTTGTATAATAGACTGCTCACTTAACCATATAGAACCATTATTTTTATTAGATGACACTGTTGATGGAAAATACTTACAAAGTTCACCTATTGGTGGTTCTTCTTTTTTATAATCAATAGCCACATAACCAATAACTTCACCCTGATGATCTCTATTTGGATCAGTATCCATATCTTCATCAATTGCAAAACTAGCTTTGTTATTTTGAGCTTTACATAAACGAACCCAACCACCATCAGGTCCTTTTCGCGCATCTTTATTTGCAAAAATATATGGTATAGATTTAAATGGCGGTTGAAAATCAACAAAATTACCACAACCACTGGTAATTGGGTCTAGTTGATGTAATGTATTATTTGTTTGTTGAATACCAAATAATATTCGTAAATCTTGATAATAAAAATTACCAGATCCCGCTAAAAACCCAATCTTTTCATTTTTTTTTGGTATTTTTATACGTTCTTTATCTTTATATCCACCTATCTCAGATTTTTCCAACGATAACTGAAACTTATTTCTAGTAACATTATTAACAGTTGTTGTTAACCACATCTGATTATTATCAGTTTGCTTTTGATGTAATACACCAGGAGTGTTAACTAATTTAATATCACTATTATTAATATATTTATTTAAATTAACATTTACCCATTGATTATGATTTGACCTACCATTAGGAACCCTAAATTTATATTGAAAATAATTAGTATTGAGACTACCAACGATAACATAACTATTATCGGGCAATTGATAGGTTCCTTCTTCCACTACTAAGTAGTTAATTAATTTCATTGGCTTAGGTACAATATCTACAGGCTTATCCCTATCTGGAGCCATAACTTGTTGAAAAGAAACACTTGAAGTTGTAACTTCTTTTATTATCAATGCAGATGGCTGATCTTTTTCATCATTAAAATTAACTGTGTTCATTAAGAATACAACAGGAATCGTATTAAATGTTTTATTAAACTTAATCGTACATATATTTTTAATGCAATAATATGCATCATTATTATGATTAGCTAAAACATTATATCGACCAACATCCATTGAATGGATAAATTTTTGAGTATTTGTATTATTATCAGCAAAGGAAAAAATAGAAAATAATAATAAATGCAATACAATTATAATCCGAATCATTTTACCCCCTTTGCCCAAACTTCTTGTGTCCGTGTCATAGAAACCTTTCCACTGCCGCATGTTACAGTACTTAATAATTTATATTCATTAATCTTATTTATAATTGCAGCGGCACAATTAATACTCGTAATTTTGCACCCTTGTTGAAGTGGCGGCATCATCGTTTTTATTTCTGCAACAGAATAATTTTTACAAGCTGTAGGCTTACTGATTAATGGATTTCCGAGTGGAAATAACTTGGTTAATACCACTTCATTGGCAGAATAAGCACTAAACCATGCACGAGTACCAAGCACTTCTTTGGTAGTTATGGTTTGGCTTGAAGCGCCTATTTTAGTCATTACGATAGCCATTAACCCCATAACAACAATCACAAACAATACTATCATCAAGCCACTACCACGCTGTTTAGCGTAATGATTACAATACATTTAACACCTGCACACTGTGATTATAATTCGCTATTTCATTGGTTTTTGGATCGCTAAATTTAATGCCAATTAATGCTATCGCACCACTATTTAATCCGGCAGCTTGTACTTTCGGCATAAACTCAACAATATTGGTTGCCATTAACACTCCATCACTATTATTGACTTTACGTACAATAGTATTACCAAGCTGACAATAACTAATTTGCTCGCGATATAAATAAAGTCGCTTACCGGGTGATGAAGTTATAATTGGCGTAGATAATGTTAATTGGAATAAATTACTGGTTTTATTGTTATCATTTGTTTTAGCTACACCAATACTATCAATCGTTACCTTATTATTTTGATATTGTTCCGCAGAAGCAAATCCAACCGCGACATACCAACCCTTGCTCCCCCAAATTGTTTTATTATTAGGATCAAATGCAGATATATTTAACTCATTACTATTATTGGGTAATTCAGCATAATAGACCGCTGAACTGACAATAGGATAAAAACGAATACAACGATCTTCAACCATCACACTATTAGGTGCAGCATGACGGATCTCTTTGGTCACACGTGCAACGAGAAAACGCGCTTGTGATTGTAGCCGTTCACGATCCACCGTATTAGTATAGCCTTTCACACCCAGCGCAATATAACTACCGATGCCGATCATGATGATCGACAGTATTACCATAGCGATCACCATCTCTAATAAGGTAAAACCTTTGTTGTAATTACGCATTAGTAATTCCCTTTATAGGCGATGTAATCATATTTACCATAACGCCCCGCATTGACGGTAATGGTAATTTTTTTTAATACAGCAAGATCAGGGCGATCATATTCAACGCTGATCACCGCAAAAATATGTTTATATTTAGCATTATCAGAACTAGGAATGAGAGCCATTAATGTATTGGGATATTTTCTTCGATCAATAGTATGAAGATCTTTATATCCCTGACACTGTTCTTTTGTCCCCCAGCAACCAATAAAATCATCAACATCATTTGAATATTGTGGTTGTGATTGTTCAAGCTGAGTATCCGGCCCTAATGTCGCAGGTTTAGGATGAGGTCCTGTTGCCGAACAATAAATAAATTCACCTTGTTTATCATTCTCACCACAGCGATAAACACTGTCACCATTAGGATCGGAATTTTGATCAAACTGACGCGCCAACACTTGATTAAGTATCGCCTCCCCCATCGCTGCCGAGCGAGCTTGATAATAAGGGATCGCTGATCGTTCAACTTGAGGGAACAAAAAGCTGATCAAGGTGATCATTGCAATAGCCAATAAAACAATGGTGATGATCCCTTCGATAAGGGTAAAACCTTTTGCTTTACGATAAAGGTTCACTGTGAACACGCCTCATCGGTTTTTTTATAAATATAGCCTTGGCTATTAATACAAATACTGGCAGTTTGATTATTTTTTGCGGTAATGGTGATTGTACAGCCGGATGCACAACTAAGCGCTGCCGTTGGTGACTGACTGACTGTCGGTTGCCCCAGTAAATTAAAAAATAACGACGAGGATCCACGGTTCAAGGGTTGTATTGAGAAAGTGGTTTGCGTTTGTTGATAGCGTAAGCTGTTATTAGCATCTTGGCGATTAGCGTCACACACACCAAGACAATTTGATTCAACTTTTAGTGGCTGGCTATCACCGTTCATGGCTGAAATTTGAAGCTGACGAATGAGTGATATTGCTTGATCGCGAGTGATCTGAGCATCAAATTCACTTCGCCCTGAAAAACGTGCAGCAACAGTGGCACTGAGGACCCCAATAAGAATGATCACCATGATAAGTTCAATAAGGGAGAAACCTTGTTGTGACTTCACTTCGCCGCCTAATTATTGAAATTTTTGTTTAATTGATCAGGTTTAAATAAAAAAGAGGAGCACAGAGGCTCCTCTAATCATAATAAATAATAACTATTTATTACATGGTTCAACTTTAATTGTTGGTGCTGCTGTTGATGTAGCATTCGTATAAGAAACAACACAATTAGTAGTAGTAGCAGTAGCAACTTGATTATTCATTGTGTAATAAATAGTATCATTATTCGATATCTTAGTAACTGGAGACCAATCTCCATTACTTTCTGCACCAACAATGGCGGCACCGATACCTGCTGATGTTGCGGCAGGGTAACCATAAACAAGAGTAATAGGCTTAGTACTATCATCACCAATTACGGTTTTTCCAGACGCAATACTTTCCACTCCAGCAATCGCTGCTTTACCATAAACAATACCAGCCGCACCTTTCATTGCGCCTTTTAAGCCTTCAAGTGTAGATGTTCGTGCATCGCCTTGTAGGTTCATAAACTTAGGTGCTGCAGTCACCGCTAGAATACCTAGAATAACGATTACGACTACCAGTTCAATTAGGGTGAAACCTTGTTGTTTTTTCATGTTCTTTTCTCTTAATTGTTTAACTAAAAACGTTCTAAAGGCTATTAATATAATAAGTCTATATTAGTTCTTACATGCATTTGCTTTAAGTTCTACTGTCGCTGGTACACCTGCACTTTGCGCTGGTTTATAAACAAGGTAACAATTTTTAGGTACTTCAGTTGTAAATGTAACATCGCCATTATTACTTACGGATGCAGTTTGTACCTGAGTATTGTATTTACTTGATGCAAATACAACACGAGCATTAATTCCAGTTCCATCAGCCTTAAATGCCCAGTCACCATTAGTACCAGCACCAACAATAGCATCATTGATACCCCCATCGGTTGCAGTAGGATAACCAAATAACGTTATCACAGTACCATTTGCAGTACTTACCGTTTTAGTACCAGAGTCATCTGTTTCAATACCTGCAATTGCAGCTTTACCATAAACAATACCTGCACCACCTTGAATAGCGCCTTTTAAACCTTCAAGTGTTGCGTGACGTGCATCACCTTGCAGATTCATAAACTTAGGCGCAGCAGTAACGGCTAAAATACCTAGAATTACGATCACAACCACTAATTCAATTAATGTAAAACCTTGTTGACGCTTCATTCTATTTCTCTCTTTGTTTTTGTTGTAAATCAACTTCAACGCGACCTAATGTTGGTTGATAGGTAAACGAATGTCCGGCTAATGGATTAACATCACCCGCACTATTTTTACTCGCCGACGCTAATTGATAATAACGACATTGTTTTGCTTCAGTAATAATTCCTTGAGGATTAATACTATTAATATCTTTAATTTTTAAATTTTCAACAGTGACATAAAATAATACTTTGCTATCAGCAACTGTATTTTTAGATGTTGTCGCTAAAGGCGGGTTTTGCATTAACTCTTCTAACAAATCTAAGCAATCGTTCACGTTAATATCTAATACATTAGCAGTTTTGCTACTATTTAATGCAAAAGGATAACCCATGCGAATGTTATTTTGTTGTTCAGCATTGGTTAACTTAAATTCAGTACCATCATAATTAACAATATTATTATTGCCATGATCAACAGGACGACCATAAGCTTCCCATTGTGCTCTAACTGAGACAATTGCAGTCGCAAATCCACCCGCCATTGCTTCAATGGCTGATTTTTTTGCAGCATCGGTAATATTCAGAAATCGAGGTAACGCGGTTGCCGCTAATATTCCTAAAATGATAATCACAACGACAAGTTCTATTAATGAAAAGCCATTATGTTTTTTCATTTTAAATCCTTTTTAAATTACTTTTCGCTAGATAACTGAAGTAATAAGTTAATACATTATGACAATGTATCAACTTGTTACTTCATGTTTATTCTTTATTGCTATATAAAACAATAACATTAAATTACAATGCGTATTTTGCCACCAATATAAAAAATTGCCAACGCTTTATTATTAATAATATAAGTACAATGATTAATATCGGTCAATTTTCCATTTGTTACATACAATGATTCATTATGGTTGCTATAATGAATGTTATTAGTTAATAACTGCCATAACTTATGACAATCAAGCTGATTATGAATATTTACTATTGGCCATCCTAATGGCGTATATTGAAAATCAATCCCATTAATATGATCACGGTAGGGTTTATTATTTATTTCCCATTGTTGTTTTAAATTTACTGCACCTTGGTAAAGATTATTTTGAGTCAATATAAGCTGAGTATCTTCGGCTTTATTCTCAATTTGTTGCCATTTATATAACAGCACACTAATAAGTAATAATATTACCGCAGCCCAAGCCATATTTTTTAAACGTACTTCAGATTTAAATTTATCCATGCTGTGCGACATTAAGCATGCCCCACATAGGAAGAAAGATACCCAATGCAAGCATTAATACAATACCCGCAACCACAACTAGCATGATCGGTTCAATTCTCGCAGTTAATGTTTGTAAATCATACTCAACTTCGCGATCATAAAATTCCGCAGCTTCTAATAGTAAATCATCCACTTGGCCCGTTTCTTCACCGACAGCAATCATTTGTAACACTAAAGGCGTAAAAACGTCGGATTGGCGAGCCATATGAGCAATACTACTGCCACCTTCTATCCCTATTTTCATATCAATTAAGCGTTTTTCTAAAAAAGCATTACCTAATGATTCTGCAGACATCTGAATGGCGCTATTTAATGGCACACCAGCTCGAAGCATTAATGCGAAGGTTCGAGAAAAGCGCGCCATCTGCGCACGATTAACTATTGACCCGGTGATTGGCATACGTAACCGCCAATAATCCCACTTTTCTTGACCTTTTTCTGTATTACGCCATAAACGGATCGAAAACCATACCACTATCGTGCCCAATGTCATCGCTAACCAATAATGGACAAAGAAATTAGAGGTACCAATTAAAATTCGAGTCGGCAGGGGCAACTCAACCCCAAATCGAGAAAACATAGAGGCAAATTGTGGGATCACTTTAGTATTTAAGATCCCCATCGCAATAACAATCGACATCATAACAAACGTTGGATAACGCATCGCCGAAGAAATTTGACGACGCGTTTTCATCTCTTGCTCATAATAATTTGCTAATTGCAGTAAAATATCATCTAGTCGACCAGTATTCTCACCAACATGGATCATAGAAATAAACAACCGAGAAAAAACTCTTGGGTGTTGTTGCATCGATGCTGATAACGCACGACCATTGGTCAAATCCAACGTCACCGCCATTAATGTTTCTTTTAATAATTTATGAGTAGTACTTTGCGACAAACCATTAAATGCCCGCAACAAAGGCACACCCGCCTTGGTAAGGCTATATAACTGTCGACAAAATATCACTAGTACTTCAAGCGGTAATTGTGATTGAAATAATGACATTAAATCAAATGAGTTAGCGCTCACTTTTATTTCTTGAATATCTAACGGAATCACACCTTGACGTAATAATAAATCAGCAGCACTATTTTCATTAGATGCTTCAATCGTACCACGCTTAAGCTGACCTTTATCGGTTCGCCCTCGATAACTAAATACAGCCATTGCCTAGCCTCTATTTTCACAGATCATCAAGTATATCGCCTTCACCAAGTATCAAAACTTCATCAATCGAAGTTTTACCCGACAATGCTAATTCCATGGCAGATTCCATTAATGGTTTATAACCTTCACTTTTTCGTGCTAATTGAGTAAAAAGCACGGCATTATTTTCACGTAATGCATCCATCATATTTTGACGCATCTCAAGTAATTCAAACACACCAATTCGGCCTTTATAGCCACTAAAATTACAACTATGACAACCTCGACCATGACGAAATAATCGTTTTTCATACTCAGGGAAGCGTTTTTCCATCCATGTCAGTTGACTTTCATCTAGCACATCATTTTCTATACAATCAGGGCAAATACGACGAACTAAACGCTGGGCTAATACTGCTCGAACAGAACTCGCCACTAAATAACCCGGTGCTTCCATATCGATCATTCGTAATGCACTATCGATAGCGTCATTGGTGTGTAGTGTTGAAAGAACAAGGTGACCAGTTAATGCCGCTCGCAAACCAATTTCAACGGTTTCTTGATCGCGCATTTCACCAATTAAAATCACATCAGGATCTTGACGTAAAAAAGTTCTTAAAATAGAAGAAAAGGTTAAACCAATTCGATTATTTACTTGAACCTGATTCACTCGAGGTAAGCGGTATTCCACCGGATCTTCAGCCGTGATCAGCTTTTTACCCGGTTTATTTAATTCATTTAAGGCGCCATAAAGTGTGGTTGTTTTACCTGAACCTGTTGGCCCTGTGACTAACAGCATTCCATGTGGTCGTTTTAATTGACGACGAAAACGGTCAACTAACTCTGCAGGCATGCCAATTTCATCAAGGCTAAGAATACCCGCAGATTGATCTAATAATCGCATTACTACCGACTCACCGTGCTGAATCGGCATGGTAGAGATACGAACATCAACTGAATGATCTCGTACTTTGATATTAAAACGACCATCTTGTGGTAGCCGCTTTTCAGATATATCTAAACCACTCATTAATTTCAGACGTAATACTAATGCAGCAGAGACACTGCTTTCTTTTAGTAACGTTTCATGTAATAGCCCATCAATCCGCTGCCGAATACGTAATACATCAGCGTCAGGTTCAATATGAATATCCGATGCTCCCACTTGTATCGCATCTTCAAACAATGAATTAATTAACTTAACGACCGTCACTTTTTCTTTATCGGTATCTTCCATACCATAAGAAAAACCTTGATCTGATTGGTGCTCTGCTTTCAACTGTTCAGCAAAAGAAGCAATTTCTTTAGTTCGACGGTAATAACGATCAAAAGCCGCGAGTAATTGACGTTCAGGAGCGATGACTAATTCAACACGATAATCATGAAGGAGATCAAACACCGCTTCTTGAGAAGTCAAATCAGCAGGATCACTCATCGCAACTCGAACCGTATTTCCTTGTCGTCTAAGTACTAATGCGCGCAAACGACGCGCATTTACTTCAGATAATAAGGAAATACTATCAGGATCGATATCAATTCTAGTCAAATCAACTAAGGCAATACCTAATTGTTGAGCCAAGAATTGTAGCATTTTCGTTTCAGTTAAAAAGCCCATATTAATGAGCGTATCGCCAAGCTTCCTTCCCGTTTGTAGGTGTTTTGCTAGTGCTAAATCGAGATCATTTTGAGTAATAATATTAGCATCAACAAGAAGATCACCGAGGCGCTTTCGTAATCGAAGAGACATCATTAACTCCTTAATGTTGCTGTTTAATTGCATTCAACCGTTGTTGAATAAACAGTTGAGAAGAAGACGAAATATTTCCTACAGCTAACGCCTGATGATAAGACGCTAACGCTTTATTAATAGCCTTAATTCTTTCTTGAACAATAGCTAAACCCAACCACCAACGGCCATCTTTGGGGGCTCGTTGAATTAATTGTTGGTAACAAGCAAGAGCAATATTATTATTATTTAGCTGCTGAGCCAGTGCGCCACGCATAGCAAGATACTGGATGCTCATATAGCCACTTTTATCATCCAATACCGTTAGCGCTGCCTGAAACTGTGATTCATTAATTAATAATTTTGCCAATGTTAATCGTAAATCAGCTTGATTTGGCTGAGTAGCCAATCCTCGCTCAAGCGTTGCTGTCGCCTCCTGAATATTACCCATCCCATAATATAATGCGGCTAATTTTTGTCTGGCCATGACCCAATCAGGACGATAATACAAAGCTGACTCTAGATTTAAGGCTGCTTGTTTACTATTCTGCTGCTCTAAGGCTTTTTCTGCATTTAAATATTCAACCTTTGCCAATTCACTCGCTGTTAATGATACGGTCTCAATCGATAATTCACTTTTAATCGGAGGTGATACTTGTTTTTGATGCTCTTCTGCTAACGCTTGTTCATAACCATTATTATATCCATCATCATAAACACTTTGTTCATCATGATCAGTGATAATTGGTGAACCAATAACGTCCGTTGCTGCTATTACAGGTATAGTTACAGCACTCATCATCATACCAAAACAGCTCAAAATAACGCCATATAACGATATTAATTTTCTCTTTTTGGAAAAGTTTTTTATTTTCATCACAGTTTCTTTTTTATTAATAAAGGTCTGACCGTTAATAATAAATAACAAGTAAGACCTTTTAGATGAGCAAACAAAGTTATACGTTTCTATAAAAGAAACCGAAAAATAACTACTTAAGCTTCATCAGGAAACCATTGATTAATTAAAGAACGAGATCGGTCAATTTCTTGCTGCCATGTATGATCAGTAACAACGGTGGGTTTTAATAGAATAACTAATTCTGTTTTATGCTTCACTCTATTGGTATGGCGAAATAAATTACCTAAAACAGGAATATCACCCAACAATGGAACCTTGGTTACTTGATCGCTATAACTCGTTTTCATCAAACCACCAATAACAACAACATCCCCTGAACGAGCATGAATGATAGAGTCTGATTCGCGAATAGTACTCTTTGCTAATGGCAATTGATAAGTACCATACTTTTCACCTAAATCGACACTTTTAACATCATTTTTCACATCAACAACAACGGGATGTACATGTAATAGTACTCCACCTTTATCATCAATTTGAGGTGTAACATCAAGAGAAATACCAGAGAAGAAAGGAGTTAGTTGAATATCTGGAGCCGCACTACTATTATCACCAGAAACATTACTACTTGAAATATTGGTAACAAAATATTCATCACCACCTACTTTAATCACGGCTTTTTGGTTATTTGCGGCTGTCACTCGAGGACTAGATAATACATTTAAATCACCTTGAGTGGACAGAAAACTCATCACAGCACTAAAATTACCGTCAGTGATTGTTATATTGGCTTGTCCATCAACGATACTAGCGACTGCACCGCGAGCACCATTTACAATGGCGCCGACAGAGCCACCAAGGCTACTGGTCAAATTATTCCAATCAATCCCTTGTTGATAACCATCATCAAGTGTGACTTCCATAATTTTAGCTTCTAATACCACTTGACGTGTTAAACGTGTTTGCGACATACCAAGAAATTGTTTAACTTCTCGAAGTTCATTTGGATAAGCGCGTACTGAAATTAATCCAGCTTGAGGTGAGACCATGACATTACGGCCATCGCCTTTACCAATCATTCCACTCACTACTTTTTCTAATTGCGCCCAAAAATCACTCTTAGACGTTGTTTCAATTGTTGTACCACCATTAATGGTATTGTTATCACTATTATTGCTGCTGTTATTATCATTATCGTTGTTGTTATTATCACCATTATTGTTATTACTATTGCTATTATCATCGCCTGTCGTTGAACCAGTAGTAATCGATGTTAGTGACACGCCTTTACGTTGTAACTGTAAATAGTTAACAGGAATAACATCAGTACGTAATGATGCTGGAAAAACTTGAATGATATTACCTTGACGAGTAATGTGATATCCATAAATATTCGAAGCGACATCTAAAACATTATCTAAAGTAACGTCTTTTAATTTCATTGTAATTAAACCTTTAACATTAGGATCAATAACAATATTAAAAGGTGTGCCTTTAACTAAGCTCGTAAAAAAAACATTTGCATCAACATTCTTAGCATTTACACGAAAGCGTTTATCTAATACCTTATTAGATACTGGTTTATTTTCTAATGCAGGCATCAAATCAGCACTGACTGAAGGCGGTAATGTAAATTGAGGTAAACTGCTTGACTCATTAGTTGCGTTATTTAATGCTTGTTTTATATCTGTTGGATTATGGTGCCCCATATTAGTTGAACAACCAACTAATGATGAAATCATAATAGATAAAATGACTCGACGCATACTTATTTAACCTTTAATTTATTCTTATATTTTCAGCGAATAACGCCAATTGCCATTTTTTACCGCCACGACTTAAAGTGACAGTATTATCAGTAACACGTATTAACTTATACCCTTGAATGCTCCCACCTAAGCCAACAACAGTTCCGTTCAAAATAACGGAACAATGTCGTTCATCACAAATAATACTTTGTAATGCAGGTAGTGGAGCTCGAGGTATAATACGCACTTTACTATTATTATTTATCCATCCTAATGGCGCAGTCGGATCTTGTGCTGCAAATGCCGACTGCACAATAAAACCGATAACCAATAAAATTATCAATGTTATATTTTTAACCACCGATAAAATCCTTATTTTCGCCTAATGTATAAACTTTTAATTCAATATTAGCCAATGGGTATTTCTCAACTTGATAATTCAAGCTCAACCAATAATATTTAACAGGTAGTGCTTCTAATTTTTTTAAATAGTTAACCACATTAAAATAACTACCACTAAAATTCAGACTAACAGGATGAATAAAATATCCAACATCATTACCAGGAATTAATTGTTGCGATGGTAACGATGTCATAGCTTCTAACTTTAATTGAGAACTATGCAGTAATACCTGTTCTAGTAATCGAGTCATCTGCGCAGGTGTAACTAAACTTCCTATTTTAGTTTCAAGTTTTTTTTCTAATATATTATTTTTTTGTTTATATTTCTCTATCTTATTCTCAAATTCTTTATTTGGATTTATAGCTAATTTTCTTTTTGCTATAATTAATTCATTGCTGACGGTTTGAATATCATTATTCGCATTTAATAATGACGTTTTTATATTCTGAGATGTAACCATTTGAGGCTCAATAACAAGCATAAAGCCAATAAATATAATCGCAATCCATCCCGTAATAGCAATTAGCCATTGCTCTCGACGAGACAAAGCTAAAAAACGCTGATTTAATTCTCGCCACTGGTTCATTAATGAAAATCCTCAATCACATGTTGACTCTTTACTGCTTGTAAATTAAATGTCACCACATTTTTATCATTTCGTCCTAATGACATTTTTTGAAAGCGTCTATTCATTAGCGACGAATAACGATCAAATACCCCAATCCAGCGTGGAACAGCATCAGGAGTACGCGCCATACCATTTAAATCCATCAATTCTCCTGCAACATAAATATGCTGTAAGGAAATATCACCATTAGAGGCATCAGCTAGTTGATTTAGCAATTCTGCATAACCAACTTTTAAACTATCATCATGTTTATAAATAGCTTTTAAAGCATTTTCTTTCGTTACTAATTCAGTCTCTAATTTTTTAACTTGCGATGCTTTAACTGGGTCAACCACCATCGAAGCAATTTTATCCGTAGTTAAATAAAGTTGTTGTTTTTCTGCCGCTAGTATCGATAACTGTTGATCCAATTGTGTTTGTTGTTCCATATTTTGCCATTGATTAACACCAAACCAACTTATAAAAATAATAAAGAGTATTCCCCAACTAATAGCAAGGTTAGAAAATGTCACCCACTCTTTAAGCGGTAATAAACTATCACGATATAAGTTTAAAGTAGAATGAGAAGAACGTTGTAAAGCTGCCCAACCAAGTCGATATATATTACAATCAATATCAATTGCAACATCATCGATCACTTTGACATTAATATTTAGACGCTGATTTAATTCCTGTGCTAATTTTTCGTTTTGTTGCTTGTTACAACTAATAATCAATTGATTAATAGCATCACCACGTAATTGCGCACTAATATAATCTAATGATCGTTGTAATTCTAACGCTAAATTATCTAGTTGCTGTTGACGATTTTCTACTAATGATGTGTCTAATGTTGATAATGAAACACCGCGTAATTGACGTTGAAAGCAAAAATTTTGCTCATGAAAAGCTGTTAATTGAAGTTCATCACTTTCATCACTATGAATAATTAACTGATTACGATTAATATCAGTAAAAGCGCTCCAAACGACATCTTCAACAGTAACATCATTAACATTACATCCAGCATTATTACATGTTAGTACTATATCGGTAACTAATTGACGAGATGCAACAAAAACCTGGAGGTGTCCATTTACAATGGAAGGAAAACCATCAGCGATCAGATCAGCAGGAGAGTCATTAACTAAGTCTTTGATTAGAAAAGGTAAAGCAATAGGTAGTTCTTCAGCGCCTAAATTAGGTTGATCAATAATTAAACTCTGATATGAACCATGACCTAATACTATTTTTACCTGATAACCTGATAATTGGTGCTTAATAATTAAATCATGTGCCGCATTATTCCAATCAGATGCTGTAGATACTACAATACGATCAACAACAAAATAGTCATGATCGCGCCGAACAAGTGCAACCATCGTCTCATCAAAAATAAGAGATACGACAGATTTAGACCTGTTTTTTTTTAACAATTTAAGAAGGCGTTCTTTCATATGTACCTAGAAATAAATATATATTAAGTATGATCTTATTTAGTAACTAAATTGATTAAACTTAAGACGTTACGAAGCATAGTACATCATAAAATACTTTTTCAAAAATAGTCACGATAACAATTACAACCCATAAGTAATAAGATTAACTATAATAAATTTTATTTATATTTTTAATTCTTTAGCAAAAAGTCTCCCTTGTGCAGCAACAACACCAAGCTGTTGTAATACTCGCCATTCCTTATTCGTTTCTACGCCCGCCGCAATCACTTTTGCATTACTGTTGGCACAAGCTCCCAACATACTTCGAACGAATAATTGATTTTCTTGGCGCTGATGAATATCTCGTACTAAGCCACGGTGTAATTTAATGTAATCCGCTTGAATGTCTTTAATATAATAAGTACTGACAATAGTTTTGCCTGCTTGTGAAACAACAAGCTTACAACCCAGGCCGGTTAATACTCGTAATACAGGTCGAATCGCATCAATATGTTTAACCAACATGCTTTCTGATACTTCAAATAATAATCGATTTAATACTGGTCGAGGTAATTGCAATAATTCATCTCGCAGCCATTTAACAAATTTTTTATCCCGTAAACTGGTGGTGGTAACATTAACTGAATAACTATTATCTGCAGATTTTTGTTTTAATAATAATAAAGTTTGAGCAATAACCACCCTATCAAAACGAATCAAATAGCCAACTTGTTCAACTGCCGACATAAAATGGGAAGCTTTGATAATATCGCCATTATCATCAATAATTCTAGCTAACAAAGCGTAACTCATTATCCGATCATCTTCTGCCATAATAATAGGCTGCTGATATAATAATGGACCACCTTGAGTTAGCGTTTTATCAATCAATGTTCGCCAACGTACATTGCCGCGTGATTTATCCCATTGATGATCTTTATTAAAACTATTCCAACTGTTAGCACCTTGTAATTGCGAGCTGCGCAAAGCGGTATCAACTTCATCCATAATCCGTCCACGGCGATCGCCACCATGGAAATATGTCACGCCAATATGGCACCAATTATCTTTTTCCATTGGCAGTGGCGGTGATAATCGTTCAACAGCATTCAATAATTGATTGGTAAATGTTTTAATTTCTTTAGCGGGTTGCTGAGGAATCAGGATCGCAAACTCATCATCAAAATAACGCGCAAGGACGGTATCAGGAAAACGCTGAATAAAATTAGATAAAATAACGCTGATTTCCTGTAACAATTCATCAGCAATGGTTTTTCCTTGCTCGGTACACATTTCATCCCAATTACTTAAACGCAATAAAATAACGGCGCCATGACTATCTTGATCTTGTACCATTGATTGCAATCGACTATCGAATAATACCCGATTAGCCGTACCCGTTAATTGATCTAAAAAAGTATGAGTACGAATAAAAGTATCAAACCGACTTCGTTCTTGACGCGCGTCTTTAAGCTCACCAATTAATTGATCAAGAGCCAAACTTGCCGTTGCTGGCCATTCATAATCATTCCCTTCAGCATATTGATCAACACGTCCAGCCAAAATCATTCGCCCACGCTCTTCTAATAATTCAGAGCCATAAAGCTGAATCCGTAGCCAATGCACACCACGCATTAAGCCTAAGATAACAATCAACATTGCCAATGAAATTGAAGACATTGCACCCAAAGAATAAGTAAATTCACTATAAAGAGGGATCGCCGCAATCGTCACTTGATAACCTAGATGTGATGGCAATTGATATTGATGATGGTACATAATATTAGGATCCGGCACTCTCTGATTACCATTAAAATCAAATAATTGTTTCTTACCATCATTAATCGATAGCGTTACCACATTGCTTGCTTGTAACAACGTCGGCAGCCAACGTGGCAATGCTTGGGCGCCTTGAGAGTCTGCTAACTCCTGATCAATCACCGTTACCACTCCATCAAGGTAATGCACTAATGAATCTTGACCAAGTTTACGAAAACTCAATGCACCACCAATAAAAATCACTAAAATCGCGCAAATCACGATCATGGTAACAAAGGCAACTAAGCGATTTGTTAACTTCATCCTTGAGGCTTTTCTCATAGTATCCTTACTTTATATATACTATTAATATCAATAGGTAATCATCAAACGATCTTAATCATTTTTTCCTTGCTAAGCATACGCTACATTAGACCTGTTAATCGATTATTAATATTGTAATAAAGGAATAATACTTTCATGGACTGGATCACCTGTGCCAATAGCTTTATTACCGTGGTAGAACATGGATCATTAGCGCAAGCCGCAAACAAACTGAACACCTCAAGTTCTGCCCTATCAAAACGATTATCTTGGCTAGAAAAACAACTGGGAGTACAGCTGTTAAAGCGAACCACTCGCCATTTAACCGTAACAGAAGCGGGTCAATTGTTTTACCAACGTAGTGCCTTGTTAGTCAATGATTGGCAACAAATGTTAGCAGAAACAACTGCAACTTATGGTGAAATTGGTGGTATTTTACGTTTAGGCGCACCTCTTGCTACAGGAAGCCGCTTATTCGTCAATTATTTGGCTGAATTTAGCCATCGTTACCCCAATATAAAAATTGAGCTCCATACGGTGGCACCTGGACAATTACCCGATTTAAACCTCGATGTCTTCATCAGCCGTGAAATCACGGAATTTAACTCTTCTAGCTATATTGCAACTAAATTACTAAGTTACTGTAATGGCTTTTATGCTGCACCCGCTTATCTTGAAAATAACCCAAAAATCACCACCCCCGAACAATTATGTCAGCATAATTACTTACTATTTGGAGAACAAGATCACCAACAAGATCATATTTTTGAGCATAATCAACGGCTTTTATTGCAAGGTAACTTCATTACCACCAACCCAGAAGCGCTAGTCGCAGGGGCGGTTGCAGGAATGGGGCTGATTTTAACTAGCTGGCAAACAATAAAACGTGAGCTAGATAATGGCTTGTTAATTCCTGTATTACCAACGTTAAAACAACCAACCAATGCTATTTATGCTTACTACCCAAAATTAAATTATCATCACGTTAAAACGAAATTATTTATCGATTTTATCAAACAAAAAGCAGCCACAATGGAACATGCTTATTAATTATGTTTCCAAATAGCCCGTTATTATGGTTATCTTTAACGGCGAATGACTTCATCCGGGTCATTCTTGAGTGATTTAAATGACACCATTTTATTACCACTTAATACTTGAATATTTTTATTTTGTGATAATTGATAAATACTCAGCGATGGTAATTGTGTTGTTTTTACACCAATCCAATCAGAGAAAATTGACATAAAATCAAAGGCACTAATCTGCTTATTCAATATTGTATGTTGATGAATATTACTGGCAATTTCAATTAGTGGTACTTCATAATTTTGTTTATATAAATCACCATGCACTAATTGTGTCTTTCCTTTCATAGTGCTGACATTATTTAAACCATGATCAGAAAAATACATTAACGAATAACTATCTTGGGTTGCTTTTAAATCATTAATAATCGTTTTAATAATGGTATCTGTTTGATTATAAGTAGATAAATAACAAGAAAGATCTTTATCCTTTAGATTATAGCTGTCTTTTTTAATCCGATCGCAAAAGTTTTCATGGGACCCCATAATATGTACCACGATTAATTTAGAACCGTTATAAGGTTGATCTAATGCACGTTTGAATAACGGTAATAAAGCGTAATCGCTGGTATTATTGGTTAGGAAATTACCTTTTTTCAAAAAATGCTTTTCTGATGCATGAACAGCTATTGCTGAAACAGCCGTATCATAATCACCAATAAAGCCTTGATTTGAAAGCCATATTGTTTTCATTTTAGCGGCATTGGCTAAGGTAATTATGTTATTAGCAGGATGTAAATCTAAACCACGACTGACACCTAATGTTCGTGGTAATGATACCGCAGTATGAGATGCCGCCGATAAATAACCATTCACAAATACCCCCGGAGTTGTCGCTAAAAAAGGCGTGGTATTAAGTGGATAACCATAACTCGACATATAATCTTTGCGCATACTTTCACCTATGATTAAGACATAGGTTTTATAGCGTGGTTTCACATTTAAAATAGTCCAATTAGCAGTTTGATAAATGCTATTTTTCAATACTTCAATTTGCTTAATATAGTGTTCTGTACTTTTATAACAATGGCTTAAAAATAGACTCAGTGATGAAAAATAAAAACAGATACAGCCAGAAATAAAAGCTAACTTACGCCACTTAAATTCAAATTCAACTCTAATTAAATAATAACTAAATGCTACTAATAAAATTATATTAAGGATCCATACCTTTAGTGGAATAGCGAATAAAAATTCAATACTTTCACGTTTATTAGTTTCAAATAACGATGCAATAATTCCGATATTCGGGTGACCATAAATATAACCCGTTTGAAAATACAATGTCGCAATCAAACCAATTGGAAAAATAAGCAGCCATTTTAACCATCGTTTAGATGATAAAAATATCAATGCTAAAAATAAGCATCCACCTACTATTAGTATAGTATCTTCATACCCAACTCCAATAGTAAATAATAAAGATAATAATAATGTAATGACGACATCTAAATATTTCATAAATATAATAGACAAAAATAATGACAGAGAGAATATTCTAACGTAAGCATGATACTTTTGACACACAAAAAACCCAGCATTTCTGCTGGGTTAGTATTAAATCTGGTAATTAAAAGTGTTTATTCTTACACTTTTAAATTATATAAGAGCTAGAACGGGATATCGTCGTCAAAATCCATTGGTGGTTCATTATATTGCTGTTGTGGCTGTTGTGGCTGTTGTGGCGCCGATTGTTGTTGCTGAGCTTGCTGTTGTGGTGCGTAATTTTGCTGTGGCGCAGCAGCAGGTTGTTGAGGCTGTCCCCAGTTACCTTGATTCTGCTGTTGTTGACCACCCATTGGTGCACCTTGACCGCCATTACGGCCGCCTAACATTTGCATCACACCGTTAAACCCTTGAACAACCACTTCAGTTGTGTATTGATCTTGCCCTTGTTGGTTTTGCCATTTACGGGTTTGTAATTGGCCTTCGATGTACACTTGTGAACCTTTACGTAGATACTCACCAGCGACTTCTGCTAATTTGCCAAACAATGCTACACGATGCCATTCAGTTTTTTCACGTTGCTCACCGGTAGACTTATCACGCCAAGATTCAGAGGTTGCAATAGTAATGTTAGCTACTGCACCACCGCTAGGCATGTAACGAATTTCTGGATCATTTCCTAAGTTACCGATTAAGATAACTTTATTTACGCCACGACTGGCCATAGTTCACTCCAAAGCTGATAGCGACGGTTTTAGGTATTCATAGCCGCTTAGTGAAAGTTTATACTTAATCTTACAGTTTATCATGCCAGCAAGGCTAAGGCATAGCGCCAAAGTATGGCTGAGGGCGCAATTATCCATGTCAAATACAATATAGATAACAACGAAATTATAAGCGCCGTCTATATCACTCTTTCCATATCGAAATTCAATGAATAAAACTGTCATTTTTATGACACTTTAAAACCATTTTAAATATAGAACAATGGTACAGTTAACAATATAAAAAATTGTTATTATATAAATATTTGCTAAGTTTATTTAGTCATAAAGTAATTTATTGACTTAAATATTATAGTCAAATCTAATTATATTAAAAACAAATAAATACTACATGAATATAATAAAAATAAGGTTATAACTTTTATAAACAATAAAATATCATAAATATATTTTGTGAGTCTAAGAATGATATTAAGTTGATTTATAGTTTAAAATCTCTAACATTAACACCTGATTTATTTTAGCGTTAACAAAACAATAACGATTATTGTTTTGTTAATTCTCAAAAACGAAATTAGCAGATAGGTTTCAATCTGCACTCGCACATTATCAATTACATTAAATCTAGGAAACACTATGATCAAGAAATGTCTATTTCCAGCAGCAGGCTACGGCACTCGTTTTCTTCCAGCAACAAAATCAATGCCAAAAGAAATGATGCCTATCGTAAACAAACCTCTAATTGAATATGGTGTTGAGGAAGCGATCCAGGCAGGCATGAACGGTATGTGTATCGTTACTGGTCGTGGTAAAAATACTTTGATGGATCACTTTGATAAAAACTACGAGCTAGAGCATCAAATTAGCGGTACCAATAAAGAGGAACTTTTATTTGATATCCGCCGTGTAATTGATTCAGCTCACTTTACTTATATTCGCCAAGGTGAAATGAAAGGCCTAGGTCACGCTATCCTTATGGGTCGTGAGTTAGTCGGTAATGAACCTTTCGCTGTTGTACTTGCTGATGACCTTTGTGTAAACGAAGAGCAAGGCGTATTGGCTCAAATGGCCGCACTTTATAAGCAATTCCGTTGTTCAATTGTTGCTGTTGAAGAAGTTCCAGAAGAAGACACACATAAATACGGTGTGATTGCAGGTCAAATGATTCGTGATGATCTATTTCGTGTTGATAACATGGTAGAGAAACCAGAGCCAGGCACTGCGCCAAGTAACCTTGCAATTATCGGTCGTTACATTCTAACACCTGATATTTTTGACATCATCGAAGAAACAGAACCCGGTAAAGGCGGTGAGATCCAAATCACTGATGCTCTACTAAAACAAGCACAATCTGGTTGTGTATTAGCATACAAATTTAAAGGTAAGCGTTTTGACTGTGGTAGTGTTGATGGTTACATCGAAGCAACAAACTACTGCTATGAAAATATTTACAAAAAAGACCAATCTTCTAAGCTGGCACAGCAACAAACTAGCAAGAAGTAAGTCGTCTCTATATTTAAGAAATCCCGCTCTGTAGCGGGATTTCTTTATCGTTACTGTGTTTTTATTCAGTATCTTTTGCTCATTAAATCCGGCTATGAAATACTACTCACTAACAATTAAGCAAAACAATAGTGATAGGTATGGATTACATAGAAGTACAGGGTGCGCGCACCCATAATCTCAAAAATATCAATATTTCCATTCCTCGCGACAAGCTCGTAGTTATCACGGGCTTATCAGGTTCGGGAAAATCATCTTTAGCATTTGATACTTTATATGCCGAAGGTCAACGGCGCTATGTCGAATCACTGTCGGCTTATGCTCGTCAATTTCTATCGTTAATGGAAAAACCTGACGTTGATCATATTGAAGGCTTATCACCTGCTATTTCCATTGAACAAAAATCAACCTCACATAACCCCCGCTCTACCGTCGGTACAATAACTGAAATATATGATTATTTACGTTTGCTTTATGCACGCGTAGGTGAGCCTCGCTGTCCAACCCACAATGTTACTCTTGCCGCACAAACCGTTAGTCAAATGGTTGATCAGGTACTTGCTATGGACGAAGGCAGTAAACTGATGCTACTTGCGCCAATAGTAAAAGAGCGCAAAGGCGAACATGTCAAAACTCTCGCCAACCTTGCCGCTCAAGGTTACATTCGAGCGCGTATTGACGGTGATGTGTGTGATCTTTCCGATCCACCAACGTTAGAACTCCATAAAAAACACACCATTGAAGTCGTTGTTGATCGATTCAAAGTACGTGATGATCTGCAATTACGGTTAGCAGAATCGTTTGAAACAGCATTGGAGCTTTCTGGTGGCACGGTAATTATTGCCCCCATGACAGCTGGCGATACTTCAGAACAGGTCTTTTCGGCTAATTTTGCCTGTCCACATTGTGGCTACAGTATGCAAGAGCTTGAGCCGCGATTATTTTCGTTTAATAACCCAGCGGGGGCTTGTGGCACTTGTGATGGTTTAGGGGTTCAACAATATTTTGATCCTGAACGCGTGGTCCAAAATGGTGAACTCAGTTTAGCGGGTGGTGCAATTCGTGGCTGGGATAAACGTAATTTTTACTATTTTCAAATGCTCAAATCATTAGCTGAACATTTTAAATTTGATGTTGAAGCACCTTTCGATACTTTACCTAAAAAAATTCAAACACTGATTTTAAATGGTTCTGGTACTACCGATATTGAATTTAAGTACATTAATGATCGTGGTGATATTACCGTTCGTCGGCACCCATTTGAAGGTATTTTAAATAATATGGAACGCCGTTATCACGAAACAGAATCAAATTCTGTCCGTGAAGAACTGGCTAAATTTGTATCGACTAAGCCTTGTGCTAGCTGCCATGGTTCTCGCCTACGCCAAGAAGCACGTCACGTTTTTATTGGTGAAACCAACCTGCCACATATTTGTGATATGAGCATTAGTGAAGCATCCGCTTTCTTTGATAGCTTAGCATTAACAGGCCAACGAGCTCAGATTGCTGCTAAAATTCTCAAAGAAATCAATGAGCGTTTAAGTTTCTTAATCAATGTTGGTCTCAACTACCTCAGTTTATCTCGCAGTGCCGATACCCTTTCAGGTGGTGAAGCTCAGCGTATTCGACTCGCAAGCCAAATTGGTGCTGGATTAATGGGCGTGATGTATGTCCTTGATGAACCCTCAATTGGTCTCCACCAGCGTGATAATGAACGGTTATTAAAAACCCTAATTCATCTACGTGATCTTGGTAATACCGTGATTGTGGTTGAGCATGATGAAGACGCTATTCGAGCGGCTGATTATGTGATTGATATCGGTCCAGGTGCCGGTGTTCATGGGGGCGAAATTATTGCCGAAGGTAGTGTTAAAGATATATTAAAGTCCAAAAAATCATTAACAGGACAATACCTTAGCGGTAAAAAAGCAATTGCAATTCCAGCACAACGAGTACCATTTGATCCCGCAAAAACAGTCAAACTTTTAGGAGCCAGCGGTAATAATCTTAAAGATGTTAACGTCGAAATTCCAGTTGGATTACTAACCTGCATCACGGGTGTTTCGGGATCAGGTAAATCAACCTTGATCAATGATACTTTCTTTAAGATCGCTCACCAGCGACTCAATGGTGCCACAACAGGTACACCAGCTCCCTATAAAGAAATTCAAGATCTAGAACATTTTGATAAAGTGATCGATATTGATCAAAGCCCAATAGGCCGTACACCTCGTTCAAATCCCGCTACTTATACGGGCATTTTTACCCCTATTCGTGAATTATTTGCAGGAACACAAGAAGCCCGCTCTCGCGGTTATAAGCCTGGTCGTTTTAGCTTTAACGTTCGCGGTGGACGCTGCGAAGCGTGCCAAGGTGATGGTGTTATCAAAGTTGAAATGCACTTTTTACCTGACGTTTATGTTCCTTGTGATGCGTGTAAAGGTAAACGCTATAACCGTGAAACATTAGAAGTGCGCTACAAAGGCAAAAGTATTGATGAAGTTTTACAGCTTACCGTTGAAGATGCACATCAGTTCTTTGAACCCGTTCCAGCAATTGCACGAAAATTGAAGACATTAATCGATGTCGGTTTATCGTATATTCGCCTCGGACAAGCAGCAACAACCTTATCAGGTGGTGAAGCACAGCGGGTTAAACTTGCTAAAGAGTTATCTAAACGTGATACAGGTAAAACCTTATATATTTTAGATGAACCTACAACAGGCTTACACTTCCACGATATACAGCAGTTATTAACGGTGCTACACAAGCTACGTGATCGCGGCAATACCATCGTGGTTATCGAACATAATCTCGATGTAATAAAAACCGCTGATTGGGTGATAGATCTCGGTCCTGAAGGCGGTAATGGTGGCGGTGAAATAATCGCAACAGGTACTCCAGAACAAGTTGCACTTGTTGCAGGCTCCCATACAGCAAGGTTTCTTAAACCTCTACTTAACATCTAATTGTAAAGTGTAATTAAGCCCTATCAAACAGGTTGGCAATAGTCAGCCTGTTTGCTTTTTACTCAGGACTCACCATGTCAGTGTTACAACTTCAAGGTACGAAATTAGAACAGAAACGAATGTCTAAACCTTTACCTTTAGTACGATTATTCTTAGCCAGCATTGGCGTATTTTTTATCGTTGCAACGCACTACTTTCAACACAATCCTGGCGGTTCAGGACTTGAGCTGTCTTTTAATGCCAGTGCTTGGATTCCATTTAGCTTTGCTATTGGTTGCGGTCTGTTAGAGATTTGCCGTCAAAAAATATGGCGTTATTCTCGTATGACGTTAATTTTATTTGGTAGCTGTCTTCTACTGTCACTTCCCATTTTTTATCCTGATACCAATGGCTTTGCCGTTTCCAATCGCTTACTTACCCTCTGGGCTGGTTTTCTATTTTTCGTTAGCTTACAACAGTTTGTTTTTACTCATAATCAACGTCAACGACTATTATGGTTTATCACGATTGCGGTATTGATCGAAGCAGCTTTTGGATGGTATCAATTTTTAGGATTATCAACCCACAACCGTTTTGGTTATGACGTTATTGCTAACCGCCCTTACGGTATCTTTCAACAACCCAATGTGATGGCGAGTTTCTTAGCCACGGGACTAGTTATTGCCGCTTATCTATTAGCGCGCTTATCTCGCTATAGAGGTAAATGGGCATGGCAGCATCTAATCATATTAGCTGTTCCCGTTATGACTATTCCTTTATTGGTGGTACTTAACTCACGCACAGGTTGGTTAGGTGCAAGTATAGGCTCATTATTAATGCTGCCTTACTTGTTTCGCTTTGCAGCAAGATATCAACAACGTATGTGGGGGTTAATGTTATTATTAGGCATGGCATTAGCATGGCAATTTAGTTCTACTACCAACAGCTCTTTTTCGCAGGATGTTCGTATCACATTAGATAGTCCACGAGAAATACATATACCACAAGCTTATGAAATGTTTACCACTAAGCCTCTAACAGGTTATGGCTATGGTAAATTTGAAGTCGCTTATATCACTCAAACTGCATTGTGGCATCAACGTGATCCGTCACATCAACACGCAGGGATCCCGAGTTTAGATCATCCACATAATGAATTACTTTTTTGGGCTGTAGAAGGCGGAATTGTACCGTTGTTGGGCTTAATCATCGCAGCGTTAGCGGTCATGACTAGTATCAAAAAAGCCCCAAATGGTACTCAGTTAGCGTTAGTTGGCTTATTTTTCCCAATCGTGTTACATACGCAACTGGAATATCCTTTTTATCACTCACTTGCCCATTGGATCATATTTATTATTTTGATCTTCTGGGTCGATAATCTCACCGCCAAATACCACCGCTATCAAACCCAATATATACTCGCACTTAAAGTCAGTGCCATCACGATACCAATAATGGTGACCGGTTTTATGGTAACCACCTTATATTCAGGATGGTTACTAACTAAGTTTGAGACAACGCAGCCAGTTGATATCAATTATTTAGTCAAAGTGAATAATCCATGGGCATGGCAAGATCGATTTGAATGGGATTTACACCTCACTCAATTACAAGTAGGAATCGCCACCAATAAACCTCAATTAGTAACTGATTATATTATTTGGGCTAACCAAAAAGCCCACACATGGCCACGACCAGCGTTATATCAAAATCTTATTTTGGCCTATAATAATCAACATAAAACAGCTCAAGCAGCACAAGTTACAGCAGAAGCACAGCAGTTATTTCCAGGAATAACACTCTCAAGAGCGGCCACAGCAACAGCTTCTGCAGCAAAATAATAATATGTTAACCACCATCAATGGCGATCACGATCACGATCACCATTGATGGTTAACATCATCCTTATTTTAATGTGCTTTCAAGCGCTTTAAGACACAAAGCGACATTTTCACTGCGTGCAGCATAACCCATCAATCCAATCCGCCATGCTTTACCTGCTAGTGTGCCTAATCCAGCACCGATCTCAAGATTATAACGCTCTAATAACGTCGATCTTACCGCGGCGTCATCGACACCTTCTGGAATATAAACCGCATTAAGCTGAGGTAGCCTATATTCCTCTGCAACCACAAATTCAATCCCTAGCGCTTCAAGTCCAGCCTTTAATTCAAGATGCGTCCGTTGATGTCGTTGCCAAGCTTGCTCTAACCCTTCGTTATGTAACAACACTAAAGCTTCATGTAGAGCGTATAAACTATTAACAGGCGCAGTATGGTGATAACTACGTTTACCTTCACCACTCCAATACCCCAGCACTAAACTTTGATCTAAAAACCAACTTTGCACTGCTGTTTTACGTTGCTGAATTTTATTTATAGCTTGCTCGGAAAACGTCAGTGGCGATAATCCAGGTACACAAGATAAACACTTCTGACTACCAGAGTAAACCGCATCAAGTTGCCACTCATCCACCAGCAACGGTACGCCACCTAAAGATGTTACGGCATCAACAATGGTTAAACAGCCATACTTTCGTGCAATTTCAGCCAAGGTTTTTACATCAGATAGTGCGCCCGTTGACGTTTCTGCATGTACAAAAGCAACAATTTTAATATCAGGATCGGTCTGTAATGCTTGTTCAACCAAAGCAGGAGATACAGGTTCCCCCCATGCATTATCAACCATAATGGCAATACCACCACAGCGTTCAACATTCTCTCGCATACGATCGCCAAATACACCATTACGGCAAACTAATACCTTATCTCCGGTTTCAACTAAGTTAACAAAACAGGCCTCCATCCCCGCACTGCCCGGCGCTGACACCGCAATCGTAAACGTATTTTTCGTTTGAAATGCATATTGTAGTAGCTGCTTGAGCTCATCCATCATTTTAATAAATAGCGGATCAAGGTGACCAATTGTCGGTCGGCTTAGTGCTTGTAATACTTGTGGATAAATATCAGAGGGTCCCGGCCCCATAAGTGTTCTTTGAGGCGGTATAAAACTGGTGATAGGCATAGATTCAACTCCATTAAATCATGATTATTATCAATAGGGTGATGGAAAGATTAATCGTTATTACAGAGTATTAGAGCAATGCCAAAGCTGCAAGTAACGACCTGAGATCTTGTTACTTACACCTACTTTTTGTTAACTATCGAGAAATTATCATTTAACAATTGACAACTAAGGGCGATTTCCTATTCAATAACAACAGTGATTATTCACGACAGAAGAGGTGCGTTACCTAGGTAGCAAAATTGAAGGGCCCAACCCTAAATCAATTTTGTGAGGGAGAGTAACGCCGAGATATCACCTGTTTGGGGCAGATGATATCGGCTATGAGAGTTGAATCTCTCAGGCTGTCATCTAAGTCAGGTTGACGATGATGGGGAGCTTCTGGGTAGCCGCACCAGCGTTACTGCCTATTACCTCCTCGACAATGGACGTCGGGAATTCTTCCGAAGCAAAAAGTCTACTTTGCCGTATTTACGATATCAAGGGAGAACACCGTAATGAGCAAGCTTTCGACCGCCACAACCAACCCAGTGATTGTGGCTAAATTTGGTGGCACCAGTGTCGCTGACTATGCCGCAATGTGTCGCAGTGCCAATATAGTTATTGCCAATCCACACACCAAAATAGTATTAATAAGTGCTTGCTCAGGTGTGACCAATGTACTAGTCGCCTTAGCCAAAGGCATTAGTGATACCACTTTACGCCAGCAACATTTACAGCAATTAACCGATACTCACCAACAGATACTGGATCAACTTCAGCATCCACACGCAGTGAGTGGTGCTATTTATACACTATTAGATGATATAGCCTCTGCCTCTGCGCAGGCAGCAATAGCATCATCATCACAACTTACTGATAAATTAGTCAGTCATGGCGAGCTATTATCAACTTTCCTTTTTAGCCAAATTTTAGTCGAGATGAATGCTACTGCAATACGATTTGATATTCGAGATGTAATGCGAACAGATAATCAATTTGGCAAAGCGATTCCACAGCCAGCACTTATTCGTCAATTAGCTCAACAACATTTAGTGCCACTTATCGATACTCAGATTGTGGTTTCACAAGGCTTTATTGGCCGTGATGAGCTTGGCAATACCACCACACTAGGGCGAGGTGGCAGTGATTATAGTGCAGCATTAATTGCAGAAGCCGTTGATGCGACCACGCTAGAGATCTGGACCGATGTTCCGGGAATGTACACTACCGATCCTCGCATTACAGCTGCAGCAAAACCGATCAAAGAAATCAGCTTTAGTGAAGCCTCTGAAATGGCCAATTTTGGTGCTAAGATCCTCCATCCATCAACACTGGTTCCAGCCATTCGTCACCAGATTCCGGTATTTATTGGGTCATCAACAGCGCCGCAACAAGGTGGAACATGGATCAGAAAAACCGTGAATCAAGCACCACTCTTTAGAGCATTAGCATTGCGTGGAAATCAGACTATGGTGACACTCACCAGTCTTAATATGTTTCAAGCTTATGGTTTTTTAGCCGAAGTGTTTCGTATTTTGGCAGAACATAAAATCTCGGTCGATTTAATAACCACCTCAGAAGTCAGTGTTTCGTTAACGCTCGATCAAACCGATACTGGCGGCGGTGCCCCTACATTACCTTCCGCTGCCGTTGAACAATTAAATCAATTGTGCCGTGTTGATATTGAACAGGGATTGTCGTTAGTGGCGTTGATTGGTAATCATATGAGTGACAGTAAAGGCTCAGCCAAGCATATCTTTGGCGCACTTGATGCATATAATTTACGCCTTATTTGTTATGGTGCTAGTCCACATAATTTGTGCTTTTTAGTCAATGAAGCCGATGCTAAATCAGTCATAACAACCTTGCATCAACAACTTTTAGAATAATTACTATCAAAACAAACAAGAAAAAAGATAAAACAAAGGCGCAATATTTGCGCCTTTTTTATTTTAACCTAATGATTATTTTACAAATTAGGCCCAAGCCACTTTTCAGCTTCGATCAAATCCCAACCTTTGCGATCAGCATAACTTGCTAACTGATCATGCTGGATCTGTGCGACAGCAAAGTAGCGCGCATCAGGGTGTGAGAAATACCAGCCAGATACTGCAGCCCCCGGCCACATGGCATAACTTTCGGTCAACACCATGCCAGTATTGGCTTCTGCATCCAATAACTGCCAAATCGCCCCTTTTTCGGTATGTTCAGGACAGGCGGCATACCCAGGAGCTGGACGAATACCTTGGTACTTTTCACGAATCAAATCGTCATTATTAAGATCTTCATCAGCGGCATAACCCCAGATTTGTTTACGTACCATTTGATGCATACACTCAGCAAACGCTTCAGCTAATCGATCTGCCACCGCCTGAATCATGATTGCATTATAATCATCACCTTGCGCTTTAAACTGATCAGCAATATCGTATTCACCAATCCCACCCGTCACTGCAAAAGCACCAATCCAATCGGCTTTGCCGCTTTCTTTAGGGGCAATATAATCAGATAAACAATAATTTGGCCCTTTGGGCTTCTTGGTTTGTTGGCGTAAACCATGCAATATCGTTAGTACTTCAGTACGAGTATCATCGGTATATACTTCAATATCATCACCAATATTATTGGCAGGAAATAACCCACACACGCCATTAGCTTTGATCATGCCTGTACGTTCAATGTCATCAAGGATCTTATTAGCGTCGTTAAATAACTTGGTTGCTTCAACCCCAACAACTTCATGGCGTAAAATGGTGGGATATTTACCACTTAATGACCATGTCATAAAAAAGGGTGTCCAATCGATATATTGGCGTAATTTAGCCACCGGGAAATCGGTAAAGGTGTGCACACCCGCTTGTTTTGGTTGCGGCGGCGTATAATTTTCCCAATCAAGCATAACCGCATTTGCACGAGCTTGATCTAAGGTAATTGGAGGCGTTCGTGGCTTTTTACGTGCATGTTGTTCACGCACGACATCATATTCAACAGCTAGGCGCTCAACAAATGCTGGCTTCTGGTGCTCAGATAATAATGCCGAGCAAACCCCTACAGCGCGTGAAGCATTTGAAACATACACCACTGGCTGTTGATAATTTTGTTCAATCTTCACCGCAGTATGCGCTTTTGAAGTGGTGGCGCCACCAATCAGTAATGGTACCTCAAACCCACGTCGCTGCATTTCTTTGGCAACATGCACCATCTCATCAAGTGATGGCGTGATCAAACCGCTCAGTCCAATAATATCAACGTCTTGTTCTTGGGCAACCTGCAATATTTTATCGCATGATACCATCACACCTAAGTCAATAATTTCATAGTTATTGCATTGAAGTACCACTCCAACGATATTCTTACCTATATCGTGAACATCGCCTTTTACTGTGGCTAATAAAATTTTACCGTTGGTATATCCCGCTTGTTTTTCGGCGTTGATATAAGGTTCTAAATAGGCAACAGCTTGTTTCATAACGCGAGCGGATTTAACCACTTGAGGCAAGAACATCTTGCCTTCACCAAACAAGTCACCAACGACATTCATGCCCGCCATTAGTGGGCCTTCAATCACTTCTAATGGCTTGCTTGCATTAGCTCGCGCAAGCTCAGTGTCTTCAACAATAAACTCAGTAATGCCTTTAACCAGCGCATGTTCTAAGCGCTTTTCAACTGGCCAGCTACGCCATTCTTGCTGAGTTCGATCTTCTTCAACCGCACCGCTATCACGATAGTTAGCGGCAATATCAAGCAAACGATCGGTACTATCATCACGACGATTAAGTACCACGTCTTCAACGGCATTACGTAATTCATCAGACAGATCATCATAAATAGCTAACTGACCTGCATTAACGATCCCCATATCCATGCCATTTTTAAAACAATAATATAAAAACACCGCATGGATAGCTTCTCGAACCAGATTATTACCCCGAAATGAAAACGAGACATTAGACACTCCTCCAGAAACCATCGCGTGAGGTAACGTTCGTTTAATATCAGCAACTGCCTCAATAAAATCGACCGCATAGTTATTGTGTTCTTCTATGCCTGTCGCAACCGCAAAGATATTGGGATCGAAAATAATATCTTCCGGCGGAAAGCCCACTTCATCAACCAGGATATGATAAGCATTAGTACAAATTTCAATTTTACGCTCACGTGTATCAGCTTGGCCTTCTTCATCAAAAGCCATCACAATCACTGCGGCACCATAACGACGTAACAACTTAGCTTGAGTTATAAAATTCTCTTTACCTTCTTTGAGTGAAATAGAATTAACTATTGGTTTGCCCTGAACACATTTCAGTCCAGCTTCAATGATCTCCCACTTTGATGAATCGACCATAATCGGCACTTTTGCGATCTCAGGCTCAGTCGCACACAAATTAAGGAAGCGCACCATTGCCGCTTGCGCATCCAACATGCCTTCATCCATGTTGATATCAATAATTTGAGCACCAGCCTCAACTTGCTGCCGAGCGACCTCTAGTGCTTCATCATAAAGTTCATCTTTAATTAAGCGTTTAAAACGTGCAGAGCCAGTAACATTGGTTCGCTCACCAACGTTAACAAATAAACTTTCAGCCTCAATAGTCAGTGGTTCTAATCCCGATAATCGACAAGCAATTTTAATCTCAGGTAATACGCGAGGTTTAATATTTTTGGTTACTTGATACATCTGCCGAATATGCTCCGGTGTCGTACCACAGCAGCCGCCAACCAAGTTTAAAAAACCTTGCTGAGCCCACTCTTTAATATGCTCAGCCATTTCATCAGCTTCAAGATCATATTCACCAAACGCATTAGGCAACCCTGCATTAGGATGAGCGGAAACAGCACACTCTGAAATACGGGATAACTCAGCCACATATTGACGTAACTCATCAGGACCGAGGGCGCAATTTAAGCCAAAGGAAATCGGCTTTACATGGCGCAAAGAATTATAAAAAGCTTCAGTAGTTTGACCTGAAAGCGTACGTCCAGAGGCATCAGTGATGGTTCCTGAAATCATCACCGGAAGCTCATAACCAAGCTCGTCAAAAACCCCAGTGACCGCAAAAGCACAGGCTTTAGCATTCAAAGTATCAAAAATAGTTTCAATCAAAATAATATCAACACCACCTTTGATTAACGCGTGGGTCGATTCACGATAGGCAATCACCAACTCATCAAAAGTGACATTACGAAAACCAGGATCATTGACATCAGGGGAAATAGAACAAGTACGGTTCGTTGGTCCTAAAACACCCGCCACAAATCGGGGTTTATTCGGCGTTTGTGCTGTCCACTCATCTGCCGCCTCACGGGCAAGCGTTGCCGCCGCAAAATTAATTTCGGCACTGAGGCTTTCCATATCATAATCAGCCATCGCAATGGTGGTCGCGTTAAAGGTGTTGGTTTCTAAAATATCAGCGCCAGCCTCTAAATATTCCAGATGAATATCTTTAATTAGCTGTGGTTGGGTTAATACTAATAGATCGTTATTCCCTTTAAGATCTGCATGCCAATCATTAAAACGTTGGCCACGGTAATCTTGCTCGTCAAGCTTATAACTTTGAATCATGGTGCCCATACCGCCATCAATGATCAAAATCTGCTGTTCAAGTCGCTTATGCAGTACATCCTTGCTTTTTAACACCACATTACATCCTTATAATCCATTACAGCTTGATAACATCCTATCACAATTCAAATAGGAATCTAGACGTCTAAACATGTACAATGGCAAAATAAATTAATAAGCGGTAGCCATTACTAACTGATGGTTTTACTATCACAAGCAATTAAATCTAATCAATAAATTAATCTAGAGGTTTCGCATGTCGGTTTACAACACCCTCTGCTTTCTAGCTGCAGCAGCAATGTTAATAGCTTTTATAAACAGTAAGATAGGTAAAATGCAAACCACCATCGCCATTACGGCTGGTTCACTTATCTTATCATTACTTATCATTTTTGCAGGCCATAATGGCTGGTTTCATCTTGAAGATATTGCTTCGACCCAGATGGGAAAAATCAACTTTGAAGACTTTTTATTAAAAGGGATTTTAGGATTTTTGCTCTTTGCAGGTGGGCTTGGTATTAAACTGCCACACCTCAAAGAGCAAAAATGGGAAATCACAACTTTAGCATTAGGCTCTACTCTATTTTCAACCTTTTTTATTGGCTTTAGTTTGTGGGGTATTTGTCAGTTACTGGGGATCCAACTCGATCTTATTTACTGCTTACTGTTTGGTTCTTTGATCTCACCAACCGATCCGATTGCTGTACTTGCTATCGTAAAAAAAATGAATGCACCTCGACGAATTTCGACCCAAATCGAAGGTGAGTCATTATTTAATGATGGGTTTGGTTTAGTTATCTTTGTGACGCTATTTACCATCGCCTTTGGCAATCAAAGTCCAACCGTTTTGAGCGTCAGCCAATTATTCATACAAGAAGCAATTGGTGGCATTGTTTATGGTTTCATTCTCGGTTTAATCTTTCATTACCTTATATGCTCGACTAATGACCACTCAATGGAATTACTATTAACCATCGGTATTCCAACAGCAGGCTATGCTTTTGCCGAAATCATCCATGTCTCTGGCCCACTTGCCATGGTTGTCTCTGGCATAATGATCGGTAACTGGACTCGCTATATTGGATTTTCAAAAGAAAGTGAAGAACACCTTGATCACTTCTGGGAATTAGTTGATGAATTTCTAAACAGTCTATTATTCTTACTTATTGGTATGACCATGCTTGAATTTAGCTTTCACCAAGAAGACTGGATTCTAATGGCAATTGCAATACCACTAGTATTACTAAGCCGTTATTTAAGTGTAAAGCTGCCTTATATTGGCTTTAGCCATTACCGTCAATACAATCCAATGTCAGTTAAAATTCTAACATGGGGTGGTTTACGAGGTGGTCTAGCACTAGCGATGGCAATGGCTGTACCTGCGGGTGTTATTGTTATTCCAGAAAAAGATATAGATGTGAGAGAAATCATCCTAGTCATGACTTACTCTGTAGTGGTGTTCTCTATTTTGATTCAAGGTTCAACTATCACCTCATTAATAGAAAAAGCCAAACTGTGGGAAAAGCAGAATAAAAATTAAATTCAACCTCACACGTAGATAACAAAAAGGCCAGCTAATTAAGCAGGCCTTTTTATTAATCTTTGGTAAAGCTGGCTTCTGAAAAGTGCGCCAAATCATAAGGTGTCTGTTGATAAACACAATAATTAAGCCAATTACTAAAAAGCAAATGCCCATGACTACGCCAACTCGCAACAGGCGTGCAGTTAACATCATCATTAGGATAATAATTTACAGGAACCGGTGGTTCCATTCCCTGTTCACTGTCACGAACATACTCATGATGCAATGTGTCAACATCGTATTCAGGATGACCGGTAACAAAGACATTACGCTTATCTTTAGTCGCAGCTAAATAAACCCCTGCTTGATCAGATGTCGCTAAAATATCTAAGTCAGTATGCTTACTTAGATAATCTGCAGAAAAATCAGCATAACGAGAATGAGGGGCAAAAAAAGTATCATCAAAGCCACGTAACACCGGGTGGTGACAATCATGGATACGATGATGATAAACCCCAGACAATTTTTCTTTACGTGTTCGCTTTGGTAAATCATACAACAACTTCAATCCAGCTTGAGCAGCCCAGCAGACAAACAATGTTGAGGTCACATGATCCTTAGCCCAATTCATAATCAGCTGAATTTCTTCCCAATACAGTACATCTTCAAACTGCACTAACCCTAGTGGTGCTCCTGTCACAATCAAACCATCAAAATTACGGTCTTTCACCATTTCAAATTGACGATAAAAGGTATCTAAATGTTCTTGAGGAGTATTTTTTGTTGGTCGGTTATCAATCCGTAATAACTCAACATCCACTTGTAATGGACTATTAGAAAGTAAGCGTAAAAACTGAGTCTCAGTCTCAATTTTCTTTGGCATCAAGTTTAGTAATAACACTTTCAGTGGTCGAATTCCCTGACTGGCAGCACGCGCTTCCGTCATAACAAAGATATTTTCACTTCTTAAAATATCTGTTGCAGGTAAACGATCCGGTATTTTAATTGGCACTTTGGTTTTCTCCTTACCCCAAAACAGCTTTAGCCGTCTAGATATCTAGTTAAAGCTATAGAAAAAACAATATTGGTGCAAGTAAAATTCAACAATCCTAACCGATACTAAAGCGTGATTTTAATAAATAAGTTAAAAATATTAGAAGGAATAAAAATATTGATAGGCTAGAAATGAAAAAACCCAGCCGAAGGCTGGGTTTTAAAGAGGTATTTAGCAATGTCCTACTCTCACATGGGGAGACCCCACACTACCATCGGCGCTACAACGTTTCACTTCTGAGTTCGGCATGGGATCAGGTGGTACCGCTGTGCTATGGTTGCTAAAAAAATAAATGGTGCTAGTACCCAGAGTCGAACTGGGGACCTCACCCTTACCAAGGGTGCGCTCTACCAACTGAGCCATACCAGCACACAAAGCTGTTATGAATCTGCAAGTGCAAATTCTAAAATTTGAGCCTGGCGATGTCCTACTCTCACATGGGGAGACCCCACACTACCATCGGCGCTATTACGTTTCACTACTGAGTTCGGCATGGGATCAGGTGGGTCCATAACGCTATGGTCGCCAAGCAAATTCTGGTTTATTTATTGTCATGACAATAAATAGCAATCTGGGAAAATCTAACTAGTTGTTCTCAAGACGCATTCAAGTGTTTGTAGAGTCCGTCTCTTCTCTTTGAGAAGAAAAACCCCTT
>NZ_CAMRAN010000026.1 GCF_947039875.1 uncultured Photobacterium sp.
TGATATTAAGAGTATTTTATCCTATTTAGGTGTACAAGTTCATTAAGCCACAACATAATGCGCTTGAAGAATTAAAAAATATTAATAGTAAAAAACATATAGGTTCTATAGTTATCAGTGACTCTGTTATTTTAACAATTCCTTTTGGTGAGAGTGATGGTGAAAATATATATAATTTAAAAGAGTTATGTATTGCTATAAAGAAAATACAAAGTACCTTAATTAAGAAAAATATTTGGCTTAGAGGTGCAGTGTCATGTGGAGATACTTACTTTAATAAATTTCGGAATCAGATTGTTGGAAGTGCTTATATTGATGCATATTTATTAGAGGAAAATGTAGCAAAATATCCAAGGGTGATTTTAGATAATAGATTAATTAAAGAATTAAAGTGTCGTAATGCAAATGAAGTAATTCAAATTGTTAATGGTCAAGATAAAGTTTTGTATATATGGGATAACGCATTTAACGGAGACGTTATTTTCGAAAAGGACTTACCATTATTTATTGATTATCTAACGGTAGAACAAAATTCTTTTGAGGAAATTATTGAATTAATTGAAGATAATGCTCGTCAAAATATTTCTTTATATTCAAAGTTTAAATGGATATCAAAATATTTAATTACAAAAACGACTGATAGAAATATAATAAATCGTCTTCATGAGATATGAGCACTACAAATGTATAACAGATAAGGATATGTGTCGCGCAGCCGACACCTATCCGAAGTGTTGGATAAGACCGAGCAACCTTATATAAGTAAATATTGCGAATATCATTAAGGGTGATGCTGAAAAGAAGTCGAGTGTTATCCTTGGCGTGAACCAATCAATTTAATTCATTGATTTATAATTAGATCCTCTTTAATTATTACGCGTTAATGCCATTATCCTTATTATTTTACGTTTTTATCTGGGTCGAAAAATCCCCGCCAATTGCATGACATGCTGACAGCATGGACAAAAGGGTTGTACCGTTAAACGGACAATTTTTTGTTGTGAGAGTAACGTTAACATAAAGGCATATTGGATCAGTTGAAGTTGTTTCTTCTCATGTCCTCGTAATATCACTAACTAACTTCTAGCCAACTATAAACTTCAAAAACAGTAAATTAGCTGTAAGACGAGTAAAAGTCAGTACAGCTAATCAGTTATTACTTCAGCCTTTCTGATACTGATCCAAATCGAATAATTTATCACGAATAGCCCAAAACCGACCGCTTTTACGGGCAATAATGATTTCTGGTGGGCGTAATCGATGTTCGTTATTTGCCACTTTTGTCGGGGCGGTATCAGTAAAGGGGCGATGCCTATCCACTAAGTGCGGATTAATAAACTTGGTGAGAAAATCACTTTTTTGGGTCTTGGTTGATAACTGCCAAATCTCGTTAATTTCATTATCTTCTTCGCCAATATAAACCACTTTAAGTTGTGGCTTACCAAACTTATTCTTACCCGGTTCTAAACGCATATCGGTGCATTTCATTATCATTGCATCTTTGAGCTTTAATGCTTCACGTAGCTTTTTATCGGGATCAACCATTACCGTATCACATTGATGACAGCGACGGGCGGCAATGTCGTTATCTGCGCCACATTCTTCGCAATATTTTGCGCGGAAACGGTAGCCACATTCTTCACGCTCACCTGTATCATCATCTTCAAAATAACCTTGGCAACGACGACCATAATGTTCAACGAGGAAGCCAGCAGGATCAAGTTTGCCCCAAAAGCTATTGTTGAAACCACATGCAGGGCAGGGAACCATCACCACTTCACTGTCGCCATTCGGTTTAGGATCGCCTACTTCAGGTTGGTAGAGATCGTAACAGTTACCCGCATATTCAAGAATAAGGCAGTCTTTTTTACCGTCAAATAAACGTAAACCACGGCCGACGATTTGTTGATAAAGGCTAATTGACTCTGTCGGGCGTAATACGGCAATAAGATCAACATGGGGTGCATCAAAACCGGTGGTTAATACGGATACGTTAACAAGGTATTTGATTTTTTGTGCTTTAAAATCATTAATGATTCGATCGCGTTCATCAAGAGGAGTATCGCCGATAACAAGCGCAGCATTTTCATGTGCGAGATAACCCATGATCTCTTGAGCATGATTAACGGTAGAGGCAAAGATCATAATACCGCGGCGATCTTTGGCGTAATCGATGACTTGTTCAATGATCATTGGTGTAGCGCGGCCTGATTGTTCGATCACACTATCAAGATCTGATTCTTTATAATGACCAGTATTAGATGGTGTCAGTGATGAAAAGTCATAGCCTAATACCGCCATATCCATCATTTTAGGTTCAGTTAAAAAGCCTTCATCAAGCAAGTAACGAATGGGTAATTCAAAAATACAATCACGAAAGAAGCGTTCAGTTTCTGTTTTTACTTGACCACGGGTATGGTATTTGTAAATCCAGCCTGTACCTAATCGATAGGGTGTGGCTGTCAATCCAAGCACTTTGATATTGGGATTAACGGTTTGTACATGTTTGATAACTTTGCGGTAAGCGCTATTTTCATCATCAGGCACGCGATGACACTCATCAATAACCAGCAATGAAAATTGTTCATGAAATTTATTAAGACTGTTTGCCATTGATTGAACTGAAGCAAATACCACTTGTTGATCGGTTTCTTTTCGTCCTAATCCCGCAGAGAAAATAGCCGCTTTAAGACCATAGCTTTCATATTTAGCGTGGTTTTGTTCCACCAGCTCTTTTACATGAGTGAGCACCAGAACGCGGCCTCTAGCAATACGTGCTAATTCTGCGACGACGAGGCTTTTTCCTGCGCCAGTAGGCAGAGCAAGAACGGCGGGTGTGCTATGTTTGCGAAAGTAATGAATAGTAGCGTTAACGCTATCTTGTTGGTAAGGACGTAAAGTATACATACAGCAAATCTATGACAAATGAACTGTTACTAGTGTACATTTAACCAGTATTTTGGCAAGTGCTAACGGTTGCTAAACAGAGAGCAATAATTTACTGAATTAACGTCCAATTGGTTCGAGTGCGTAAAATAAAACTTGTCAAGGAAATCAGGTTTATTTTGAAGTAATAGCCGTGGTCGTTATTGAATTTATATATTGCATAAATAGAGTAATATAGTCATTAATATAATGTTACATTGTAACTTAGCTATGATTTTTACTTATAATTAAAAAATTACGACCAATGCTTTATATTTTTAGAATTATTATTATTTTATCGGCATTTTTGTCATGGTATGCCGCAGCTTCGACAACGCGAACGACAGCTCATACAATTGTGCATCACTCTCAAATTCATCATCGTTATTTACATCACACTAAGCAATACGGACATAGATTACACCATAAGCATTATTTACGTAAGAGCCATCATCGAACAAAGTTGCAAGAACGACGCCATGTTCGATTGGTGAAACATAAAATTTTTCATGCTTATTATGGGTGGGAAGGGACACCTTATCACTTTGGAGGCTCAAGCCATCGAGGGATTGATTGTTCAGCCTTTGTGATGAAGATGTATCGTCAAGTATTTCATCGAGACTTGCCAAGAACAACGTTAGGGCAAGTAAAATTAGGGCGACGTATTCGTAAGGATCAAGCCAAGTTGGGGGATTTAGTCTTCTTTAAAACAGGGCGTAATGAGCGTCATGTGGGGATTTATCTTTCTAATGGTGACTTTATGAACTCAGCGAGCTCGCGAGGGGTATCGATTTCAAATTTACATCATATTTTTTGGAAACGGCATTTTTGGCAGATTAGACGATTAGTCGCTATCTAATACGCAATAAAAAACGGAAGCTCAAGAGCTTCCGTTTTTTATTGCTTAGTCCAGATTCGAGTATTGAGGTTGAGTTCATCAACAATATTAATAACAAATTTTAGGTCATAATAAATAGAAGCAATAAACGTTAAAGAATCAGCCTGTTGAAATAACTTCGGTTCAAAATAATTTTTAGAGCTTGAGATTGCAATATACAAATGATCATTAACAAATGAGAAGGCTATTGTATGATCTGAACGATTACTGAAATTAATCAGTCGTTGTACCATTGCTGGTGATAGTAAATAACGTGCTTCAACTTGATCGTTACTGTAGACATTAAATAGCTGTGTAAAGTCTGGATCTTCAAGAATGACCTGTTGTTGATTATTACTGAAAATATCTGAGAGTTTTTGTCCCATTGCTGAAAAAATACTGTGATTTTTCGGCATGATGGTGGTTTGACCAGAAAAATGCTTATTTGCATCAGCAATGAAAAACAGCCCTTTAAAAATCGTATGCCATTGATCTTGGTTTTTACCGTTGTTATCTCGGCTTTGCGTTTTATATTCAGTATGCAACTCAGAAAAGCGCAGCGATGTTTTATCTATTTTACCTTCAATAAAATCTTCACCGCGATAACGGTCATAATGACGACCAAAGAGGGTGCTATTTTTATAATCTTGTTTATCGATGTATTGTGTTGGTTGGTAAATAAAACTGCTATCAATAGAGCTGATTAATTTAGTGATGATTTTATATTTATAGTCTTTTTTATATTGATCCCAACGCTTGCTATATAAACGGTGCATAACGATAGCAATAATAATTGAAAAAATAAAACCAAAGGCTTGAAAATCATAGATAAAGCTCAATGGGATAATAATAACGGCAAAACCGACCCCCAGCAGTAATGATTGCCAATATTGTTTGATAACTTTTTTACGATCTTGATCAAGCGCTTCTAATTGAGGTTTAAGATGTGTTTCATAAAGTACAGTAATTTTACTGTCCATAGATGATTATGTCCTACTGCTTAAATAATTGTGCCGCATCAATATTAGTACGTTCTATATCTGTAATGTCAAATAACGGTAAGGTTGTTAAGGTCATTTGATTGGCAATAAAGCTTGACGGAAACATTTCAATGGCGTTGTTATAACGTGTTACTGCGGCATTAAAGCTACGACGAGCAGCTGAGATTTGTTCTTCTGTCTCATTAATCGAACGCATTAACAGGGCTGTATTCTTATTTGCCTTTAAATCTGGGTAGGCTTCAACTGCAATTTTAAAGTGAGAAACGGCCTCTGATAGCTGTTTATCTAATTGTGGTTTATTTACTGTGTCGATATTCTGTGATTGCTGTCGTAATGCGGTTAACTTAGTTAGAACAGATTGCTCATGTTTCATATAAGCTTTAGTGGTTTCAATTAAGTTTGGGAGTAAATCAAATCGCTTTTTCAGCATGACATCAATGCTTGCCTCTGCATTTGCCACTTGATTCTTTTTACCAATAAGGCTGTTGCGCATTGCAATATATAATCCAGCAACCAGTGCTATAAAGACGATTATACTAATTAACATTGTTATTTTCCTTTATATAAACCAGTAGCGAGGAACAAGGGGTGTGCCGACCTATATTTAGGTTTCCTAGTTATAACGAAAAAAGCCTTGTCAAAACAAGGCTTAAATGCAGATTAATCGTCATTATTAGGTTAATTTATGAGGCAAGAGTGGCTGGTACTGGAGATTTTGTTAAGTTTTTTGTCATCATGCAAAATTGACGGCGTGGTGTAAAGCCATGCTTTTCATAGAAATTACGCGCACCCGCATTACCGATATTGACCTCAAGTGATAATGCTTTAACGCCGTCTTGAATGACCAATGCTTCAAGTTGTGGCAAGAGCTCTGTCCCGATACCATGTTGACGCCAATCTGCTTTTAAGTAGAACTGATCGATTAAACCAATTTTTCCACCATGCTCAAGACTGAAGCTATAGCTGACAATAACATGTCCTACAATATGTTTAATGCCATGTTGTTCTACTTCGATGAACCATGCTTGTCCTAATTCAGGATCACTTAGCAGCTGCTTCACCGCGACTATAGTCTGCTCTGCATTTTGAGGTAAGGCCTCATAATCAAATAATTCATTAATTAACTGAAGAAATTTATCTAATGAAGAAAGTATTGGTGTGCGAAGAGAAATGTTCATACTGAGTCCCTAAGTTAAAGCTTTATCTTAAAAGCTTTATTGGTTACAACGTGGAGTAAGTTGTTGTATTTGCATAGAGTGAATGTTTTTTAATTTCTAATTTAGCAGATATATGACAATTGAGTCATATAAATATTTATATTTTTAATCAAATCACGACCAACTTAACTCTTTTTATTTTAAGTCTGTGATTCTTTCAATGTGTTTCAAGCATGAATGTCTACGAAAATGAAGTTTTTAATGCATATCTGTGATTTGCTTCCTATAATACCGAATCTTTTGTAAGTAGCGGAGCCAGTCAATGAGGCTTGATAAATTCTTAGGTACCACTTTAGGTATCACCCGTAGAGAAGCCGGTAAACTTCTTCGTGATAAAATGATTGAAGTTGATGGCGAAATCGTCCGCAGTGCTTCTTTCTCTGTCGGTGACGATAACAATGTAGAATTTAACGGTCGTCCACTTCGCCTACAAGGGCCTCGTTACTTCATGCTGAATAAACCACAAGGTTTTGTGTGTTCACATGTAGATGATTTCAATCCAACTGTTTTTGTCTTGTTTGATGAAGTTAGCCCTGAAAAAATGCACGTGGCTGGACGGTTAGACAGTGACACAACAGGTTTAACGTTATTAACTGATGATGGTCAATGGTCACACCGTATTACTTCACCGCGCCATGTGTGTGAGAAAGTATATTTTGTAGAAACAGCAGATCCTATTATTGCTGAAAATATTGTGCAATTTGAAGCGGGTGTGCAATTAAATGGTGAAGATGGACTTACTCGACCTGCTAAGTTAGAGATTGTCGGTGAACGTGAAGGTGTATTAACCATCACTGAAGGTAAGTATCATCAAGTGAAGCGTATGTTTGCTGCGGTAGGTAATCGCGTTGTCGGTCTACATCGTGAGCGCGTAGGTGCGCTTGAATTAGATGAAGATCTTGAACCTGGTCAATACCGTCCATTAACAGCTGAAGAGATTGCATCATTTCTAGCTAAATAATCTTAGTGGTTGTTTTTAATGCCAAAAAAGCATAAATAGCCTTATTTATGCTTTTTTTATAAGTGATATATTAAACAACAATATCTCTTTGGGTTACAGCCGTTAGAAATTTTTTATTTCCTATTAGGAAAGAACGATTGTCGTTTTTTAGCGTACAATAGGGTCATTGTCTCTTCAATAACAATTATATTCGGCCTATCGTTGTTATTTTTATAAAAAGAATCCTTATGACTCAACAAGCCTCATCTAAATTGAGTTTACAGCTCATTCTCATTCTCGGTGCAATTGCCGCTTTAACTCCTTTTGCTATTGATATGTATTTACCGGCAATGCCCAATATTGCCAAAGACTTTTTAGTTTCTCCTGGTGCTGTTCAAGTCACCTTAACCGCTTATACCGCAGGTTTTGCTTTTGGTCAGTTAATTCATGGCCCATTAGCCGATAGTTATGGTCGTCGTCCAATGCTCATTGCTGGTACGGTGAGCTTTTTAGTGTTAACTATTTTAGGTGCATTAAGTACCAATATTACCGAGTTAACTATTGTGCGTGTAGCGCAAGGTTTTGCTGGTGCGGCGGCGGCGGTTATTATTGGCGCACTTGTGCGTGATATGTTTGAACGTGAAGAGTTCTCTCGAACCATGTCATTTGTGACACTGGTTATGACTATCGCACCATTAGTTGCCCCAGTGTTGGGTGGTCACCTTTCCGTTTGGTTTGGTTGGCGTGCGGTTTTTTGGGCGTTAGCTGTTTTTGCTGTTATTGTTTTAGTGTCTATTCTTTTCCAAATTAAAGAAACGTTGCCCAAAGAAAAACGGATGCCGTTTCATTTATCGTCAATCATAAAAAATTACAAACGACTGCTATCTAATCCGGTTGCATTTGGCTTAGTGTGTTGCAGTGGTTTTTCTTTCGCTGGTATGTTTACATTCTTAACCGCTGGCTCTTTTGTCTACATTGATATCTATGGCGTCAGTGTTGAGAATTTCGGTTACTACTTTTGTTTGAACATTCTTTGCATGATTTTGTTTACGAGTATCAATGGCCGTTTTGTGAAACGAAAAGGTACCCATTGGATGTTGCGGTTTGGGTTAGCGATACAATTAACCGCTGGTGTGTTGCTATTTTTGGGGCAATGGCTCGGGTTAGGCTTATGGGGTGTTGTTATTCCGGTTGCGTTATTTATCGGTACACTTTCTACTATTGGTAGTAACACCATGGCGTGTTTATTATCGAGCTATCCACAAATGGCGGGTACTGCTTCTTCTTTAGGTGGAACGTTCCGGTTTGGTATTGGTTCTATTGTTGGTGGTCTGGTTGCATTAATGCCGGATAGTAATGCATGGCCAATGGCATTGACCATGGCATCATGTGCTATATTATCGGCTGGTTTTTATTGGTTCCTTGCCCGCACAGCTTAAAGGCTGTGTGGTGATTTGATATTTTTGGATTGTTTGAAATAAATCATGACCATTTTTTTTAATGAAATTTACAATGTAGTTAACAGCGGGTTAGTGGCTTTACAAGAGGCACAAGCAACAGGTAAAGCACAGAAGAACCCTGTCAGTGAAAGTATTTTTTTGAGTGCTTGGGTAACAAAAGTGCTTAAACAACATAGTTTTGATCGCTGTGTAGTGAAAACATTGCAGGAATGGCAGCAACAATCACGAACCATGGGTAAAAATGCACAGTTAAAATTGCATTTTGAACGTTTAGCGGAAACTTATGCTAAAGTCACTGATGAGCAAGGACAATCAATTGCGATTACATCAGCAGTAATGACAACGTTTTATACCGCGTTAGAGCAGCAAGATTGGCTAGTGACCAATGAATACGAAGTGAATCGTAAAGTGAGTCACCATACAGACGGTAAAGCATCATTAGTTGTTTGTTCAGCGCAATATGCAGCATCAATGAATGATGAGGGTGAGTTAGTTAAACCTCTATCTTTGTACGTACGTGGTAATGTGCAGCAGTTTATTGATATAGCTTACCAACATGGAATTTTGTTGTTCAAAATTACTGACTATAAGTCCAAAGTTAAATTTCATGGGGAATACATTATTTACCCATCAAATACAGGCACTCATTTGCCAGAGCTACCGACTCGATTACTATAAACTAAATTAATTTTACCCCCTAAGCCGCATTATTGCGGCTTAGTTGTATGTGAGATAAACGAAAGAGGGGGTAAACATCGTTAGGTGGTTATCATGATGGTTTTATTGAAGCTGTCTTATTAATGAAATGAAAGAGTGTCAGTGTTATCGCAAAGATGGCACAGACGATAAGTGTGATACCAAGATCGCCCATTATAGCGGCTTTATGTAAACCGGCTCCAATGACGAGATAATAAAATAACCCCAGTAATGCGCCAGCAGTGCCTAAATGATCACGGTAATTATTTAATGCGGTACTTAATAAATTAGGTAAAGCTAAACCAAATGACAGTGATATAAAAATCATCGGTAAGAAAAACCAAATTGAGGTTTGTAATAGATAAACGCCAATACTACTTATGAGCAGTATGATAGATGCAATGGTGATGATAGTTTGTGACATGACGTGTCGACGCAGTAATTGTATATTAAGCATTGCGCCAAGGATTGAGCCTAACGCCAATACAGCGCTGGTATAACCGAATAATTTAATGCTGATATGTAATTTTTCAAACATAAAAGGGGCAAGGCTATAATAGGAAAATAATGCAATGTTAAAAATGGCAACCATCAACATGATGTACCAAATGTGAAGATCTTTCAGCATTTTGGTGCCGATAAAGAACAAGCTATCTCGTTGGGTTTGGGTTGGTTTTGTTTCGGGTAATTGCAATAAGCTCCAGCAGAGTAAGCCACTGGTTAGTATTATCATGCCGATAAACACCCATTTATAGCCGCCATTAACGGTTAACCAACTGCCCGTTATCATGCCAATAATAGGGCTGATGCCAATGGATGTTCCAATAATAGAAAATACCCGTCCGAGCTCTGGACCTTGGTAACAATCACGAAGGATCGTTTGAGTACAGACTGAGCCCACCGCCGCTCCAAAGGCACAACAACCAAAGCCGATAAGAAGTAATGTAAATGTCGATGCGTATAAAGTGAAAACAGCAGAGCTGATAAAAATAATGAGTCCAATCAGTGTCGAATAACGACGACCGATGATGTCACACATTCTACCCCAAAAAACGACCCCAATAGCAAAGGTGATAAAGAACACCGACATGCCTTGGGCTGCCGTTGAACCCGTAATGTTAAAATGGGTTTTAATTGACGTTAATGCGGGGCTATACATGGTTTCGATGATTTGTGGAAACATTAATAATGTCACCGCTAACGGCATTGATATTTTATTAATATTGTTCTTCATATGATTTTTTATAAATTCCATGATGTTGTTCTAAAAATGTAAGCTAAACGATTCTTTTTATTAATGCGTAGGATTGCTATCTTGAATATACGTATTGTTTCAACATGGTAATTATTATAAGGTGCTCATTTTTGAACTTATATTAATATAAAGACTATATATATTAAATTAAGGACAGGTGACGTCAGTAATGGCATATATTGAAGAAGGTCAACAATTTTGTCCCAATGACTTTGATGGTTTAGTTGTCGGTCTAGCGGCGAATGTTGGTGATCATAATTCTGGCGAGCATCGGCATGACAAAGATCAACTATTATTCTCACATCATGGTTGTATGATAATCACTCTTGAAGGGGTTAAGTGTGTATTGCCTCCTATGCGCGCAGCGTGGATCCCTGCAGGGATGTTGCATAATGCGCAGATGACCAATGTAACTCAGTATCGCTCGTTGTATTTTGATCTAGCTTTACAGCCACAACTAAGTCGTGAAATGAAGATTATTGATATTAATCCATTGATGGCGATACTGCTTGAAAGAATGTCAATGTGGCCGTTTGATAAACCCAATAATGAGCAATTAAACTCAGTTAACTTATTGATAGAAGAGTTGAATTCTGCCACTGAAAGTCATTTAAATCTGCCGTTACCTCGTGATGTTAGATTGGCTAAGTGGCTTGAAGGGATTAATTGTCCCGATTTTATTGCGCCGACGTTAGCTGATCTTAGTCTGTTAGTGGGGGCGAGCCAGAAAACCATTACCCGCATTTTTAATAAAGAAACAGCAATGCCATATCAGAGTTGGCGTCAACAATGGCGATTGTTAACCGCAATTGAATTATTATCGCAATATCAGCGTATTACTGATATTTCATACCGTTTAGGTTTTGCGAATGATAGTGCTTTTATTAGTTTCTTTCGTCAAAAAACAGGATTCACGCCACTGAATTTTATGCTTGAATTTAAATCGTAATGTTTAATCACGCTATATTTTAATAGTAACAGCGGCAAGGTGAATATTTGCACCAATTGACTCATTTTTTTGCTAAAAATTAACCCGAAATAAACATTTAAATAATCGACAATATTGTAGAATATATTCTACGCTAGACTCTCATCTTAGTATTTTTTAAGTTGAATATTGATGTTAATAAGTCATGATAGGCTTATTAATGACCGCAGTCATACTGATAGTATTGAGATAATAATTATTGTCACTGTGAAGAGGGATAACAGATTAATAGGGACATCTATGCCTGTTTGTTGTACTGAACATCAGTCTACTCATATTTCTACACCTTTGATCTTATCGTTTGATGAGACATTGACTTTCTTTCCATTTGTACTGGAGTTTTACGATTGGCGAGACGGTTTGATTATGTATCGTGCTTATCGTGATGGACACCGTGAGTTATTAGAAGGCAGTTGTTCGTTTTATATCGAACATATTGAATCACTGGCTGGTGGTAAAGCGTGGATTGAAAGTATTCCCGCAGTATTGGTTGATAAAGCCCGCGCTTATGCTGATTTGGGTGTGTATATGCTTAAGATGGCGGCAATGAGTGATAAAGCCCGCCATTTATTAGCCCAGCGTCCAATATTACTTTATCTGATGTGTGAACGTTATCCATTAGATCATGAACAAGTATTAGCTTTATGCGAACTAGGCCAACGTAAGATATTAGCTCATTTAGGCTTAGCATCGTGCCGTTCAGCGTTGCGTTTTATTGATCGTATCCAAAGTGATTTTTCCACCCATTCTGTGGTGATTGTGATCCATCGTTTGCTCGATCCTGAAATGATGACATTTAAACTGTTTCGCCATTATTCAGTAATCACGACTTTAACGTTACAAGTGTATTTACAGTGGCCAACATTGACAGGTACAAAGCTAGGTTTTTATTTAATTAAAGCGTCACCGCGAGAACGACTGCGGATTAATCAAATATTATCAGATGTGTTTCAGTTAGGTTATCGTGTGCTTGATGTTGATTCAGTGCGACGTATTCATGCTGTAACATCGTATGATGAGTTGAAAAAATTACATGATCGATGGTTAATTGCACAAAAAACAGCAAAAGTTATACCAGATCCAAGTTGTGACAAGGAGTATGAGATTCCTTTTGATGGCAATAGTAATATTGTACCGATTCGAAATTATCAGCAGCTTGAGCTTGAAGGCATAGAACAAAATCACTATGTCGCTATTTACCATCATCGGATTATTAAAGGTGAGTATTTAGTGTATAAAATGCATATGCCAGAACGTGTCACCATAGGGTTAAAGCGACACTATTTAGCTAATGGACGGGCGAGTGATATTTATACGGTTGATCAAATTCAAGCGCGTAATAATCGTTTACCGTCGTATGAAACTTTAGAAACTGTGTATAGCTGGCTTGATAGCGTTAGAAAATAATGCCGAGATTATTGTCGGTATATTAAGGATAAAATTTAAATCGCATATCATGTATTTATCAATATGCGATTTAAGCTTTAGCCGTTAATTTTTAATCAAGATCGGATCGTTTAAGAATCAAATTAGGGTTAGGGCAGTTATTGCGGTAAAAATCTAATTCAATGGGATCAACAACGCCAATATAATCATCAGTGTTAGATCCCATATTCTCAATGATCTGTAAATGAAGATGCGGAGCCCAACCGCCATTTTCTGCTGTGGTGCCGATTGCCGTAAATTGTTGACCTGCATTTATAAGATCGCCAACCTGCAATTGTGTATGTGCGGCTTGGTGAAGATGACCATATAAAGTAAAAAAGGTTATTCCCTCAAGCTGGTGGCGTAAAATAATAGTGGGACCGTAATCACCTTCATTTTGATGATTAGCAATACTATGGATTTTGCCATCAAGCGGCGCAAAGACAGGTGTTAAAGAGGGGACACCCAAATCGATTCCCATATGAACGGTACGATTTTTACTGTCACTAAAATTTTCTTTATCTTGATAAATTAGCCGTTGTTCTGCATAACGACCAATCACTATTTGTGCGTTCATTGCTGTTGACTGACGGGCTATTTCATCAGCAAAACTGTGATTGGTGCTAACACTTTGCCAAAGCGCACTGGCAGGGGAAAGATCAACAATGAGTCCACGCCCAAATTGAAGTGGCTCTGGGATCACCGCATGAAACTGATGAGCTTGAAGTGCGCTGGTTAATGGTGTCATGTATGTTGTCCTATTCATCATCTTAATTAACCGCCGTAATGAGCGTTGCTGCCTTTTTAGGGACGATAATCATCGCAATCACATAACCGATGGCGGCAATCGCTGTCGGTAGAATTAAATCAATATTGACAAATACACTGGTTAAATAGCCGCTTAATGTCCACGCAAGGCCTACCATTGCACTCGACATTGCCATAACCCAGCCTTGATCTGCTTCACTGGCTCTGTCTGATAACGCCGTAATGTAAAATGGAAATGCAATCGCCACCATAATGGCGGTAAATATCATCGCAGCAATATGTGTATTAGGTGTAGGCGTTATTGCTAATAAAATCATACCAATCGCAGCAAATAGGGTCGTGATCCGCAATGCTGAAAGTACGCTAATACGCGTTAGAATGAGTCGAGGAAGCAGTAATAGCGAACAGATCATGACCACACCAATCGCCATCATAAAATATTGGTAGAAGCTGCTTTCTACACTAATGCCCCATTTCTGAGGGAAAATAAACGCGATATTTTGAAAGTATAAACTCCAACTAAACTGGCAAATAAAAACGATCGCTAAACAAGCCAATAAGCCTAGTTGGCTACGTTTTAATGGGGCAACAAAAGAGAGTGGATTTTCATTGTGTAAGGTGACTTGCGGCGGTAACCGAACAAGATTTAGTAGTACTAAACAAAAGATAGCAATAATAAGACAAGCGTAAAATGGTGCTTGAGTGCCATAGGTTGCTGATAATTTACTGCCTAATGCCGGGCCAAATGACATAGCGGCTGTCATTACGATCGCCACCATACTCATTAATGTCGCTTTGGTCTTGCCACGGCTATTATCAGCAAGAATCGCTTGTGCAATCGGCTGGCTAGCAGAGCCAAGGCTATTGATCATGTTACCTGCAAATAATAATGCAATAGATCCGATCACAATGGCATAGATTGGTATCGCAAAACCAATCGCAGTAATGATCAAACATAAGACCATGGTTATTTTACGGCTAAAGCGATCAGCAAAACGAGCAATGAATGGGGTGAAAAACATGGAGATAAAGGGAGCGGCTGACATCACCGTACCAAATAAAGTACGACGTTGTTCGATTGGCATGTTTTGGGCGATAGCAAGTGAGTGATCAGTTAAAAATAAACTCACATACGCTGGGATCGTAATAAAAAAACCCGCAGATCCAAGGAAGATAATGCAATAGAGCGTAAATAAGGTGGTAGGTTTTAACGCCAAATGGTGAGTTGTCGTCGGCATGTGTTGTGAGATCCTGACTGCGAGAATAATCGACTATTTTAATCAGGTATTACGATGAATCAAGTTATTACTGGTTCAGATATTAATAAATAAACAACGCCTTGTGGGTAAAGACCAATCACAAGGCGTATGTTTAAGCGACTAACGAGGAGGATTACTGGTTAATAATAATCTCATTGTCCAAGTCTTTTAATGCCATTTTTTGAATGTTAATGCCAAACATCATCATGATTAGGCACCAGTTTAAGTAAGGTAATTTACCAGCACGTAAACTATCAGTGACGTTCTCTGGTTTCCAGTTAAATAATGCCGCGATATTTTCAGTGGTCATTTCTGCAAATAAACCGCTGTCGATCAATTTTGCGAACTGATCGCTAGTCGGGCAAACAAACGTATTTTGACTGCCAAATGCAGAAGGCTTAAATAAGCGTAATACACGTTTGATTTCGTCAACTTCAATCACTTTACCATTGGTTGCGATGTTAGGTCGGCCAATCAGTGCGGCAATAAAACACCAGCAAGGGTAAGGAATTGAAGAAACATCTAATGGCTCTTTTTTATATTTAGCAGTCCAATTACAGATGTTTTTTTCTTGTAGACCCGTAGCTAATGTAAGTTGCTTGGCATCATACCCATTATCTTTTAATAGGTTAATTGCTTCTGCGACTTCAGAAACCAAAGGTTTGCTCCAAGTTGCAAAAGGGGTAAAGACATTTTCTCTAATCAAAACGATATTCCAATTGACAGTGTAATACAGGTGTTTTGCTAATTGTTGATGATCATACGTGTTCAGCGCTGTATGTCTATTAATATCCGTCGATATAAATAAGATAGAAACAAGTTATTCATTACCAGCGGCAACTGTACTATTTAAAATAATTAGGCCATAGGACTAGACGACTGGTCTAGTCGCGTTTATAGTTATCACATGAAAACAAAAACAAACGATACACGTCAGCATATTTTAGATATTGGTTACCAACTTGTGGTCACCAAGGGATTCACGAATGTCGGCCTGTCTGAAATTTTAAAAACAGCAGCGGTACCAAAAGGTTCTTTTTATCATTATTTCAAGTCAAAAGAACAATTTGGTGAGGCGTTAATTCAACACTATTTTGAGCAGTATTTAGAACACGTTAGCGCAATTTTAGAGCAAGGCACTGGAACGGGCTTTGAGCGTGTAACTGATTATTTCTCACGTTGGTTAATTATTGATAATGGCACCTGTAATGCCAATAAATGTGTGGTGGTTAAGCTCAGTGCTGAAGTCTCTGATTTGTCTGAACCGATGCGCGAGGCCTTAAAAAAAGGGGCTTACAGCATTGTGAATTTAATTGCGTCATGCATTGATGATGGTATTAAAGATGGTTCAATTACGGTAACAGACAGTCAATTAACGGCTCAGACATTATATCAATTATGGCTTGGAGCGAGTTTGTTTTATAAACTGAGCCAAGACGTCACAGTATTACAGCAAGCGTTAGTAACAACGAAAGCTCAGCTACAACCCGTGGTTTAGTGACGGTTACTTATTAATTATCCCATTATTTTATGATGGGATTTTTTAAAACTCCGCACTAGACGACTGGTCTAATATTTAATAAAAAAGAAAAGGATAGCTCAATGACAAACGTAAACCGCAAAATCGTATTAGCATCTCGCCCTGTTGGTGCTCCAACAGCTGATAATTTTCGTTTAGAACAAACCGCTATTCCAGCGATAGCTGAAGGGGAAATTTTACTGCGTAGTGTGTATTTATCATTAGACCCTTATATGCGTGGTCGTATGAGTGATGCTAAGTCTTATGCTGAGCCTGTTGCAGTCGGTGAGATTATGGTTGGTGGTACGGTATGTCAAGTTGAGCAGTCTAATCATGTTGATTTTGCACAAGGAGAGTGGGTGTTATCTTATTCAGGTTGGCAAGATTATGCCGTTTCAAATGGTGACGGCTTAATTAAATTGGGTATGCAGCCAACACATCCATCTTATGCGTTGGGTGTGATGGGAATGCCAGGTTTCACCGCTTATATGGGCTTGCTTGATATTGGTCAACCTAAGCCAGGCGATACGATTGTTGTGGCGGCTGCAACAGGTGCCGTGGGTTCAATGGTGGGGCAGATTGGTAAAATTAAAGGTTGTCGCGTTGTGGGTGTCGCAGGTGGCGAAGAAAAATGTCGCTATGCCAAAGACGTGCTAGGTTTTGATGATTGTATTGATCATAAAGCTGATGATTTTGAGGCACAACTAGCAGCTGCTTGTGATAACGGCATTGATATTTATTATGAAAATGTCGGTGGTAAAGTCTTTGATGCAGTATTACCACTACTTAATACGGGCGCTCGAATTCCACTATGTGGTTTGATTTCTCAATATAATGCCACTGAATTACCCCAAGGGCCTGATCGCATGTCGATGTTAATGGGCACGCTATTAGTTAAGCGTATTAAGATGCAAGGCTTTATTATCTTTGATGACTATGCTGATCGTTATGATGAATTCGCAACAGAGATGAGCCAGTGGTTAGCGGAAGGTAAAATCCATTATCGTGAAGATTTAGTGCAAGGATTAGAAAATGCACCTCAAGCGTTTATTGGCTTATTAGACGGTAAGAACTTTGGCAAACTTGTTATTCAAACCAATCAAGCTCAATAATACGGCAGGTATATTATGATCACACTACATCACTTAAATAAATCACGTTCAAAACGCATTATTTGGTTATTAGAAGAGCTCGGCTTAGCGTATGAGATTAAGCCTTATTTACGTGACGCTGTTACTTTTTTAGCGCCGCCTGAATTGAAAAATATTCACCCACTTGGAAAATCGCCAGTTATTGAAGACAATGGGGCGGTGATTGCTGAATCTGGCGCTATTACTGAATATTTAATTCAGACCTATAACCCTAATTTAGCACCTAAAGTGGGAACGCCAGCTTATATTGAATATTTACAATGGCTTCATTTCGCTGAAAGTTCGGCTATTTTACCGTTATTATTAAAGATGTTTGTTGCTAAAGATGGCGCGAAAACTAATTTCTTAGAAGGCTATGCGGACGTTGAAGCTGAAAAGGTTATTGGTTATTTTGAGCAGAGCCTTGAAGGCAAAACCTATTTAGTTGAAGAGCGACTTACTGGTGCTGATATCATGATGTCGTTTATTGCTGAAATACTGCAAAATAACGGCATGATCGTTAATTATCCGAATATTCAACGTTATCAAGATCAATTAGCAACGCATGATAAGTTTATTAAAGCAGATAAGATTGAGCAGCAGTTGGGTTAATCGTTATTATGGTTTATTAAAGGTCACTTTCGAGTGGCCTTTTTTATTTTTATGGTTACCAAGAACTGTGATTATAATTGTTTATTCTTTAATAAATATTGATAAGATAATGAGTAATAATGACTTATTTATAATATGGAAATATGATGAATCAACCCAAGATTAAAAATGTTATCTTTGATATCGGTAATGTTTTAGTGAGGTGGTCACCACTGGAAATAGTAAAACTTACTTTTGGTGAGCAAGTAGACACGACCGAGTATGCGAAACGTATTTTTTTCTCCGATTTGTGGCAACAATTAAATAAGGGTGAGCTAACAGAATCACAAGCTAAATTGGCATATCAGCAACAGTTAGCATTTTCATTTCAGCAAGTTGAAGCTCTATTTTATTATATTAAAGAAACTCAGATTCAAATATATGGTATGCAAGCGTTATTAAAAACAGTGAAAGATACTGGATATAATGTCTATGCATTAACAGATAATGTTATTGAAATTGTTGAAACTTTACAGCAGAGATATAATTTTTGGCCGTTATTTGATGGTGCCATTATTTCGGCTGAGGTGGGTTGTTTAAAGCCTAATCCAGATATTTATCATTGTTTACTTACTCGTTATCAACTTACGGCTAATGAGTGTGTATTTATCGATGATGTTTTAAAAAATATTGAAGGTGCACAACACGTTGGTTTGTATGGGATCCATTTTGAAAATGTAGATCAATGCCGTTTAGCGCTTAATGAACTTGGAGTGATGGTATAACATTCTGGTGATAAAAATAGCTATCAGCGACTTGTAAACAATGCCCATAACGCAGATATATAATGTTTAAGTTATAAATCAGTGAGTGCGTTATTTTGTTTTATTATAATGAATATATGTATTGAAATAAGTGGGTTGTGATAAACGAAGCATAGTGATTAGTAGTCGTACATGGTAAATTAAGAAACTTATTTAGTCTGTGTTGTTTTGAGTAAGGAATACATTATGTCCCGATGGTTAGCCTATCATGGTGACAGTATCTATTTAGATGAATTGATTTATCAGCCAGAACATTCATTAATTCAGCAAAGTGTCGAATCGAATAAAAAGCGCACTGTTCGTGTGAATGGCGATGGCTTTGGTTTAGGTTGGTATTCTCATCGTGCATTACCTGGCTATTATCATGATATTTTACCTGCATGGGGTGATGAGAATTTACGTTCGCTAGCACACCATATTAGTTCACATCGTTTTATGGCACATATTCGCCAGTCAACAGGCTCTCAAGTTTCACGTGTCAATTGTCATCCGTTTGTACTTGATAATTGGATGTTTTTGCATAATGGTCAAATTAGTGGTTTTGATCAGGTAAAATTCACGTTAGTACGTCAATTAACTGAAGAGTTATTCTTAAAGCGGGTTGGAACAACCGATAGCGAATTAATCTTTTTAATGATGATTAAAAATGGTTTAAGAATTGATCCCATTGCGGCGATTAATCAGACGTTATATGAAATTGAACAAGCAATGGAAGATAAGTCGATATCAGGGCCATTAAAAACGTCGCTTTGTATCTCTGATGGTGAGCAGTTTTGGGTGGTGCGTTATAGCTCTGATCATCAACCACCTCCTGTTTTTATTCAGTGCTCAACAAATAAAACGATTCTTGCTTCTGAGCCATTAGATCATTCAGGTTCATGGCAAAAAATTCCTCGCCAAACCATTACACATATTGTGAATCATCGTTGTACACAGTACGACTTAATTATTGATTAACCTGTGGTGTGTAATATTGAAAAGGCAGTCTTTAATAGGCTGCCTTTTTAATATCTGCGATAATTATAACCCACGATGTTCGCTGCTCTATTCTATTTTCTGTTTTTCGCGATTATAAATAATCAATAGCGTTAATTAAGCACCTTTGAATGGGTAAGTTGCATTGGTGTCTGATGTCATTTTGGTAATAATTCTATTTTGGAGATTACTTGCTGTTGCCATTGCTTGATGAGTAACAGTTAATTCAAAATTGTTTAATAGCGTTTGTGCTTTTTGAGGATCAGTTTTATAGATTGCTAAATAGTCTTTTTGCGTTTGTGCCATGAGTGCGGTTTGTTTCTTTTCAAATTCGGCATAAGCTTTTTTTACCATTGGTGCAAACTGATTATAGTCAGTCATCGCAAGGGTTTGTACTTTACGTAGCTGCCAATAGGCCGATGTATTATCAGCGATGGTGCCTACGCCTGTTTTGTAAATAGCCGGAATTTTTGCACCTTGATAAAATGCGATATAAGGGGTGAGATCGGTCATACCCCAGCCAATGTAAGCCACTTCGCCGATGGCCTGAGGTAATGCTGGGTTAATTTGAAGAATATGGGATTGATAGGTTCTAAATACTGAGATGGGACGATAAGTTTCTTTAGGATTAACGTTAGCATAAGGATCATGTGAAGTACCTTGATAATGATTTCGTAGTCCTTGTTTAACATCATCGACCGATAATTTATGCGCAGGCTCAGCAAAAACAGGGAAAGCCTGTGGATCGGCTAAGGTTGTTTTAATGCCGTTACTGTACATATGCTGTAAGGCGTGTACGCGTGGATAATTATAAAGACGATCGTTGTTGCTATCGATGGAATAGGCGCGATGAAAATTAAACTGACCATCTTGTTTGGGCTTGTATACACCTTGAGCAATAGCAAAACTGATCAGCGTTGAACTTGAAAGATATTTATCGGTGTTATCAGGATCAAATTGTTGTAATCGGCCTTGATTGGCAGAAACAAAATAATCGTTATTATCGAGTTTGGTTGCCATCCATTGGTGACCACTGCCTGTTTCTAAATACCAGATCCCCGTTTTATCAACAAAAGCGACTCCAAACCCTTCTGCAGCCCCTTGCTTTTCAATTATCTTACCTAATAGCTGTACGCCTTCTTTGGCTGATTTCGCTCGTGGTAAAATAACATTAACAATCGAATCTTCATTGATTCCTGTTTGTTCATTATAAGGATCAACGGCAAGAACAGTGGGGTTGTTATAAATAGTTTCCGTGGCTGACATTCCAATTCCAAGCTCATTAAAGCCTGCAGAACCAAAAGAAGTATCATGCGTTTTTGCTTTAGAGAAACTGCTATAAGCAAGACTGATTGCTGGTAAAGGGTAAGTAAACGCATTGCTGTTAGATTTGAACTTGCCTTGAGTATTCGTTTGATGAGGATGATTAAACCAGTGTGGATTAACTAATGGGCTATGGTCTGCATTTCTCGCAATAATATAACTGCCATCAGTCGTCGCTTGATTACCGATAAGAATTGTTGTGCAGGCTAAAATTGACGGGGAAACTGTTGCCGCGACCACAGCGTAAAGTAATGTGTATTTCATAAGATACCTCTCCATTGCCGTTAAAAAAGTACTTATTACTATAGAGTATAAAAATAGGGGTATTTGCGTGAAATATCACACTCATTACATCGTTTAAAAGTATTAATTGATAACTAAGTTTGCATCTATTAATTTGAAATTTGTTTGTTCAGTAACTATTTTATTTGCGTTGTACGAATGAGTTTAATGAGTATATTTGATGGTGTTGATTATTTTTATTTATCAATTAGTGGTTTTGTGTGACAAATTATAAGCTTCTGTTTTCAAATTACAATCCAATGAAATGATGTATTAAATTTCTTTTCCTTTGAAAATCATAGAGAAAATTTAACTAGCGTTACGGTTTAGATGCTGATAGTGTATTTTCCCTCACACACAGCGTGAGACATTTATGCGACGCAATACAAGTCAAATTAGTAATAACGCAACACCAAATATAGTTATGGGACTAAAAGGTTTAGACAATAAACTTGTTCCAGCTCTAACGATTGGGTTTATTACCTTATTCGTTCTTTCTGCTTTAATTGATATGCCAGCTTTTAGCTCAATGATTCAAACATCGTTCAGTTCTGCTGCAAACAACTTTGGTTCGAGTTGGCAGTGGTTGATGCTGGTTAACTTTTTTCTAGCAGTAATTGTAGCGATCAGTCCATTAGGTAAAAAAGTGATGGGCAGTGTTGCTAAACCAACCATTGGTACATTCCGTTGGTTAGCAATGATCATGTGTACGCTACTTGCTGGTGGCGGCGTTTTTTGGTCAGCTGCAGAACCTATTTATCACTTCATGACTCCGTCTCCATCATTTCCAGGTGTCGAAGCGGGTACACTAGCCGCTGTAACACCAGCATTAGATCAAGCCTTCTTGCACTGGGGCTTTCTTGCCTGGGCTGTATTAGGGACGCTTTCAACGATTGTTTTAATGTATGCCCATCATGAACATGGGATTAAACTTCGTCCACGTGCTTTATTATTTCCACTTTTTGGTCATCGTCTAGAGAATCATTGGGTTGGCAGTGTCATTGACGCATGTTCAATTATTGCTGTGGCGGCGGGTACTATTGGACCTATTGGATTTTTAGCCTCTCAGTTAGGTTATAGTCTTGAGTTATTAACGGGCTTAGAAAATAATACTCAATCTCAGCTTATTATTTTAGCTGTTGTTGTTGCTATTTATTCTGCTTCAGCTGCCTCAGGCATGGACAAAGGTTTACAGTGGTTATCACGTCTTAATGTTATTGGTGCGTTTGTACTGTTAGCGGCAATGTTAATCTTAGGGCCAACAACTTTCTTATTGAAAGAGTTTGGTTCTGCGTTTGGTAGCTACTTACAAAACATGGGTTCAATGAGCTTGACGACCGCAAAACCTGAATGGAATTTATGGTGGACATGGTTCTTCTGGGGTTGGTTCATTGGTTTTGCACCAATGATGGCGATCTTTATTGCCCGTATCTCTGAAGGCCGTAGTATTCGCAGTTTAATCTTATGTGTTGCTGTTGGTGCGCCGATTGCGACTAACTTTTGGTTCGCAGTGCTTGGTGGTACAGGTATTTCATTAGAACTAAATAACCCAGGAGTGATTTCAGGGCCATTGAATGATGGTGGTTTACCTGCAGTATTGTTAGCAACACTGTCTAATTTACCGCTGAGTTATATTCTATTACCTGCGTTTTTAGTACTAACTACAACCTTTGTCGTTACAACTGGTGACTCAATGGCATATTCGATTGCGATGGTCGTTTCGGGTGATAATGAACCTAGTAGTAAGCACCGCTTATTCTGGGCGATTACCATGGGTGTAGTGGCTGCGGTATTGTTATTAGCTGGTGATGGTGGTTTAAATGCACTGCAATCCTTTATTGTTATTACCGCGGTACCAGTATCCTTACTGATCGGGTTAACATTATTAAGTGGGCCTGTGGCTGCATTGAAAATGACATGTGCTTCTAAAACAGTAAAAGCTGCATAATGAACGAGATGTAATTTTTACACTCCCTTAGCGAAAAAAACCGAAAGTGTTATGCTTTCGGTTTTTTTATGTCTCTATTTTGATAATTAGATAAGCCGTATTATTTTGTTTCGATATTGCCTTGTTGTATTTTTGCTTTACAACGTTTAACTAAAGCATGGGTCATACCGCGGAAAATAAATAAATGCGCTGGCATCATCGCGAACCAATACAGTAATCCCATAAAGCCTTTTGGATGCCACCATGCGCGAATATCGATAGTACGATGGTCACCACAATCTTCAATAGTAAATTCTAATCGACCTAAACCAGGCGCTTTCATACCAAATAATAACGATAGGAAATGATTTTTTTCAAGGCTGATCACTTTCCATGAATCAATTTGATCGCCCAATTGTAATTGTTGAGGATCACGTCGATAACGCTTGAGGGCATTACCGCCAATCATGGCATCCATCCATTCTCGTATTCGCCATAATCCATTGGCATAAAAGTAGCCTTCTTCACCACCAACCAGTTGTACTTGGCGCCATAAGTCTTCACAACTGGCATCTGTTTTAAGCGTGTAACCGGCTTGTTTGGGAAAGTAGCCATAACCTGTCTGCCAGCGTAATAGGGCATCGGGATCAAATCCCCAAATCTCACTGTTAACAACGTCAGTATTCATCGCAAGAGCTTCTTGAATCGCTTCTTCATAACTAATTAAATGCTGAGGTATTCGACGTTGAAGTTCATGGCCATCAGCGGGAAGATCACAACTTAAACCGCCAATGAGCGCGCGAGCAATATTTGTTGGAACCGACGTAATAAAACGGAGCCAATACGTGGCCATTTTAGGACTTAACCATTTTAATGGGATAACACGGATTGTTTTACCATGAACTTTGCTTAATCGAACCATTTGATCTTTGTAAGTCATTTGTTCGGGGCCCGCGACATCTAAAATAAGATTTTTGTCTTGAGGACAATCAATAAGCTGAGTGAGATAATAGAGCAGGTTACGTAGGGCAATAGGAGAGTTACGTGAGGTAACCCAGCGCGGAGTTAACATTACAGGCAGGTGATACACAAAGTCTTGCATAACTTCAAATGCAGCAGATCCTGGGCCGATAATAATACCCGCCCGCAGTTCAGTGACACATTTACCACTGTCACGTAGAATATTTCCTGTCTCTTTACGTGCTATTAAATGTTTTGATTGGCTGGTGGGGGATTGTAAAGCACCAAGGTAAATAAGGTGTTTAACGTCACTGAGGGCAAGATATTGACTAAAATGTTTAGCACAATCGAGTTCAAATTCAATAAAATCATGACCATGATTCATGCCATGAACCAGGAAGTAAACGGTATCGATATTTTTAAATAGCTTAGTTAAATCTTGGTCAATATCTAAATCTAATTCAACTAACGTTAGATTATCGATATTTCCCCAACCACGTTTCTCTAATAGCTTGATGTTCCGTCCCGTTGCTGTTACATGGTGGCCTAGTTTTAACAAATTAGGTACAAGATGACTGCCAATATAACCAGAAGCGCCAACGACAAGAATATTTCTGCTCATTAAATAACCACTCTAAATTCCGTATTGCGATATAAATAGACAAAAAAATCTGTTATTAAATTTTTTAATATCATCTTTAAATATAATGGCTTTTTATTGATTAAAAGCAATAATAAACTACAAAAGATGATAGTTTTTGCCGGCTAATATGATTATTATCATCGGGATCACTATGGATTTTAATGCATATGGTTGTGATTATTCATTTAATAACAAAATAGAGATATAACTTAGCTAAATCGGATGAATATTTAAACAATTCGTATGGTTATTAATTAGTTTGTATCGTTTTTATATATGGTTATTAAATCCAAATTAGAAATATAAAAATGGTTTTTATGGTTTTTATGGTTTTTTTAAGTCGAGTGGTAGCTACTTGTTATTAAAGAATATTTTTCAAATAAAAAACGTGATAAATGGTAATGCTTATATAGCTAAGTTGTGTTGTGAGGAATAGTATAGGTAATATTGAATAACTATTTATTTTAATTATTCGATTGTTAACATAAATAGTAGTTAATTTGTAATGTAAGCAAACGTTGGTGATTGAACATGTTACGACTATCTGAACTCTGCAAAGGGTATCTAGACGGTACCGAGTTTCATTCTGTGCTTCAGGGCGCTAATTTATCTTTAAATTCGGGCGAACAATTAGCGCTAATGGGAGAAAGCGGCTCAGGAAAAAGTACATTATTGAATTTAATCGCTGGGCTTGATAAGCCTGAATCAGGTGAAATATGGTTTGGTGATACGGCAATACATGCAATTTCTGAACGTAAGCGAACTGCTTTCCGTCGTGAACATATTGGTCTTGTTTTTCAACAATATAATTTATTACCAACTTTAACTGTGGCTGATAATATTCGTTTCTGTCGACAGCTAAAAGGATTACCTGACGACGATAAGTTATGGTTAAAGCTAATTTCTGCATTGGATTTAATGTCATTATTATCACGTTATCCTGAAGAGATTTCAGGGGGACAACAGCAACGTGCGGCCATTGCACGTGCAATTTATATGGAACCGATATTATTATTAGCGGATGAACCAACAGGGAGTTTAGATGAACGTAATGCCGATGCTGTTATTCGGTTACTTATTACATTAACAAAACACCTTAATTGCACCTTATTAGTTGTTACCCATAGTGAGAAAGTTGCGGCGCATATGCAAGGCTGTATTCGCTTACAGGGAGGTCAGCTACATGTTACGTCCCGTAGCTAGTGCGCTTTGGGGACACTATCGTCGTCACCCATTACAAATTGTTTTAGTGTGGCTTGGATTAACACTGGGTATTGCATTATTAGTTGGTGTAATGGGTGTTAATCAACAAGCGAAAGAAAGCTATCGTAAAGGCGAACAACTTTTTTCTAATCCTTTTCCTTATCGTATACGTAATGCTCAAATTGGTATGAATGTACCGCAAGGTTTTTACATTCAGATGCGTCGAGCAGGGCTTAAAACGTGTGCACCATTAGTTGAACATCGCATAATTACAGAAAAACAACGTGATTTTCAACTGTTGGGGGTTGATCCTGTTGCGATTTTGGGCGCAGTAAAAAATAGCGTAATTGATGAAAGTAAAATTAATTTATTACAATTAATGCGACCACCATACCCTATTGTTTTAGGTGAGCACTTAGCTAATTATATCGGTCTTAAAAACGGAGATATGCTGACACTTAATTCTGGGCGTCAAATTGGTCCGATGAAAGTTGTTCATGATAGTCGCATGAATGATTCTCGTATGATTGCAGACATTGCTTTGTTACGTGAATTACAACCTAGTTCAGGTTTTAGTGCGGTTGTTTGCGGTGAAATGAGCAGTAAACAGTTAATGAAACTGACGCATATTTTACCTCCAGGGTTAACGCTTGAACGTCAGCATAATGCAAAATTAGAGCCATTAACCAATGCCTTTCATCTGAACTTGTTTGCGATGGGCATGCTGGCGTTTGTGGTCGGATTATTTATTTTCTATCAAGCAATGTCGCTTTCTCTAGCGCAACGACAACCGTTAGTTGGTATTTTGCGTCAATTAGGCGTTAACGGTACACAACTTGCTGGAGCGCTTGTTGGTGAACTGTGTTTGTGGGTATTTGTTGGGCTGGTTGGTGGTAATCTTATTGGATTGCTATTAGCTCAACAATTACTGCCATCTGTTGCGGCATCATTGAATGATTTATATAACGCCAATGTTGGTTTACAAGTGCACTGGAATTGGCAATGGGGTGCTGCAAGTTTAGCAATTGCGATTTTTGGCTGTGCATTTGCCTGTACATGGCCGGTTGTGCGTCTAATCAAATCACCACCCGCACGACTAGCGACACATTTGTCTTTAGTGCGTTTTAGTGGCCAAGAGTTTGCGTGGCAAGCGTTGTTTTCTTGTGTTTTTATTATCGGTGCGGTTGTTGTTTATAAGCTTTCTCATGGGCAGTTAACAGGTTTTGTTTTAATCGCCTTTATTCTTATAGCCTCCGGTTTAATGATGCCTTATTTACTGTGGCTGCTGTTCCATTTTCTCGGTAATGTCAGCAGTAAAGCGCGCATGCGGTGGTTTTTCTTTGATGCGGCTGCCAGCCTAAGTTATCGCGGTATAGCAGCAATGGCGTTTATGTTGGCGCTAGCTTCTAACATCGGTATGGAGACGATGGTTGGTAGTTTTCGTAATACAACGGAAAACTGGCTTGAACAGCGTTTAGCTGCGGATATTTATATTCGCCCATCAATGAATATGGCACCACGGATATCAAAATGGCTTCAACAACAACCGGAAGTAGATCAAGTATGGTTGAGCTGGCAAAAATCAACACGCTCAAACAATGGTACGATTCAGGTTATGAGTATCGGTCAAACATCGGGTGAGCAAAAAGCACTGTCAGTAAAAGTGGGCCTTAATAATTATTGGCAGCAATTGCATCATGATCGTGCGGTAATGGTCAGTGAGTCTATGGCGTTGAAACACCATTGGCAGCCTGGGGATATTATTAATCTTCCCGCTCCCATGAATCAGAAATGGCGAGTGGTGGGTATTTATTATGATTATGGTAATCCTTACGGACAAGTCTTAATCTCACAACAAAAATGGCAACGTTTTTGGCCGCATTCAGGACAAGTCGGATTAGCTATTCATTTGAAAAAGGGTGCAAAATCTGAATTGTTATTAGCAAAATTAGGTGAACAATTTCTGTTACAACCAGAACGTATACGTAACAATGCCGCGTTAATGAAACAAGCGATGACCGTCTTTGATCGTACGTTTATTGTGACATCGACGTTAGGTAATTTAACGTTATTTATTGCTATTTGTGGTTTGTTCTTTGCCACTATTGCTGGTGAAATTTCACGTCAGCGACAATTTGCATTATTACGCTGCATGGGAATGACTGGCATTGAATTATCGTTATTAGGTGGTGGGCAATTGTTGCTTATTGGTTTAATGACAGCATTGATATCATTACCATTAGGGCTACTTTTAGCGCAACTTTTGATTGATGTAGTGTTGAAATATTCCTTTGGTTGGACGATGCAAGTTCAATATTTTCCTTATGATTATTTTATGACATTAGGTACGGCTTTATTAGCACTGCTTGTTGCCGGAGCATGGCCAGTATGGCGTTTGGTTCATCGATCTGCGATTTTATCTTTGCGAGAGTCATTTTAATGAAAGTTTTAACTCAGCAATCTCGTTGGCATGTGTTTTCTTTATCTATAATATTAATGGGAATGATGCTGCTAAGTGGTTGTGATAAACAACCAACGAGAAGTAATTCAGTAAAGATATTAACGCAGTCTAAAGATTTTGTGTTTGAGCCAGTGATAAAAGGAGAGCCGATAACGTTTCCTCAAGATCATGGCGAACACCCTGAATATCTTGCCGAATGGTGGTATTTAACCGCGAATCTTAAAACAGAAACAGGAAAAGAAATTGCGGTGCAGTGGACGTTATTTCGTATGGCGACCAGTGATGAAGATTTGAGTGGTTGGAAAACGCCTCAGATGTATATGGCACATGCGGTAATAACAACAAAAAAGAAAATTTGGGCAACGGAAAGATTTGCGCGTGGTGGGATTGGACAAGCAGGGGTTAATCTTGAACCTTTTCGTGCATGGTTAGATAATTGGTCATGGCGTGCTGCGACCAGTGATCCTTTCCCAGGTCAACTTGCATTTTCAGATGATGACATGCTAGCGCGATTAAACATCAAGCAAAAAGGTGCCATTGTCTTACAGGGTGATAAAGGATATAGCAAAAAGCATCCATTATTGGATATTGCTTCCTATTATTACAGTGCTCCATTTTTAGAGCTTGATGGGACGATCATTCTGGATGGAAAACCATATAAAGTGAGTGGTCGTGGTTGGTTTGATCGTGAGTGGAGCAGTAGTATGCTCAGTGCCAAACAACAAGGTTGGGATTGGTTCGCGATTCACCTTAATGATGGCAGCGCTTTGTGGGTATCACAATTGCGTGAAGATGGTCAAAGACCCTATTTTATTGGTTCACGTTCATGGCCTGATGGTCGAGTGGTTAAATTAGATAATAACCAAATACGAATGAAACCTATGCATTTTTATAAAGTGAGTGGAATTTCATTTCCATTAAATTGGTTAATTGAAGTACCATCACAAGGGTTAAAACTCCAAACAAGTGTTGTACGGCAAGACCAGTGGTTACGTTTTATGTTTCCCTATTGGGAAGGCCCGATCAATGTGACAGGGTCACATGATGGGAAAGGGTTTATGGAACTTACTGGTTATGAAGATAAATAAGGAATATTGATAAATGTTGAGTAAAAAAGCCCAACGGATAAATAATCAAAATAATTTTTTCTACTTAACCTTAGCATTGGTCTTTTTATTGATTAGTGCATCATTAGACAAAGTGATTACATCTGGTTTTTTGCAATATATATTAGAAATTTTCACGTTTATCACTTTTGGAATTTGTTTACTGAGCTTACGTTTTGATAAGAATTGGTTCCGTTTTTTATCGTCATTAGTGGTTGCATGGCTGATTGCTGTGATCACTCGAACGGTATTAGGCATTGAAGAAATTGAAATTATCATGCTGTTATTGATGTTTATTTTCTTTTATGGCACTTTTCGTTCAATTATGCGTCAAATACTCTTTACCGGTTCAATTAATAGCAACAAAATCATTGGCTCAATGGCATTATTTTTATTGCTTGGTTTAATGTGGGCAATTGGGTATTTAATTCTTGTTCATTTCTTTCCGGGATCATTTCAAGGCCTCAATAAGGGAGCATGGAATAAGAATTTTGCTGATGCTGCTTACTTTAGTTTTGTTACCTTAACCACATTGGGATATGGCGATATTTTGCCAATAACGCCAATCGCTAAGGTCTTCGCCTACCTTGAAGCGATTATTGGCGTATTTTATATGGCGATAGTGGTATCAAGCTTAGTTAGCTCAAGCCGTGAGCAATATTTTATTGATCATTTCGATGACTAATCGGTAGCCAGAGACAGCGAATATTGAATTATAAATAAGAGAATAATCATTAAGGTTATTCTCTTTTTTCATTTAGTGCTATTTTGCTAATACTGATTAAATAGTGATATATAAAAATTAATATATGACTGGTTTATTATTTTGTGGTGTGAAGGTGATATGAATCGTTTCTTTAAGAAAGTTTTCCAATATATAAATCCCTCAGTTAACCCTGATTTGGCTCCTGCGTTTGATGAATGGCAGAAACATATTCCAACATTATGGTTATTAGGTAAAACTGGGGCGGGAAAATCAACTCTTATTCAAACGCTCACAGGTAGTAGTTTGGTTGAGATTGGTAATGGTTTTCAACCTTGTACACGTACTGCCCACCATTATCTCTATCCAGCAGAAAATCCATTAGTGTGTTTTTTAGATACACGAGGATTAGGTGAAGCGGATTACGATCCCACTGAAGACATTGCAATGTGTAGTGGTAAAAGCCATGCATTAATGGTGGTGATGAAAGCGGAAGAGCCTGAACAATCTGGTTTATTAGCGGCATTAAAGCACATTAAACGTAGTGGTATGATCAAACATTTATTGGTTATCCATACTGCGGTGAATAGCATTGTTGATACTCAAGAGCGCCAGCGTGCGATTGAATATAATCATCAACGGGTAATGGATGTGTGGGGCATAAAACCTGCACAATGGCAATCAGAAACGGTAACTATCTACCAGCCGATTGTGGTTGATTTCATTCCAGATGAAGCACAATTTATTGGTATTGATGCATTGCAGCATGCTTTAACGGATGCACTTCCGATGTTGAGTTTGTTATCGAATCAACAAGCTCATACTAACCGTGAAGAACAAAACTTTTATCAGTTACGCCAAGAAGTGTTGTGGTATGCAGGAGCTGCAGGTGCCAGTGATGCAATCCCGGCGGTTGGATTATTCAGTGTGCCAGCTATTCAAGGTAAGATGCTGCATAGCCTTGCGAATCAATATGGTGTCAGTTGGAATAAAAAAGATTATGCAGAATTTGTGGGCATGCTGGGATCGGGTTTTTTGTTGCAATATTTATCTAAATTGGGGCTTAACCAGTTAGTTAAATTTATTCCTGCATACGGTCAAACAGTGGGTAGTGCAACCGCTGCTGCGATGAGTTTTTCATCGACTTATGCGATTGGCCGTGCGGCTTGTATGTATTTATATCATCGCAGTAAAGGTGAGTCGATTTCAAAAGACCAAATTAAATTGGCTTATCAACAAGCATTTACGACCGTCAAGCAGGTTGCTGATCGACAACAATTGAGTAAATCATCACCGAAAAAGGATCATGCATGAAACGGATGAGCAAAAGCTATCAGTTAATTAATCAACTCTCTGAAGGTTTGTTTCCGTTACTGATGTTAGCGGTGTGTTTGCCAATCATGGTATTGGCGGGGTTTGGTGTTGTTGATCTGATTCAACAAGGACAATGGCTGTTATTTTTTGCCATTATTGCTGGTGGTTGTCTAGTGGCTTTTCTTCCTTATTGGTGGTTGCGCCGTAAACGGGTGGTTGCAGATGCTGTTATGGATGATATTGCACCATTACATGTCGCCGCCAATCCACAATGGAGTGAGCACGATCAGCAAGTGTGGCAACAAATGACACTAGTTATTGATAAGCAACTAGCAGATGACTCTGCATGGGAAAGCCTACAAGCCCATGCTTATGTTTTGGTGGCTGATGTTGCTGCGCAGTATCATCAACAATCGAGCTCGCAAAAGTTGGCTTTTACGGCCCCAGAGTTTTTAATGATGGTTGAAGAGATAAGTCGTCGTTATCGTCACTTTCTGCAACAGCATGTTCCTTTTTCAGAGAAGATCACCTTAACGAGCCTTAAACAAGGTTATGCGATTAAAGATAAAATGGGGTATGCAAAAAGCGCGTATGATATTTATCGTTTATTTCGAATTGCAACGCCAACAGGTTGGCTAGCGGAAGTACGTGGTCTGGTTGTTGGTAAGTTGTTTGATGACGTCAGTGCTGAAGTTCAAAGCAAACTAAAAGCGACGTTATTACAAGAAGTCGCTTCAGTTGCGATTGATTTATACAGTGGCCGTTTTAAGCTTGATGACGCAGCAGTTCCACATAGCCAACTTCAAGACCACGATCAACAAGCAACCGCGATTGCAGTAGAGCCGTTACGGGTAGCGATTGTAGGTCAAGTAAGTGCGGGCAAGTCATCGGTTATTAATGGCTTAGTGGGCGAAATTGCGGCTGAAGTAAGCGCGTTACCATCAACAGATAAAGCCACAACCTATAAATGTGAAGTTGAAGGGCTCGATTTAATCAATCTGATTGATTTACCGGGCATTGATGGTAGTGCTGAAACTGAGAAGAAATTACTAAAACAAATGACCGAAAGTGATGTGGTTATTTGGGTATTGAAAGCTAATCAATCATCACGCCAATTAGATGTTACCCTAAAAAGTGCTTTTGATTCGTTTTATAAGCAACCACAAAATCAGCAAAGAAAAGCGCCTAAATTGATCATGTTGGTTAACCAAGTCGATAAACTTAAACCCGTTGATGAATGGTTACCGCCGTACGATCTTGAAGCACCGCAAACAGACAAAGGGCAGATTATTAGTGAGGCTGTGAAGTATAACCGTGAGGTGATGCAAGCTGAATATATTCTACCGTTTTCCGTGAGTAGCGATCGTATTCCTTATAATCTTGATAGCTTACAATCACAGTTACAACAGGTGTATCAAGATGGGATCAATACCCAGTTAAACCGTCGCCGTGCCCAAGGTGAAACTATTGATTATACCGAGCAAGCAAAACGGTTATATCGTTTAGGTAAATTGGTATTTGATGCGACAACTAAGTAGTTATTGTTATCTTTGTTTGTGATAAAAAATGGCCTTGATAGGGTTTAATTTTTCCGTCAAAGCCATTTTAATTAAGCATTAATAATCAGTATCTTAACTCAACAATATGGGTAAGGTACGTGTTAAGGTAGCAATGTCCACGGATCACCCGCTGTTGGTGTATTGCCTTGGCTCCACCATTTTGCTTGATAAGTTTTGTTTTGGAAGCTGACTTTATCATTACCACCATAGACGGCAGTCGTACTCCACGTTGTAACATCTGTTGCTGGGGTTACTGTGCCATCTGTAGATGCTGCTGCCTTGATTAATTTCCATGGGCCGCCTAAATCCGGCTGGTTGCTTTGAGTCCACCATTGCGCTTCATAAATAGCGCCTTTATATGCGACTTGTTCACCGCCAGTGTAGACTTTATTTTCATCCCAACTCGCCACGCCATCAATCGGTGGATCGGTTGGTTCTGTTGTGCCACCACCTGTGTCAGGGTCTAATTTATCAACCACACGCACCGCCGGCCAGTTCGCGTGGGAGCCATAGAAATTGGTCACACATTTTTCATAATCGCCTGCAACTAAAGCCGAATAGGCTGTTTGGAAACCCACTAACTCACATTCAAATGAAACACCACCCGGACGATCAGGATAGTACTTCCAATTTGCATCCCAGTTAGTATAAAGCACATCGGTTGCACCATTTAGATTCAAACTACCATAAGGTGTTTGTTGCCAGCAGGTGTTGGTTTCATCGCTCTTTACTGGAATTTGATAATTTTCAACTAAACCTTCCCAGTAACGAATACGGTTAACGGGTTGACCTTTATCTTTGTTTTGCTCGCCACATTCAATACCACCGTTGATGACATTAATGGTGGTACCAAAACCATAGCCAATACCAGCGTCGGTTTCACGTTGAGAAGGAACCCATGTGCGATCTATAACATGTAACATGGCAGGTTTAGGGGCTTGTGGCGTTAAGAAGAACCAGATAGCAGAAGCTAAATTTAACCAAGAATCAGCAACTAACCCCGGATTGTTGAGCAATACCGTCGCATCGCCATCAAACATCACCTCAGAAAAAGCACCGTAATTAAAGTGGTATGAAAGTTGTTTTGCGCCACGACCAAAGTAACCCTGTCCTTCAGCGCAAGGCCAGCGTTTATTTTGCCAATCATTTTGACCACATCCTGTCGTGTAACCAGGCTGACCTTCAGACCAGCCCATTTCACGTACATGAACCAATGCTTGTTGCCACTCTTCAAGCCCTAACGGGTTATCTGAGACGTTTTCAATACTAATATGACCACCCGTTTCTTGGGCAAAATGAGCAAATGCGGTGACGATAGATTTCTTACAGATAGCATCAGCATCGCGGTCATCAGTGTAATCGCCACAGAAAGCAGGGAATTTGCCTATTGCACGTAAAAAGCGGGCATATGTATATTCAGGTGCTGCCATTTGAGTGAGGTAATTCCACTCAGTTTCAGGAAAAACACGCTCAACTCGCTTTACATTATCTGGGTTCGTACTTACTCCCGGAATAATAGCTTCAACGACTGTATTTGAAGCCGTAGCTAACGCTTTAGCCCAAACATCGTACATTGGGTCCATTGTTTTCGCATTTTCAGCTGTAATAATTTCAGATCGCTCAATGACATAACCACCTACAGTGTCAGGATCGGGTTGAGGAGTCATAGCATAGCTGTTTGCAGCAAAGAGGCTGCCAATCACGATGGAGAGAGGGTGTAGTTTAGCCATTCATTCATACCTTTATTATTATAGTGCACGAGAGTTACTAATAAGGTTATTGGCATGTAGCGATAATGTGCAACTACAGAATTTTAAAAGCGTGTTAGAGGGTTGAATTTAAGTGTGGTCTTAAACATTTTTTGCATTAAAAATGATGTTTGTGGCGATCTTCATCAATGCTATCAGTTGATAATTGTTAATGAGTGCAGTGAGATGATGAGTATAAAAAAGTCCTTATAATCAGATGATAATAAGGACTTTAATAGAATGTTAAGCGTTAATTTAGCGTACTAGGCATTTTGTCATTGGTATTTTGCGCAGACAGCGAACAATTATGATTGAAACACTTAGCACCACGGGTACTGCAAAAAGACTGGCAATAATCGGTTTAATATTTAACATACTGATGATATTAAGGTAATAAATCACGATAAGTAGATGACAGAGGTAAATACCCAGTACATCTTTGCTTAATGAGTGAATAATTTTATAGTCACCTAAGTTAGGTATCGCTAATAAAATAAAGAAAATACCTAATGCCCATAACGGGGTTCCAAGCAGAAAGTCATGGAAAAAAGAACCATTTTCTTGCAGTGAAAGGTAGTTCGCTTCACCGATAAATAGACAAAATCCAACGATCATCATAATAACGCTGTATTTGAGACTAATACTGATATTACGACGGCGAATTTCAAATCCGAGCATGATCATGAAGGTACTAAAAAATGGGCCATTACGGGTGAATATCGGTGAACTTAATTCTGTTATTTGAGCATAGCTACCTGCCATTAAGCCGAAAATAAATAACAGAGTAGCAACGGGAATAATCAATCGCGATAACTTCAAATGTAGTAAAGCAGTAATGATAGTTAACCCGCTGAGCAATCCTGGAATATACCAAAGATGCACTAATCCACCTTCAAACAAGGTATTTAAAGGGGTTGTGAGCAGTTTTTGCCAATAGAAGGTACGCTCAGCAACATATCCCTCAGCGGTCACGAGGTGAAAATTAAACGGCAAAATAAGGTAAATAATACTCCATAAGACCCACATGATGAGTAATGGACGTGCATAGCACCAGAGATAAGGGACACGCTCGGTTGTTAAACGCGGTTGAATAAAATAACCCGCCATAATAAAAAATAACGGCACGGCAAACCGACTAATTTGATTGAGCCCCATGCCTAACAAGGGTTGGCCATCAAATAAAGGTGCCAGCATGAATATTTGGCTATGCAAAGCAATAATAGCGATCGTGGCTATAATTCGACCAAATTCAAAGCTGGCGATACGGTGTTGAGACATTACGATAAACTCACAAACGAAAGTGGTGTTGAAATTATATGGAATTGAAGTTTTTGTAAATTGTCTTATGGAAATGAATTATGTTATTGATCACAGAATTAAATTTATGATTAATAAAAGTAAATACTTTAATCGCGAAGGAAAAATAAAGAGGTAACAATATGAGGGACAAAGTTACCTAACTATTTAAATTAAGGCTTTTTTACAGTCCAAGTTGATCCAATAAATCTTGATTGTCGTTGCTGTTTTTTGTGTTTTTATTGAATGAAGTTACTTGATTCTGTTGTTGAGCATCATAAGCAGTTTCAAAAATAGCATCAGGATCTTGCTCATCAATCTCAAATTCTTCCAATTGAATAAATTCAGTTTTATCCATAGCGAGCTCAAGATAGAAAATATTATTCTTTTCTGTTGTAAAACTAACACGACGTACTTGAGGGCGATCAAGATTAGTATCAACAGAGAGGATGATTTGTTTATGCAGAGCGAGCATTTTCGGCTGGTTTTGAGTAATTGATATTTTTAACTCTCTGCCAATTTTGCCAGTAAAATCGCCAACAACTTGATTCATTAACTCACCTAAAATATTAGCAACATCATCAGCGGTATGATGAATAGCAATATCTGTGTCAGGAAAGCCCATTCGAAGCATGTAGCTTTGATAAAGTTCCATTGCTGCTGCGGCGGAGAAATTCGTTACAACTAATCCTGTAAAGCCGCCATCAAATAAAACAAAGCAGCCGATATCAGGTTTTAAGCTTGTTTTATTAATTTTTTGTACCATTGGCGAATATTTAATGTGGCTTTCTGTTGCACGAGATAATACATCAGCCAGAGAGTGGCATAATTTAATTAAAATATCGTCGGTAGTTATCGTATGATTCTTGCGCATATGCAGCCCTGTAAAACGTATTTGTAACCAATAAATAAAAATTCAGTAGTTAAAAGCCGATAGTGATACCTCTTTTATACTACAACTTTAAAGTGCAATAAGAGCTATCGGCTTATACGTTAAGGACTTAAATGGTTATTTGAGTTTATTGTGTGAATTATTGGTAATATTAAGCAAAGCGCTTATCTAAATACGCAATAATATCGTTTGATTCATACATCCAAGTCACCTGTCCATCTTCTTCAATACGCAGGCAAGGAACCTTACGCTTGCCTCCTTGTTCTAATAACTCTTGGCCCCAAGGTGACGTTTTCGCATCACGGGTCGCTAGAGGGATATTTAGACGTTTAGCGTGGCGACGTACTTTTACACAAAAAGGGCATGTCTCAAATTGATAAAGTTGCATATTAGCAACTGCGGCATCAACTTTTTGCTGATCGGTTTCAGATCGTTGCATACCGCGTGGCAAAAAAAGAGAATTGAGTATGAGAATAATTTTACCGATGAACCAACGAAGCGCTTTCATATTATTTTCCAATGGCTGATATTATAAAGTTATGCTGAGATTCTATTATAAAATCGTCAGTGGGTAACTATCTTGCCCACCATATATTTGATTTATTATTGAGCAGTAATTAAATATGAAAGAGTACATATCGATAAATCATCAATGTTAACGATTAAAAAAGACAATTGCCTTTTTCTTTTAGTGGTTATTGATTGGAACTAAGATCAATATTTAGATGTATGTCACTGAATGCATATTTTTACATTACTGCATAATATTGCTTTGCTTTATACTAATGTGAAGTTCAATGGGTAAGTGATTAGTCTGATGATTAACAAAATAAATATTCTCATTTGTGACGATTCAGTCTTAGTACATAAATCTATAACACGATTGCTACAGTCATGCAGTAATGCTACTTTTTTCTATGCGGAAAACGGAAAAGAGGGGCTTGAGTGTTTAAAAAACATTGATATTGATATTATTTTTTTAGATTTAACCATGCCAGTAATGGATGGTTTTAGTGTAATGAAGTCCTTACCTGTCAGTGACTATAACACTACGATCATTGTCTTATCTGCTGACGTACAATTAACTGCCGTGGAAAGAAGCTTAGCGTTAGGTGCTGATTATTTTTTATCTAAGCCGTTTAATCATGATGAGCTGATAGAACTGTCGCAACGTTTAGGGTTAGTATTTGATAATATTCCCCCCATCGCTGCTGATACTTATCTGGATAATAATTCTATTGAGATCATGCGCGAGTTAGCTAATATCGCGTTGGGGCGAGGCGCTGCAATCATTTCTGATCACCTTGGTGATTTTATTAAAATGCCATTACCAAGTGTCGCATTTATGAAAAGCAGTGATCTATCAATGGCAATTGCTGATATTCGCAATGATCATGAATTAATTGCTATTACACAACGCTTTGTGGGGGGCGGCATTCATGGTGAGGCGTTGGTTGAATTACATGGTAAAGATATTCACTTTTTTGGTCAAAAACTAGGCTTTAGTCAAACCGATGAATATAAAAATGAAGTTGTGATTGATATTGCTAATTTAATGGTATCTTCTTTTTTAGTTGCATTATCAGAGCAAATTTCTATTCCATTTTCTGTCCGCCAACCTATTGTGTTAGAAGAATATATGAACCTACAGCATACGTGTGGTGATGTGCAGACTTTTTTTACCATTGAATATACCTATAAAGCGGAAATATTAGATGTTGAGTGTGAAGTCTTATTTATTATGGATAAGCATTCTCTAGCAATTATTAATAATAAAGTGATGGAATCATTACATTGAACGAAATATCTTTAGCTGATTTTCATTTAACAATGCAAGTATTAGATAATTTTGATGCTGGTGTTGTGATATTAGATGAAAACTATAATGTTTGTGCATGGAATACCTTTATGCAAGCTTATAGCGGTATTTCCAGTGTTCAAATAATGGGGAAATCATTGTTTGAGGTTGTACCTGATTTACCCGTGTCGTGGTTACAGAGCAAAATACAATCGACGTTTAAATTACGAATGCGATCATTTTCAGCATGGGAAGATCGACCGTGGGTATTTCGATTTTTGAATTTTTGTCCCATTTCGGGCAGTTCAGATACCATGTATCAAAATATGACGTTAACACCGCTACGCTCTCTTTCTGGTGAATATACTCATATTTGTTTAACGATCACCGATGTTACTGATATCGCTAAAAACAAAAATCACCTTCATGAATCAAATAAACAACTGACTCATTTGAGTATTACAGATCGATTAACTCAGCTTTACAATCGCGGTCACTGGGAAAATTGTTTAGCGGATGCGTTTGAGCATTGCCATCAAACACAAATACCAGCTACATTGATTATGTTTGATATCGACCACTTTAAACGGGTTAATGATACCTACGGTCATGTAGCGGGTGATGGTGTTCTTAAAGTCATTGCTGATGTGTTACGCCGTACTAAACGCCAAACTGATATCGCTGGGCGCTACGGTGGTGAAGAGTTTGGTATTATTCTACCTGGTACGCCAGCTGAGTTAGCGGGGTATTTTACCGAGAGATTGCGTAATCGAATTGAACAAGAAACCGTATTTGATGATCAACGAGGTGTTATTAACGTTACGATCAGCTTAGGTGTCTGCGAATGGAATTCGACGCTAACCGATTATAAATCGTGGTTAGAGAAATCTGACTTGGCATTATATGAATCAAAGAAAAGAGGCCGTAATACTACTACCATTATCAATAGCGATAATTGCTATGAAAACAGTAAGGGAGAGTTTATTTTATCGGATTGTCATGAGCATGTGCCGATAAAATAAACAATAGAAGGTTGGCAATCTTATAATACGGATAATGACTGTATGTTTAGTGGGGGTTTCGGTAACATGCACGCGTTTTCCTGTTTTTAGGTTAGTCGCTATGCGCATTCATGCTATACATACTCTTTATGAGGAACGCCTTGCACGTTCAACTCGTCCTTTTCTCGCTCGTGGCTGTAAAGTCCAACGTTGCCGTCAATGCATGTTACGTACGCATTTGTGCATTTGTGAACATCGCCCATTAGCAACATCAAATGCCGCGTTTTTATTGGTCATGTTTGACGATGAAATATTAAAACCAAGTAATACTGGTCGTTTAATTGCTGATGTATTTGAAGATACTTTTGCTTATATTTGGTCTCGTACTGAGCCTAATGCTGACATGCTAGCATTACTTGATGATCCTCAATGGCAGCCTTATATTGTTTTTCCTGCTGAGTATGCACCTGAGAGAGAAGTGACAGCAGTGACACTTGAAGCAGGTAAACGTCCATTATTTATTATGCTTGATGGTAGTTGGGCAGAAGCGAAAAAAATGTTTCGTAAGAGCCCATATCTTGATCGTTTCCCATTATTATCCATTAATCCGGATAAGCCATCACGATATAAAATGCGTGAAGCATCAAAAGATAATCAATTAGGTACGGCTGAAGTTGCGGCACGTATTATTGATCTATTTGGTGAGCATTATAATGCTGAGCTATTAGATTTATGGTTTGATGTTTTTCGTGAAAATTACATCGCGGGTAAAATGAATCGCCAATTACCTGAACAATCATCGTTATCGATATTGGAAAAATTTATGTCAACTGATGAAAACACACTATAAAGATGTGATGTCAGTTAGATAATCTTAAACCTCATTTAAACAATAATTGATGAATTGGTCGTAGATCACAGTCGTTTTTGGCGTAAATGTGGATAATTTTCAGTATATTTAAAGAGTTATGAACTCACGGTGTGGTTAAACATTATTTGTAGGAGAATAGGATGTACTACGGCTTTGATGTAGGCGGAACTAAAATTGAATTTGGTGCATTTAATGAAAAACTAGAGCGCGTAGCAACAGAACGTGTGCCGACACCGAGTGGCGATTACGATACACTTATTAATACTATTGTTTCTATTATTACCGCAGCTGATGTGAAATTTGGCTGTGAAGGTTCAGTCGGTATTGGTATTCCTGGTATTGAAGATGCACGCGACGGTACTGTATTGACATCAAATATACCTGCCGCTAAAGGCCGAACACTACGTAAAGATTTGGAAGCAAAACTAGGTCGTAGTGTTAGCTTAGATAATGATGCGAATTGCTTCGCTCTTTCTGAAGCATGGGATGATGAGCATCAGCATTCACCATCAGTGCTTGGCCTTATTTTAGGTACTGGCTTTGGTGGGGGAATGGTTTTTGATGGTAAAGTCTTTTCTGGTTTGAATCATGTCGGTGGTGAGTTTGGGCATATGCGCTTACCGTTAGATGCATGGTTACATATGGGAGAGAACGCGCCACTGTTTGATTGTGGCTGTGGTCAAAAAGGGTGTATTGATAATTACCTATCTGGCCGAGGATTTGAACAAATCTACGCACATTATTATGGTGAAAAACTAAAAGCGATTGAAATTATCGAACGTAATGCTGCGGGTGATGAAAAAGCACAACAGCATGTTGATCGTTTCATGGAAGTGCTTGCAATGTGCTTTGCGAACTTATTTAGTGGTGTTGATCCTCATGTTGTTGTGTTAGGTGGTGGTTTGTCTAATTTTGATTTAATTTATGAAGAATTGCCAAAGCGTCTACCTAAATACTTATTGTCCGTTTCACAAGCACCTAAAATTGTAAAAGCCAAACATGGTGATGCTGGTGGCGTTCGTGGTGCTGCATTCTTGAATATTAAACAGTAGTTATTATGTGGTTATTATATAAATAACGAAGATTTATGTTGTAACAAAAAGCACTTCATGACGAAGTGCTTTTTTTTTGTGTTAGAATTCGCGCTTGTTTTCTTATGCCAATTTATTGGTATAAGCGTATTTATTGCTAGGAATACATTATGTCGTTTGAAACGCTCGGCCTTCACCCTAAATTATTGCAAGTTGTGACAGAGTTAGGTTATGAACAACCAACAGATGTTCAATTGCAAGCGATCCCATTAGCATTAGCCGGGGATGATGTGATGGCAGGGGCACAAACGGGTACCGGAAAAACAGCAGCATTTGCGCTCCCTATTTTACAACGATTAATGACATTACCGTCATTAGCTGAACAGGGAACTGAAGACGCTAAGCCTCAACAAGGTGCAAAAATTCGTGCGTTGGTGATTACACCGACACGTGAATTAGCACAACAAGTTTACGATAGCTTTATTGCGTACAGTAAGTACAGTGATTTGAAAGTCGCGGTTGCTTATGGCGGCACTAGCATGAATGTGCAAATTAAAGCATTAAGAGCAGGTGTTGATATTCTTATTGCAACACCTGGACGCTTACTTGACCATGTTTTTGTTGGCAATGTATCACTTGCGAATGTAGAAACATTTGTACTTGATGAAGCTGATCGCATGCTTGATATGGGTTTTATTATTGATATTAACCGTATCATGAAGCGTATGTCGGCTGAGCGTCAGACTTTATTCTTCTCTGCAACCTTTTCAAAGCAAGTTAAAAAATTAGCTTTTAGTATTCTAACTGACCCTAAGATGGTGGAAGTGACACCGGATAATATTGCAGCAGATACTGTGCAGCAAATGGTGTATCCCGTTGACAAAAAGAGAAAATCAGAATTATTGGCATATCTGATTGGTTCACGTAATTGGCAACAAGTATTAGTTTTTACTAAAACGAAGCAAGGCTCAGATCAATTAGCCAAAAGTTTAGGTTTAGATGGTATTAAAGCGGTGTCTATTAATGGTGATAAAAGCCAAGGTGCGCGTCAACGTGCGCTTGATGATTTTAAAGCCGGTAAGGTACGTGTGCTTGTTGCAACAGATGTTGCTGCTCGTGGATTAGACATTCAGCAGCTAGAATATGTTGTTAACTTTGATTTACCATTTAATGCTGAAGATTATGTACACCGCATTGGTCGTACAGGGCGTGCTGGTAATACTGGCCACGCGATCACGCTAATGAGTTTAGATGAAGAGTGGGCATTAAAAGCGATTGAAGAGCTGTTAAATACCCGTTTACCACAACAATGGCTTGAGGGTTATGAGCCGGATCCAACGTTAATTGAAACAGCCTCTGTTCATCGCGGCGCATCAGCAGAAAAACGTCGCGCTAAAGCAAAAAGTAAAGTACATCAAAACCGTGGAAAAAACACCCAACGTCGCCGATAAATAAAGTTATTACTAACTCAAAATGTACTAAAACACCGCCGTTAAAGCGGTGTTTTTTATTATTATGCAACCAATATAGAAAATGTTTGGGTGTAAGCGTAAATCATCAATAAAATTAGTTGTTTAACCTAATATTGTCTGTTAATTTATCGCTCGTGGTTGTAATATTTTGCTTGTGTTTTTTATAAGCTCTGGTGTTTTGAGGGATTTATGACGGGGTTAAATAAGTGGCTTCGAGTAACCATCTTGTTTTTAGTTTGTTTTACAATTGGTAGCTATAGCTGGTTTCTTCTTGGTGGTGCAAAAAAGGAATATATAGTTACGCCTAAAAATAGCACCTATAGAATTATTGACGATTCAAGTCAAAATGGAGCATCGATCACAAAGTTAAATATTAATAATCACAATGTGTTATTAGAGTGTAATTTGGTTAATAAAGCTAAATGGCCATTTTGTGAAATTGCGGTTGCATTAACAGACTCTATTGATGCTGGTTTTGATTTAAGTTCTTATGATTCCGTTGGGCTTGATATTGATTATACAAGTCCACTTGAAGGGGAACGCATTCGTATTTATTTACGTAATTTTGATCCTATGTATTCTAATATTAATGATCCATTATCATTAAAATTTAATGCGATTGAATATACGCCTGGTGTTAATGAAGGTTTGAAGATTTTCCCATTAAATTCATTTCAAGTTTTATCGTGGTGGATCGCGGAGAATAATATTCCTGTTGATAAGTCGAGTCGACAATTTGATAATATTTCAATCATTGAAATTGCGACGGGAAGTTATGTCAAAGAGTCATACTATGCAATTAAATTAAACCGCTTAGTCTTTTATGGTACTTGGATCTGCGAATCATCGTTAGTGAAGTTATTATTATTATTATGGGTAGCAACGGCCAGTATTGTTATTCTGATTGATCGTTTTGTTCTTAGCCAAAAAATTAAAACATCAGAAGAACGTAGCCAACGTTTACGAGATGCAAATCGCGTACTTTATAATAAAAGTTTAAAATTTGAACATTTGGCTTGTACTGATTCATTAACTCGTATTAGAAATAGGCACACGGTTATTGAATGGCTAGAAGGTATTGTTCTTCAGACACAATTAAATAAGATCCCTTTCTCAATGATTTTTATCGATCTTGATCATTTTAAAGAGGTTAATGATAGATATGGTCATAGCTTTGGTGATGAGGTTTTAATTAAGTTTGCAGCGACAGTTGAGGGATTAACTCGCCGTTCTGATGTATTTGTACGTTGGGGAGGGGAAGAGTTTGTTATTTTTTGTCCTGAAACGAATATGAGTGTTGCGGTTGAAATAGCAGAGCAGATTCGAGAAACAATCATGACAAAGGCATGGGGGTTTGATCAGGAATTTAGTTTAACATGCAGTTTAGGCGTAGCAGAGTTAGTTGATGAGCCTTGTGAAGATTTGATCAAACGTGCTGATTTTGCGTTACTAAAAGCGAAAAAAATGGGACGAAATCGAATTGAAATTAGTTGGGAACATCAACAACTTAAATAACTAAATGTTCAAATAAAAAGCCGTGTATGTTATATGATTTTTATAATTAAAAGCATATAACATACACGGCTTTTTTAGTCTCTCTATCAAAAATTAGCTTTCTAGCACGATATGGCCAGTCGCTAGCATATAAATAGCAAATATAGCTAATATTACTAATAGCACTACAAAGATACGCTCTTTACCTACAAAGTAAGGTTGGTTGAGCTCTTTCTTTGCTTTAATAAAGAAATAAAGCCCCGGCAGATACAATAGAGATGCTAATAATAAGTGACTTAAACCCGATGCATAAAGTAACCAAATGCCGTAAATCGTTGCACCTAAGCCAATAAACAACAGCATGCCGCGATTTTTGTTTTTGATCGCTAGTTTTAGGGTATATGCAGCAACAAGGAAATAAGGCACTAAGATCATTTCAGATGCAATAATCAGTAGTGAATTATAAGTACCACCAGCGTAAATCACTGCAAATAATGAAATCTGAATACAAATAATAGTCAGGTTAAGCGCTTTAATCGATGTACCTGCGCTATTTTCTTTCGCATAAGACTTTGGAAACATATTATTTTGTGCGGCAAGTAAAGGTGCTTCTGTTGCTAAAACAGTCCAACTTAAAAATGCACCACTTACGGAAACAAGTAAACCACAACCAATAATAATTGAGCCCCATGGACCAATAACATGTTCTAGTATAATTGCCATTGATGGGTTTTGGAATTTCGCAAGTTCAGGGGTAGAAATAACACCCATAGAAAGTAGGGTAACGAACACATAAATAACAAGTGCCGTTAGTAGACCTAGAATCGTTGCTCGACCAATGTCACGACGATTACGTGCACGAGAGGATACGATAACCGCACCTTCTACACCAATAAACACCCATACAGTGATTAGCATGGTACCTTTAACTTGGCTTAGTAGGTCATGTTGAGGGCCGAATTCTAAACCAGTAAAATCAAATGTAAATGTGTGCCATTTAAAGGCAATTAAGGTAACAAAGATAAACAGTACCAGTGGAATTAATTTAGCAACTGTCGTTATGGTATTAATTGTTGCGGCGGTTTGTACCCCGCGTTTTACCGAAGCATATACAAGCCATAATAAAACCGAAGCCCCGACAATAGATTGCCATGTATTACCCATTCCAAAAATAACATGGTCGGGTTTGTCAAAGAACATGCCGAGAGTACTAAATACAATCACTAAGTAAGAAACGTTAGCGAGCATCGCACTTAGCCAATAACCCCATGCAGAACAAAAGCCAACAAAGTCACCAAAACCGGCTTGTGCGTAGCCAAAGACGCCACTATTAATATTGGGTTTTAATAATGATAAAATTTGAAAAGACATTGCAAGGAATATCATGCCAACACCCGTAATGGTCCAGCCGATCATGACGGCAGCAGGACTTGCAACAGCAGCCATATTTTGTGGCAAACTGAATACTCCTGCACCTATCATTGAGCCGATTACAAATGCAGTTAATGCACCAAATCCGAGCTTATTATCCATTCTGAAACCTAGTATTTAAATTTGAATTTCCTTGATTATATGTGTTTTTATTATGCGTAAAAGCTATTTTTACTATTTTCAATAATTAATTAAATATAACTTTAAATAAAAATAAATTTTTTGTTTGTATATCATTATTAACTTTATGTAATATTGTAAAGATTGCAACTTAACAATAACATTATCGTTTATAAATTAACTCAATGGAATGTTAATTGTGCTTTAACATTTTGATTTAGCACAAAAGCTAATGTTTTACTTTGTTCAGCTGCCGTTGTAATTAATGGGGTGTTAAAGGTTTCAATTTCACCTGTTACAATAACGGCAGAGCAGTTTCCCATCTCTAATGCTTTAACCATTAGTAAATGTTTACTTTGGTTTTTCATATTTTTAAGTAATAGCACTTTATTAATATCAATGCCTGCATTTATTAATAAACGTTTATCTAATAACGCATCTTGCCCAATAAACATGATCCAGCGATTTTCTTGATTTGCTTGTTTTAGTAAGCGTAAGAAATAAGCTAATTGTGCTTGTTGCTGTTCGCTATAACTTACTTCAATTGGAACAATTCTTGTCGGAGATTGATAAATATCTACATGAGAATCCAATGTTGCTTTATAAACATCAGAAGCTGTAGTAGATCCTTGAGTATGCATTAATAATTTCATGGTGCTATCTCCGACAGTGGTTATATATACATGCTGTATGTATATACAGTAGTTTTAATTGAATTCGGATGCAAGCATTATTTATCGATATTTGATTGTTGAATATGAGTCTTAGAATCGATTCTCGCCGAGGGTGGGTGGCTTTAAGGTGCTGTTTTTAAATGTTATATTCCTCTATTGGTATGTTGTAAAGTTACATTTATTAAGTGGGTTATTAGAAAATAATAAAGTTACATTACAAAAATATGTAGTATCTCACGTTCAAGCTATACAGTGGTTTTAGTATGTATTTGATGATTCAGACAGTACTTCGAATCGGTTTTTTATCAACGTGGCTTACTTATATTTAAGGTGATATGAAGAAGATAGGAGAAGTCTATGCCGTATTATTGCTGTTGTTATCGCAAGTAAAAGGAGGACAGGATGCTATCAGTTCCAGCATCTAAAGACGCATTAGTGTTAGCTATTAATAATAGTTTTTCTAAATTAATGGGTTTTATCAATTGGTAGGAGCGAGTCAGTCAGTCCACTAAACGTTGGATATTGAATTTAGTGAACGAAATTAAAAGATAATATTAATATTGCCATGTATAAAGGCGGTATTAAGAATTTGATACACGAAAAGGTATCCGTAAGTTACCGTTAGTTTATGAAAAATAATAATTATGTTTTAGCGTGCATCGTATTATTTTTAAATCGATATAATAAAAAAAACAATTAAATAAGGTAATACAATGTTAAATAATCCAATGATTTCATTAATGGTTAATTTCGTTGATTTACAATCAGAACAAAATATTCTACCAGTAAGAAAGTATATTACAGGTGATAGCTTATCTTATTTACCAAAAGTTGGTGATGTTCTATCTGTGGAGATTGATATTGATAGTCAGTTAGCAGTTTCTTTATCTATCAATGATTTATATTTCTTTAATGACACCCATGAACAAGCTCAAGTGCCTGCTAAATGTTATGTTGTAAAACAAATAACAACCAAGTTAATGGTTAATGACGCTTGTGATAACGTTGATTATTTATTAGAAGAAGTGTCTTTTGTTGTAGCAAGAGAAATGCTACTAAAATAAGTTTCCAATAAAGGATATGGTTATTATCAAGAAGAGATCATACTTTTTGAATGGTGATCAACTTAAGCTATTTATTAACCAATGAGTAAATTATCAAAATTTACTCATTGGTATTTTTATAACACAACAAATAATGTGATGTGATTTTATAGTCTAAACAATTCAACGCGAAGGTGACTTTCATCTTCATATGCAATTACAGATTGGAAATAACCACTTTGGTCAATTGCAGCAGAAAATATATCTTTATGTTCATTACTGCCAATGAATAAAATCTGAGTTGATTTGATCATTAGCCCATCATCATCAAAACTAGATGTTAAGTCTTCATCAACCACACACACTAATACTTTACCAAAGCGTGCTTTAAGGTTGATATTGTGTGCCAATGAATATTGCACTTGTGTATGCAATTGAGCTTCAATGTCTTCAATAAGATCAACAAAACGATAAAGGTCTGTTGAGCTAGTTTGTAATATCCGCTCACGATCATTATTAAGTATAGATTCTAGACATGCGCCAGTTTTTCTACCGCGCAATAACCAACTTTTGGTTGATTTCTTAACCGTACGATATCTATCATTCTTGATAATTTTCTTTAGGTACTGAACAAGTAGGTTGTTTTGCTCAGTCTGTGTTAGCCGCTTATCAAGTTTTTTGAATTCTAGATGCAATAAGGCATTCGTACTAATATCGAGTAGCTGTTGAGACTGGTTCATTGGTGTACCGAGTTGGAGCGGGTTTGATAATAATATCATATTATTACTGATGTAAGATAATAGATAAATGCGTTAATTGTAAATTATAGAAATTAGCACAATCATTTTTTTTATTGTGTAATATTACACCTTTTAATCCAATTAAGCATATTTAGTTTTACTAATAGACCTTAGTGACATGTTACGTGTTTATTGGCTTTTTTATTAAAGCGGGCTTGGTTTGGCAGGTTAAAGCATAAAAAAGCAGCCAAGAGAGGCTGCTTTAGTATTTGTCTTATCAGCAGTACTATTTATTCTTTACTGTCGCAATACGAGAACATACTGGAATGTTGCTTGCATCAAGACCTGGTGCTGTATTGTGGAAATCAAACTCTAGCTCTACTTCTGGTTTGAAGATTAGGCAGTGTGTAGAACCACCAAAGTGGAACATACCAAGTTCATCACCTTTATTAATATGTTGGCCTTCTTCAACAGTCACAGCACAAGAAGACACTTCAGCCATACCAATAGCAATAAAGCACATTAAGCCAATGTTAGGGTTATCTGATTCAATAAAGATAACAGCACGTGTCGCAACCGCAGTTAAGAATGGTTGTGAATTGTTAGGCGCACTATCGTCGGCACCGTCTGGGTTATTAAAGCCTTGGTAACGGTTACCTAAGTAATATGAGCCGTTAACCATGTAAGTCTTTTTAACAGTACCCGTTACTGGACTGTTCCAGCGGTGGTAGCTTAATGCACTAAGGAATGCTTGATAAACTGTACCGCCAACAAATTGTTCAGCTAGTGGATCAAAATCCATCATGTTTTCTAATGAATAGGGTTGACCTTTAAGCCAGAAATTTGAAGATTTAGCGACGTTGGTAACAACCTGTAATGGTGCTGACTCACAGGCGTTAGCAATAACATCATCACCTTCAGCAATAGGTCTTACGCCGTCTTTAAATGTACGAGTAAAGAAGTCATCCCATGATTTAAAACCATAGTGTTGATCTGTTGGATCACAGTTAAAGAAATGCTCAAACGGCTTATCATGATTTTCTGAATCACTGGCTTCTGCCTGACAAGCGACAGTGACCATTTCTTTTTGGGCGTTATCACTTAACCAACCAAAGACTTTTGGTGTGCGATCTGGATGGTTTTCAATTAATACTGAGCGTGATGCTGGAGATGAAAGGTATAAACTCCAGTAAGTCAGAATTTTCTTAAATTGTTGGTTAACAAGTTCGTTTGCAAAGAACGCATAACCTGAATCTGTTGCCATTGGCCAATCAAGTAGCGCATTAATAGGGAAACCAATTAAACCACATGGTTCAAGTGCGCCTGTTTTAGGATCTAAAAACTCAGTGCACTCTGGTGCTTGCGTCATTATATGATTCAGTAAAACTAAAAATTCATCAAAGTCATTCACCTCTGGTGTTTCTAAAGGCGTTAATTTTTTGTGGCTTTTAGCTTCACTAAACATATCTTGTGAAAGGCGTAGTAGCGTAGGGTCATTCTCTACCAATTCTTTAAAATCGATAATAGGCTGAGCAATAGTATTAGATGTTAAATGCGTACGAGTTTTTAAATCTTTAATCCAAGCTGCAACATGGGCTTTATTTTTAGGAAGCCAATTGCCTTTTAATAGAGGGTATGTCTGATTCATAATTCTATACCAAATGATAATTTAAATTTAAAAACGCTAAAGCATAAATCACATATTAAATATATATGATGCAATCACATTAGCCGTACTATCTATTTAAGTCATTATCTAAAACCTAAAGATTAAAACTCAAATTTACGTAATCAATTATTATAAATAGGTAATTAAATAAGATTTAAACATTAGTGAGATAAAACATAGACCAGATCAATCATTTAGATCTAATTTTATTTAAATATTTTTTTTCGGAAAAACCAAGGAGATAGAAAGATAGATAAATGGTGTTTTTAATGAACAGTTATTTTTATTTGTGATTGTTTTTTACACTATTTGTGATTGTTTGTAGTTGATTTAACAGGTTTTATTAAATATATGTTCAATAGCCATGATTTGGAAATGTGATCTATGTCACGTTTTGTTTTTTAATTTAGGTTCATCTTAATAGTACAAACAATAAATAACTTAATAAATTATTGGTGGATAAAAAAATGACTTTAAAAGTAACTGCTAAAGGTTTTGAATTACCTGACTACATGGAAGCTCATATTGAATCTGAGTTTGCTAAATTTGATAAATTCCAAGTGGCTTTCCATAGCCGTAATGTATTTATGAAGCTAGAACCAGGCCGTCAATTTATTGTCGAGATTGCGGTTAAGACTAGCGTAGGTGATATTGAAGCATCTGCTGATGAAAAAGAATTAAGTGAAGCACTAAGCGCTGCATTTGCTCGTTTAGAACGCCAAATCATCAAGAAAAAAGAGAAGCCACTTGCTCACCGTTCTGAATTAAATGAACGTGACAAAGAAAACTTCCTTAAAGAAGAAGAAGCGTCAGCAGAAGCTGCTGCCGATGTAGTTATTGCTGAAAACGAAAAATAATAGCGCTTTAACGTGCTGTGTTATAACAATACGGCACAGTAATATTATTATTAGTTAAGCAAATGAAGCCTCGATCAAGTTATATTGATCGAGGTTTTTTTATGCGGCTTGTTGATTGATGATGACGTTTTCTTTTTTAACACACACAAAAATAGCATTACCAGAACGGCCATTCCAAGGCACTATTTTGTCGTAGCTATGTTCAAACATGGTCACATCAAAAAAGGGTGCTAATAACTGCTGTAATTGAGCATAGTTGATTGCCACCATTGGGTGATTATCACGCCAAGATTGCGTTACATTGTCACTTGTTTTTTCAATGTGAAGTTGTAATTGTTGATGCTCTCCTTCACCACAGTAATTCCAGCCTGATTGAAACATAAAATGGCTGTCTCCAAATTCAGTTGTATGGCGAACAAAAGAGTTGTTATCGATTTTATCTTTATCAACGGCATTGAAACAAAAAACACCATCTTGAGCTAAGGCATTATATGCACTTTCAATACATTGCATCAGCTTTTCAATATTGGCGTTGTAATGCAGCGAATATAAGAAACAAGTAATTAAGTCTAATGGAGCATCAACAGTAAAGTTACACATATCGTGCTGAACAAATGTTGCTTGAGGACAACGCTGTTGAGCAATGTTCAGCATTGGTTGATTAATATCTAAGCCACTTGCTTGATAACCATAACCAATAAAATGTTCAACATGAGGACCAGTACCACAAGCAAGATCAAGGTAACGTGTGCCTTGATTGCCAAATAGCTGGTGGAGTCTACGGACACAATTACTTTGTTCTTGGTAATCAATATCAGCACACATTAAATCATAGTAGCCAGACAAATCAGTGTATAAAGCGTTATAAGACATTATTAACCTAATGATTATAAAGAGATTATCTTGGTTATGGTAATTGCAGTATTACCAAAGTTGCGCGATATTAGCCTAGCTTTATTATTGCGACAAACAATATTTTGTAAATTAATAAAATTATTGAGATAGATCGCATTTTATTCTGTGTGGGTATATTTAGATGGGTGGAAAATTAAGTGTTCGAGATTAATGCAGCAGGGTACTGTTTAAGTGCTGTGTGATGTAAGTAAATATGAATAATCGTTATCATAAAGGTTTCATAGTGAGAGATTAAATATCCGTCTAACAGTTGCTTATTGCTGACGGACAAGGATAATAATCGCTTTATAAATAGCGATGTTTTTATGCGTCTTGATAAATTTATTTGTAAAAGTACAGCATTGACGAAAGCACAAGCTATTGCTCATATTGAAGAGGGTGATATTAAGGTTAACGGCAACGTGATCTCTGATATTTCATCTCAAGTTCATGAAAATAATGAAGTAATATTTTCAGGTAAGCAACTTTTCCCTCGCCCATTTCGTTATCTATTAATGAATAAACCTGCGCAAACAATTTGTTCTAATATTGACGAAGTTTACCCATCACTTTTCAATTATATTGATATAGAACGACCACAAGAACTGCATATTGTGGGGCGATTAGATGCAGATACCACAGGATTAGTCTTGATTACTGATGATGGTCGATGGTCATTTAATATTACTTCGCCTAATAAATTATGCCCAAAAGTGTATCGCGTACACCTTCGGAAATCGATAGATATAAGTGCCAAGACATTGTTTGCTAAAGGAATTAAGTTGCAAGGTGAACCGCAGTTAACTGCGCCAGCAATATTAACTATCGTTGATGATAAACAAGTGCTATTAACGATCACTGAAGGTAAATTTCATCAAGTGAAACGCATGTTTGCCAGTATTGGTAACAAAGTGGTAGGTTTGCATCGTGAGAGCATTGGTTGCGTAACGTTAGATGTTGATGAAGGTCAATGGCGTTATTTAACGGTTGATGAAATTAACGATCTCAACCCATAATGAATACATTCAATATATGTTGTGAAGCGCTTACGTTAGATAGGTATGACGACATATATAATTAAATGAGGATTAATCTGTGAAAAAAAGTCAATTAGGTTTTATTGTGGTGGCAGCAACAATGTTATTAGCAGGGTGTAGTGAACCGACGGTTACAGCAACGCCTGTTAAAAATGTTGATACTGTATCGGTCACATCACCTGATGATATTGATGTATTCTGTCCAACTGGTATTTGTACTTTTGAACTATCAACGACAGCGCCGACTAAAGTAACGGTAACTATGCATTATGATTACACTAAGCTTTACACCAAAATTGAAGGGGTGAGCGTTGTGGGTGAAGGCGCTAAAGATGCTAAAGTGGTCGATGAAGATCAATTTACAGTTGAACTAACGAAAAAGAATACCCCAGTAAAAATTGAAGTGATTGATTTTTACCGTAACTAAATAGCTTTCCTCGCGCTATTTCTGAAGCAGTCTTTAGACACATAAGGACTGCCTCTGTCTTATCTCCACACTTATCATAAAATATCTTGGCTTTTAAATATCATCATCAATGACAAAGAAATTATTATTAGCGGGCGTTTGTCTCTTTTATTTCTTGTTTAGTAACGCTTTTCTTTTTTGATGGTTAGAGAGCATTTCTTTGTTACGTTCAGGTATCGTTTTTTTATCATGAATTAAGTGCTTAATGGCCATTATTGGATGCTTAACGATCATTTTAGGGCCAGAATAGCGCATAATCGTTTGTGACATAATTTTTTGTTGTGGCTTATAACAATGGATAGGGCATTGCTTACAACTGGGTTTATTTTCTCCATAAGGACAGCGATCAAGTCGCTGTTTTACGTAAGCTCTAAATTGGTCACAATTATTACATCGTTGAAATTTTAGAGTATTGATTTGATGATGTTTTGCACAATAAATATCAATCATTGCGGTTATCGTCTTAAATTCACTGTCAAGCCGACCTAATAGACGAAAGTCAGTTTCTTTATTCATGTTTTATGACCACTATGAGTAAAAGGAATTATTCTAACTCGTATAAAGATGTATTTTAAATAAAACTTTATCAAAATGACAAAAAATGAAGATAAAGACGAATTTTTTTAGTGATAAGTATTAATAATGTTATTAAAGTGAAAAATTTAATGATGAAACACAAGAAACATGCTGAGATGGCTTGATTTAACGGGAGTTGAGCAGTAGTATCCACGCCTCGATTTTTATGGTGGTGTATATGAGCAGATTTGAGTGCCTTGAAAGAATTGTCGACGAATATCGTAAGAAAGTTCGTGACGCAGAGTTTAACCGTCAGAACGATAGCGAAGTTGCTAAAGTTCTAGTTTTATTAGTCGGTAACTCAATGTTCAGTCTGGCTGATGAATTTGCTGATTGGGTTAATCGTGGCGGTGATCGTAGCTATGGCGGTAAGTTTTTTGTTTCTAAGCAACTAATGACGTTGTTAGAGCCAGTAACTTTCCGTGGCGTAACGGTTCGTCGTGATTCGATTAAACTATTCAGAATTTCATAACCTGAGTGGCTTCCAATCGTTATTCAATGACTCTCCGATAGAAAAATTGAAAAACAGATTTTTGATCTAGCTATCAGCGTGGTCAATAAAAAGGGGATGCTATGGCATCCCTTTTTTGTTGATTATTATAAAGCAACATATTTACCTGAATTAGCTTGTTTGCCTTGTTTGCCTTGTTTAGCTTGTTTATCCTGCACTTCCTGCACTTCCTGCACTTCCTGCACTTCCTGCACTTCCTGCACTTCCTGCACTT
>NZ_CAMRAN010000027.1 GCF_947039875.1 uncultured Photobacterium sp.
ATTTAATGTACTTTTTAACATTGTTATTCCTGTTTGCTCACTACCGCTAATCAGTATCGTTAGAAAATAATGACTTTTCTTCTACTCTCTATAGAGCAATAACCGATCCAACTTTTCACGGAATAAAATGACTTAAAAGGAACTAAAATCATAACGACGATATTGCGTAATCAACTAATGAGACATTTTGTCTTACTTGTAGCGAACTAACGCGCCAAATTGTCTCTCTTTACGATTTTATTGATCTTCCCTTTTTGTCCCAGTCTGTTTTTATGATTAGTATTAATAATTCTCAAACGTTTTTATTTTTTTACGTTAGGATTTCTGTTCATTACTTTCATTGTCACAATTAAGAATCGGTGTTAACGATAAATCAGCCGTAGGGAAAGCCTCTTCATCGGTATGTGTTGTATCTAGGTGATTAACTAATCCATCCTCCTCGTCATCCTTACTGGCTATGGCTATATGATTAACTGACAAATCAGCTGTTGTGAGATCAACAGTCGTAGAATCAGCCGTATAAAGATCAGACGTTGATGTTAATGCTGTTATTCCCTCGTCTTTGAGAGCTTCAGTTGCCGTCTCCGTAACCGTATTTATCCACCCCCGCATTTGTGATGCGATTTCTGGCGCTAAACCTTGCATATTGCTGAAGTCTTCAGTGCTATCATCCATGTCACTGATATAGTTAAATTCTTCAGAATGAAATAATTTTCGTAATGCCGCCTTTTTCACAGACTTAGTCACTTGTTGTTGCATAAATGACGCTACACCTGAGTCATAAGTTACTTTATCAGCGTCATCAATCGTCAATGCAATGACAGGCTCTTCAGCTATAGCATTTGGTGACGTTGCAGAGGGAACAATTGATGTTTGTTCATGATCACTGGTCTTTGTTACTTCTTCTTCGGTTGTATCTATAGCATTAAGAGTCAGTGACTCATCAACCGTTTCAGTTAGCGTTTCCGAAATAGCACGTTCCGTATTATCAACAGGAGTTAACTTACGGCTTGACCAACGCTGAAAGAAATTAGTTGCCACTTGAACGTCCTTTTTTCTTATCGCCGCCACGTTTACGTTTAAATTCAAACAATTCCCCATGACGACCTAAAAAGGCTTCCATCCATGCTTGAATTGCTAATGGAACATCAATATGTAAAACCACATAATCACCATCCATATAACGAGCCGCTACACCTTGCGCTGCGGTAACTAAAACAGGTTTTAATTGCTCATTCTCTTCAGCACAAATAAAGAATAAATGCGGACTCTGTGAATTTAAGTTAAATCGATATTCCATCCGTTCATCACGAAAAAGTTCTAGAGGCATCATGTAGTTACCAGCCCCTATATCAGCAAATGCCATATCAACGGCGAGATCTTCTTCATACAAACAAATGTCTTCAATCGTCCATGCATAAGTTGTCCAACGACCTACTTGGCGTTCTTCTGCTTGTAAGCGAAAATTAATTGGCCAAACATGTTCATTTTTCTTTAATTCAAGTTCTGCTTGTTTTGGCACATTCACTCCTACTGGCGTGCTCTATTTCGCCTTTATCTTGTTATTGAAACTGGTGGTGTGAAACGACATTTCACTTATTAAGATTTCACGTATTAAGGAGCTATAAGCAAATATTAGACCAATAACAAAAAACCATATTAAAAGTACGCATTTTTAGCAATATAGAGGGATTAACGGTAGATTGGTGAATGTAATTAATATTGGAACAATCTTTGCTTAACTTAGGCTTTAGTATCCATACTGAAACACACCACAATTATTATGCAGGGATCTCAAATGGCGACATTGCCTAAAATTATAAAAACCAAAGCGACAGTGCAGCAGACAATGTCGGTAGAAATTATTGATGAATATGGTGATCCACAAACAAAAGAGATTGCCTGTGAGCATCCGTTAACGGTGTACCTTAATTGGGTTGAAGTAGTAACACTTATGACCTTAGGTGAGCGCCCATCCGCATTAGTATTAGGCTATTTAAAAAACCAAGGCTTTATTAATGACCTTAGCGCTATCGAATCTGTAATGATCGATTGGGAAACCAACGCCGCGGTTGTTATAACTCATGAAAATACTGAAAACTTAGCGCAGCAATTAGAAAAGAAAACCGTCACCTCTGGCTGTGGGCAAGGCACGATGTATGGCAATGTCATGAAAAAGCTTGAAGGTATTACCCTGCCACAACCGCAAATTAAACAATCGCTGTTATATGGTTTACTTGAAGCATTGACTCATCATAATGAAACCTACAAAGCCGCAGGTGCTGTTCATGGTTGTGCCGTCTGTAAAGGCACTGATATTTTGTCGTTTGTAGAAGATGTCGGCCGACATAACGCAGTAGATACCCTTGCTGGTGAAATGTGGCTGCAACAACAAACAGGTGAAGATAAAATTTTCTATACTACAGGCCGCTTAACCTCTGAAATGGTTATTAAAGTCGCGCAAATGGGTATTCCTGTGTTGTTATCTCGTTCTGGAGCGACACAAATGGGTTACGATCTTGCTAAGAAACTCGGTATCACTATGATTGCTCGCGCTAAAGGACTACGTTTTCAAATCTATAACGGTAACGACAATATAGAACTTGATGTTAAAGGCAACGAGAGTAAAGGTACCCAAGAATAATGGCTGATTTTCCTGAATTTATGAATGCCAAATTAGTAGCCGAATATCTCGACCTTAATGAAAAGAAGGTTTATGCCTTAGCCAATGACGGACTATTGCCTGCAACAAAAGTAACGGGTAAATGGCTTTTTCCTAAGGCAATGCTGGATAAATGGTTATTAGAATCTTGCCATAATGGCGTTTTAAACGATCGGTTACTGATTGCAGGCTCTGATGATCCATTACTACAGTGTATTGTCGGTAAAATGGCAAATCAACTTGGTAGTACAGCCCTTGTTGGTTATACCTCAACAGGAACACGTCAAGGACTGGCAATGTTAAGCAAAGGCCACGTTGATATCTGTGCTATCCATTGGGGAAATGTAGAAGAAGCCAATTTGCGACATCCCGCTTTATTACAACAATATCCTGGGCATAAAAACTGGGTTTTAGTCCATGCCTTTGAGCGTAAACAAGGCTTAGTCGTAAGCCCAGATCTAGCAGATGCCGTTAATAGCCGTTCAATTCAACTGCATGAGTTACTGTCACCTCGTTGGCGTTGGGCTTTACGTCAGCAAGGCGCAGGAAGTATGCGAGCATTAGAGGAATGGATCCATGGTCATGGATATAACATGACCATGCTTAATCAAGTTGATTGTTGTAATAGTGAACGAGAATTGGCTTCGGCTATTGCAAGAGGACAAGCGGATATTGGTTGTGCCAGTCAAAGTACCGCAGGAGAATTTGGATTAGGGTTTATTCCTTTATGCACCGAAGCGTTTGAACTGGTGATTCCTAAAAACATTTACTTCCGTACTCTACAACAACAGCTATTACAGTCATTAACCAAGAGTAATATTCAAACACGTGGCGATCAATTAGGTGGTTATAATTTTACTCGCACAGGCCAACAAGTGTGGAGTGCTAATTAATTTAAGCGTCAACAACAAAGGTCATCACTTGATGGCCTTACTCTTTCATTAATGATTGCATTAACTACAAACCATCAAGATAACCACCCAACAAAAAGACATCTAAAAATTAATTGAAAAAAACCACCAGTAAAAATGCACTCATAATAAATATTTTCATCCATTATGCTTTTTTTAAAAAAATCTCATTGAATTCTATTTATCACTAGAAGTAATTAAATGCATTACAATCACTTTTACAATGAATATATTAAACAATTATTTTATTGAATCATGTTTCATTAGTAACTTATGTTTAACTGCTGGTTTTATACTCAATTATAAATAGGATTTACACAAACATGACTTGCTTAACCTCAATCGAAAAGATAACAATATCAGAATAATTATTCCCCTATTAAATGGGATCCAAGGAGCCATTGTGCGCAACACTTTAATTTTATTTTTTACACTTGCAAGTGTCAGCTTTTCTTCTTTCGCAAGTATAAACACCAGCAAACTCAAATCAAGCAATCTTCAGACTGCTTCTGTGAGTAATTATGTTATCGATCTAAGCTCAGGAAAAACGCTTTATCGAAAAAATTCCAATGTCGTGATGCCTATCGCGTCATTAACAAAACTAATGACCGCGATGGTAACATTAGACGCAAAGTTACCGCTTAACCAAAAAATCACTTTCACTAAAACGGATAAAAAGCATATGTACAACACATATTCTCGCGTTCGTATTGGTTCAAAGTTAAGCCGTGGTGAGACAATACACATTGCATTAATGTCATCTGAAAACTTAGCCGCTGCTGCACTTGCTGCTAACTACCCAGGCGGTTACAACGCATTTATTCGTGCAATGAATGCTAAAGCTAAAGCTCTCGGCATGACAAATACTCACTTTGTTGATAGCTCAGGTCTTAGCCCTAAAAACCGTTCAACAGCATCAGACGTTGCTAAAATGGTACGTGCCGCTTACAAATATTCAACCATTCGTAACTATAGTACCAATGACGCTGTTCATACAGCTTACTTTTCTAATCCTCCTTATAAATTAGGTTACACTAATACCAATGCGCTAGTACGTGGTAAAAAGTGGACCGTTAACCTAAGTAAAACAGGCTTTCTTGATGAAGCGGGTCGTTGTTTAACTATGGTTACAACGATTGATGGTAAGAAGATCCTAATGGTGATGCTTGATTCACAAGGCAAAATGACACCAATTGGTGATGCTGGCCGTATAAAGCAATGGCTACAAACAGGTAAGAGCACATCAATTACTGCTGATGCTAAATACTACCAAAAGCAAAAACTGAAACAATTAACCAAATAATTAATTCTTGTTGTTAGTTCATATCGTAAAAAGCCAGCATTCGTGATGCTGGCTTTTTTTTAACCTTATGACTATTCTATCTTTTTTAACTTATTTATATTATTACTCTCCAATTCTATTTCCCACTTTCCATGCTTTTCTGAGTTGTAGCGCTCAAATAATGATGAATCCCCGCTATCAATACGAAAGAAAAAATCTTTCTCGTTTTTTTCGGATGATTTACGTGGGTATTCTACTGCCTTTCTGTTTACCAAATTTTCCAAGTGTGGGTTTCGAATTTTTTTCCCAGAACTCGGACATCCAAAGATATATAAATAACTGAGGCGTGAATTAGAATTTACTGTCAGCATTCTTGTATCTAGTGAAACATTTACCGGATTTCTCTCTGGATGTTTTGCTATAAACAGTTTCTCAAGCTCTTCCAGTGAGATTGCCTTATTGTTATTGCTCGACATCCATTCAATAGCGATTTGTTTAATTAACTTCCAGTTAGCTATGTGTTTTGTCATGTAAATGATCTCCAATGATATAGAACGCTAATTAATCACTAGTGGAATATAAAAACGTATTACCAGACTATCTCGCCCAATATACGCCACATTAAAAACAACAAAGATTCAATAAGTTAATTTATGCTTAAGGTTTCACAAAAAATTAAAAAATCAGCTATGCTTTAAATTGTCTTAAACAAAAGGAGCATCTATGCCGCATACTGAAATGATCATCCCTTCCTCACTAGGGCTTATTAGCCGAATATCTCTTATCGCCTCACTGTTTCTTTTCCTTGGTTTATCCATTATGTAACAATGGCTTATATTACAATCTATTAAAAACACAACGCGACAAAAAAGCCCCTTGATAACTGCAATGAACAAGCAGTTACCAAGGGGCTTTTTGTGATTCATAAACCTTCTTCGTTGTTACGCTGTCACATGAAGATCCAGCTCACTAGGCGATTCTTTCTTATGTTTAAGATACACGGTAAATGTTGAACCCTGACCTTCAACAGATTCAACCGTTATTTCTCCACCGACATTAGCCACAATACTCTGACTGACCGATAAACCTAATCCCGTTCCTGAACGGCGGGTCGTGAAAAAAGGATCAAAAATACGTTGCATATTTTGTGCTGAAATACCGCAGCCATGATCAGTAATCACTACCATAGCTCCACGCACCTCACCCCGTTCATCTAACCAGTCATCGGTAGCTATCTTCAATAAACCTTTATCGTCCATCGCATGGATACCGTTCATCTGTAAATTAACTAACACTTGCAATAATTGATGACGATTGACTTCAACACTGCATTTAGCTTCAAGGTTAACCTCAAATTGAACATCCATCTTTTTCGTACCGGAACGTACAAGCGTTAAACTTTCTTCAACAATCAAATTTAAGTGATGCCATGTCACTTCATCTTGCACACCACCTTGACGGCTGTATTGCAATAAACTGCGAGTGATATTACGAATACGATCAATTTGTAGATGAATTGCAGCCAGTTCTTCTTGAACGTCAGCAGTGCTATTATCACCCAACTCTAACTGAATTAATTCAATATTTCCTAGAATGACAGCAACTGGGTTATTAATTTCATGCGCAATACCCGCAGTTAACTCACCCAATGCAGCTAATTTTTCTGTTGCCACCAGCTTTGAACGAGCTTGATGCAGTAACTGAATATGGCGTTCTAGCTCTTCTGTTTTCTGATGTAAACTCTGAGTACGCTGTTCGACTTTGTCTTCGAGCTCTATCGCGGTCAGTTTAATGAGTCCGTTACGTTGCTCTAGTTGATCTAACATAGAATCAAACTGTTTACCCAATATTTGTAATTCATGCCCTTCAGATAAATCTAACTTACCGACTCGTCGCTTTACTCCCATCTGTACCGCTTTGGCTACTTGGTAAATTTTCTCAATCGGTAAAAACAAATCACGCGAACCACGATACACAATGACACTGGTAAATATCAGTACCAATAATATACTCACACTCATTTCAATAATGTTGGTTAAATGACGATAAATGAGAGGCCATTGTAAATAACCAGTATAGAGCATGCCAACAACTTTACCGTCATTTGCATGTAACGGCTCATAAGCAGAAACATACCAACTATCATATACAAAGGCGCGATCAACAAACGTTTGTCCTTGTTGTAATACATGGTGTTGAACGTCTTCAGAAACACGCGTTCCCACAGCTCGACCAATAAGGTTGGCACTGTCTAATGGTACATTAGTACTAATGCGCACATCCCCCATAAACAAGGTAACAGTGCCAAGACTGCCTTTTGGTAACGTACCTTCGGCATAAACCAAATCACGAATACGATCCACCAACAAGGTGCTATTGTTTAATAAAATACCACCGTCTAAAATCCATTTCAGATCGCCTTGTTGATTGAAGATTGGTACTAAACTACGACTGACGAGTCCTTTTTGTTCAATTGTGCCTTCTTTAAGTAATGGCAATTGCGCTTTTGCTGGCAAATTAGGATTCAAATCATAAAGTGCAGCACCATCTAATACCTGAAAAGATGTCTGCTCTTTTCCTGATAATAATAACGCCTGTTCTTGGCTTGAAAATAGATTCAACTGGCTCACAGGATGTAACACCACAAAATCTAACTGATAATGTTTATCTTGCTGACGCACCCAATCTTTTAATGTCGTTTCATCAAAACGTAACCGCTGTTGAAAACCATAAGAATTAGCAAAAGCCTGTAACTCCATGCGTTGTTCTTTTTTTAGTAACACCATACTATGATGCGCAACGGCTAAATCGGCTCTAACATTCATTAATGCATTTTGCCAAGTGTAGGTAACCGTCCAATAAAAAGTGATCACAATTAAGGTCAATAACGTCAGAAAAATAGGCACAGAAGTCAGTACTAATAACCGATAGCGCACCATGGTCTGAAATCGTTGTAACCACATCAAAACAAATGCTTTTGCTTTCATAGTATTAATTTCATTGTAATTCTTCTGTCCATTCTTTGTATTTGCGCTCTAATGTTTTTCTTGCCACACCGAGTTGACGAGCTGCTGCTGATTTATTACCATCACTGGCATCAACAACTTGCATAATATGTGCTTTTTCAACTTCTTTTAATGTCCATGTAACGGGATAACAATATTGGTCTTCTCCGTCTTCATGGCATTGACAGGGACGTTGAGGATAGGCGCTATTAAGTTCAAGTTCCTCCCCCGTCACCCCTTGCTCATTCGCAATAGCAACAGGTAATGCATCACCTTGTAATTCACGCCAATAATCAGCGGGCGGCTTACCCAATAAAATACACCGTTCCATCATATTTCGAAGTTCACGAATATTACCGGGCCATGAATAAGCTTGCATCGCCAAAATATCTTCATGAGTCCAACTAATGGTTTTCATACCTAAATCTTTTGAAAGTTGGTGTGTAAAATGATGGGTTAACGACGGAATATCTTCTACACGCTCACGTAATGATGGCAAATCAATGGTTAAAACATTTAATCGATAGTACAAATCTCGACGAAAGCGGCCTTCTTCAACTTCTAATTTTAAATTACGGTTTGTCGCGGCAACAATACGAACATCAATTTGAATTTCTCGCTCTGAGCCCACAGGACGAATCGCTTTTTGTTCTAATGCGCGTAACAATGATGATTGCATTGCCAATGGCATTTCACCAATTTCATCTAAAAATAACGTACCATTATTGGCAACACGAAACAGGCCTTCACGGCTTTTCTTCGCACCAGTAAATGCACCAGAGACATGACCAAACAGCTCGCTCTCTAAAAGTTCAGGCGCAATAGCACCACAGTTAATGGGTACAAAAGGTCCAGTACGCTTACTTAACTGGTGTAATGCGCGAGCGACCAATTCTTTACCCGTCCCCGACTCACCTTCGACTAAAACCGCAGCAATCGATGGTGCAACTTGGGCGATCAGTTTTTTCATTTGTTGCGTTGCTGGCGCATCACCAATGATATTGACGGGATAACTACGCTCAACGTCGCGTTGCAATGCGAAATTTTGGCGTTCCACTAATCGACGTTCAATACAACGATTAACCGACTGCATCATTTGATCAAGATTAAATGGTTTTAGAATAAAATCAGACGCACCAGCACGTAGAGCTTGAATTGCCATTTCTAAATCAGCATAACCCGTCATAAAAATCACATCACTGCGACGGGTTGTCGGATCAAACGCTTCATGCCATTCAATACCAGAACGGCCAGGTAAGTTAATATCAACAATTAACAAATCAAAATGACAGCGTTTACGAATTTCTTCAGCTTCTTCAATACTTCCTGCGGTATCTACTTGAGCAAACTTTTTACTTAACGCTTTTTTTAAAATCGTGCGCATTCCTGGTTCATCATCAACCACTAATACAGAAACGGCGGTCCAAGATGAAGGCAAACTAAAATCAGACATAGATACCGGGACATTTTAACCAAACTAAAATTTGCGACATTTTGTCTCACCATGAGTCATTAAGTCAAAATTGTTTTATCATTCGGTATAATTTCGGTTACCTTTAACCTATTTCAATCAATATATAATACCAAAATCACATAACTAGTCCTTTTCATCAAGATTTAAAAGTGGCACTTTATTTGCTTATAGCAGATCTACGCGGTTTATTTCGATGATACGGGTCATTTTGGCGCATGTGTCGGCAGTAAAAACTTGCGACTTATTACCTCAATATTTTTTAATGCAACCCAATCGATCAGGAACGTTGATGAATCTATTAAAAACAACTTTAGTTATTCTTGGCTGCGCATCAGCAACGATGGCTTATGCAACCACAGAAACAGCAATGAATAAGACTGTGCGCCTAGCAACGACTACCAGCACCTATCATTCAGGGTTACTGGATTACTTATTGCCTGTATTTACTAAAGACACCGGATATACCGTCGAAGTGTTAGCTGCTGGCACAGGAAAAGCATTACGTATGGGTGAACACGGTGATGTTGATTTAGTCATGACGCATGCGCCACAGTCAGAAGCACTGTTTGTTGAAAAAGGCTTTGGTGTATTGCCTCGTAAATTAATGTACAACGATTTTGTTTTAGTTGGACCCAAAAGTGATCCAGCTGAAATTAAAGGTGATAAAAATGTTGCTGATGCACTAAAAGCGATTGCCACTGATAACGCCACCTTTATTTCTCGTGGTGATGATTCAGGTACAAACAAAAAAGAACTGAACATTTGGGCTCAAACAAAAATGGAGCCTAACTTTGGTGGCTATAAAGCAGTCGGTCAAGGTATGGGGCCAACGCTAAACATGGCATCAGAATTACAAGCCTACACCTTAACAGATCGTGGCACATGGTTAGCGTATGAAACCAAGCTTGATCTTGAAATTATGGTTGAAGGTGATAAGCGCCTATTTAACCCTTACCAGGTAATTTTAATTAACCCTAGCCGCTACCCGAATCTGAACTATCAAGGTGCGAAAACATTCAGCGATTGGTTAGTTAATCCTAAAGCACAAAAACTAATTAATAACTACCAACGTCACGGTAAGCAATTGTTCGTTGCAGATGCACAAACGCAATAAAAGATAACATTCTAATTTAATGTAATATTTCGCCAATGGTTGTTTATTTAGCTCATTAACTATAATGAGATCACAGTTATAATATAACGTTTTAGACTTAATACTAATAACGTGAATGATAGCTCCATTGGCGTATTTTTTTAGGTTAAAAGAAACACTACCATGAATATTTGGCAGACAACGCAACAAGCGACCCAACTTCTTTTTAGCGGCGATAGCGCACTTTGGGGCATTGTGGGCGTGTCATTTTCTGTGTCTCTTTTTGCTATTGCCTTAGTGATTATTCCCTCACTATTGATTGCTTTTGCTTTAGCTTACGGCAAATTTCCTGGGCGCTGGCTAATCCTCTCTTTAATGAACACACTACAATCAGTGCCGACAGTGGTGATTGGTTTACTGCTTTACATGTTGCTCTCTCGTGCTGGCCCTCTCGGTGATTGGCAAATGCTGTTTACTCAAAAAGCGATGATTTTAGGCCAAGTGCTGATTTGTTTTCCGTTACTTATTTCGATGATGCATGCCGCATTTCAAAACAGTGATCGACGCGCATGGGAAACAGCACTCACTTTGGGCGCTAGCTATCCTCGTGCTTTACTCAGCTTAATGTGGGAAAGTCGATTTCCATTACTTGCTGCTGTTGTTGCTTCTTTTAGTCGTGTGATCACTGAAGTCGGTTGTTCAATGATGGTCGGTGGTAATATTTTAAATTCAACTCGAAATATTCCGACAGCCATTGCGCTTGAAAGCTCAAAAGGCGCATTCGCTCAAGGAGTAGCTTTAGGAATGGTGTTACTTATTTTAGCCTTAGGTCTAAACTTTATTTTATCTATCGCGCGCGGCAAAGCCCATTTGCGAACAAACTAAGCGAGGCCTTCTTATGATCCATGCTTCCATTCAGGCACTCGACCTCTCTGTTCGTTTTAAAAGCCGATTATTATTTCACATTCCTCAATTAAATTTAGCCCCTAAAGATGCCATTTATTTAACAGGCGATAATGGTGTTGGTAAAACAACCTTATTGAAAATCTTAGCTGGATTACAAAAACCCACAACAGGCAGTGTTAATATCCATCAGCATACTTTTTTTAAACGTCTCTTTAGCGGACGCTATGAAGGGAGTATTATCTACTTACACCAAACACCGTATATGTTTGATGCAACAGTATTTAACAATGTATGCTATGGACTAAGATTTGCGATTAAAGATCGCCAAAAACGTCGAAATGAAGCCATTAATGCGCTACGAATGGTCGGCCTTGAAACCTTAGCTGATGAACATATCTCTGTATTGTCTGGTGGTGAACGTCAACGCGTCGCAATGGCACGCGCATGGGTACTTAAACCTAGCGTATTATTGATGGATGAATCCAGTGCTAGCATGGATCAAGAATCCATCAATCGCCAAGTCATTTTAGCGGAAGATTTATTGTCACGTGGCACCAGTTTAGTGATCACCAGCCACCAGCAAAATGCACTTACTGCACTTTGTCGCCGTCAATGGACAATCAATGACACCCAATTAATTGAACGAGCCGATCTCCAACTCGTTACAGATATCAAAAACAATAAGGATAATTATGCCTACGCCTGAACAAACCCATTGGGTCATTTTAGCGGGTGGCCAAGCCAGCCGTATGGGAGGCAACGATAAAGGCCTGATTGAACTTGCAGGTCAACCCTTTATTCAACATGTTATTGATACTCTGACCCCCCAAACATCTCATATCAGCATTAATGCTAACCGTAATCAGAATATCTACAGCCAATATGGTGATGTGTTTGGTGATAGCATTGAAAACTACCCCGGCCCACTGGGTGGTATGCATGCAGCACTACACCACATTGATAACGATTGGATTGGTTTTGTACCTTGCGATTGCCCGCAACTACCGCATGATTTAGTTTCTCGAATGGCAGCAGCATGTCAGCCTGACACTGATATAGCGGTTGCTCATAATGGTGATTACATTCAGCCCGTTGTTACTCTACTGCATCGCCGTATTTTACCTAAGCTAGAAGCTTTTTTAGCTAATGGCGATCGCAAGATCATTTTGCTATATCGTCAATGTAATATGATCACCGTTGATTTTAGTGATCAAACAGATGCTTTTATCAATCTCAACACCCCTGATGAATTATCACAATTTGGAGCACGCCATGACTCAAATTAACGCATCAGTGCCATTATTAGGCTTTGCTGCATTCAGTGGTACAGGAAAAACGACCCTTATTGAAGCGATGTTACCTAAATTAGTTGAACAAGGTCTGCGCGTCGCTGTAATCAAACATGCTCACCATGATTTTGATCTTGATGAACCGGGCAAAGATAGCTACCGCTTACGCAAAGCAGGTGCAAGCCAAATGCTTATCTCCTCGCGTTACCGCCGCGCATTGATCAACGAGACACCAACAACGGAAGCGACCTTAGCGTATTTAATTCGCCAATTAGATCAAACCCACCTCGATCTTATTTTAGTGGAAGGTTTTAAAAACCTTGATTTCCCTAAAATTGAATTACACCGTCAAGCGATCAATAAACCGTGGTTATTTCAAAATGATAATAATATTATTGCCGTTGCGAGTGATATCAAAGCCGATACAAGCTTGCCGCAAATAAGTATTGATGATATCGAACAATTAACCAATTTTGTGGTTAAATACAGTTCGAAATCACAACAACAATCAATAAAAACAGCCAGTTGTGATGAGGTTCAACCACAAGGTATGTTATCGGTTGAGCAAGGTCGCCAGCGTATTCTTGCGCAAATAAAAACCATTGATAACCCACAAACGGTTGAACTAAAACAAGCACTTGGTCGGATCGTACACACTGATATCCTTTCCCCTGTGAATGTGCCACAACATACTAATTCCGCGATGGATGGTTACGCTATTCGTGGCGCAGATATTGATCTCAATAGCTATACCGTTGTCGGTCAAGTGCTTGCTGGGCATCATTATCCACACCCGCTACAAGCAGGTGAAGCAGTGCGTATCATGACAGGCGCCCCCGTTCCTCAAGCTGCTGATACCGTGATTATGCGTGAACAAGCACATCAAAATGGTGACACTGTCACGTTCAATCTTGCTATGGGTGCGATTAAAGCGGGTCAAAATGTCCGTTTAGCGGGTGAAGATCTGGCGATTGATCAAGTTACGGTCGCAAAAGGACAAACCATCACAGCACCAGAGCTTGGCATGGTCGCATCACTTGGGCTCAATGAAATAACCATCAACACTCCTCTTCGTCTCGCTATTTTCTCAACCGGTGATGAAGTACAAGCTCCCGGTGAAGCACAACGACAAAATTGTATTTATGATTCTAACCGCTATAGCTTATTTGCTTTACTGACTCGTCTAGGTTGTGAAGTCGTTGATTTAGGTATTATCGAAGACAGTGAAGCCACACTTGAAGCAACATTAAATCAAGCCAGCCAACAAGCAGATATGATTCTATCCTCTGGCGGTGTTTCTGTTGGTGATGCTGATTACATCAAAACTGTATTAGATAAACTAGGGAAAATTAACTTCTGGCGTATTAATATGCGCCCAGGTCGTCCACTCGCCTTTGGTCATATTAATGACATTCCGTTCTTTGGATTACCGGGAAATCCTGTCGCTGTTATGGTGACATTCTTACAATTTGTAGAACCCGCTATTCGCAAACAACAAGGTTATCAAGATTGGCAGCCACAAACGTATACCGCTATTGCAGCAGAGCCTCTGCGGTCTCGTATTGGCCGTACTGAATATTTACGTGGTTATTATAAGTGGGATGCCAATGGTCGCCTTTCAGTTAAAACTATTGGCTCTCAAGGGTCTGGTATTTTACGTTCAATGAGTGAGGCTAATTGCCTAATAGAAATTTCACCACAACAAGAATATGCACAAATTGGTGATAAAGTCACCGTAATACCACTGGATATACGTCTATAGCACATTCAACCTTATGAAGCCCTCGCACGTTTGCAGGGGCTTTTTTATTCCCGCTATTATTAGTATGTATTTTATCAATATATGTATTTACATTAATATCATCTGGCTAGACCATTAAAGTGATATTTATGTTGTAGAATAGCGACAGTCTTATTTTTAGGTATTATAAGTAAACATGTTTTTAGATTCATATTATTCAGATAACAGCGGTGAATTATCTTTTACTCGTGCACAAGCAAGTCATTTTGCAAAACGCGTAGCCGGTGACTTTAACCCTATTCACGATGAAGATAACAAGCGTTTTTGTGTACCTGGCGATCTGCTATTTTCGGTTCTGCTAGCAAATGTTGGCCTTAGCCAAAAAATGCGCTTCGAATTTGCAGGCATGATCAATGAATCAAGCTGCCTACTTATAGATATAAAATCCCCTGCTGAGCTCTCAGTTGTCGACTGTAAGGGCAAAGTATACATGGATGTCACACGCAGTGGCGAAACAACAAAAGATGAAGTGCTAATTTCACAAGTAACTAAAAGCTATGTGCAATTTTCAGGAATGAACTTTCCTCACATCATGGTTCCATTGATGAAATCAAAAGACATCATGATCAATCCTGCTCGCCCATTGGTGATCTATGAATGTATGGAGCTAGATTTCACTCGTTTAGATCTAACAGCACCGACTGTTGAACTCACTGACTCTATTATTGAAGTAGAAGGCAAACGTGGTTATGTGACTCTACATTTTTGCTTTAAAGAAAATGGAGAAATTGTAGGCACAGGTAGTAAGCGCATGTTGATGAGTGGCTTAAAGCCTTATTGCCAAGATGGTATTGATGATTTAGTGTCGCGTTTTAATGAACGCAAAGATAAATTTAACACTATTCACAATTAAGTAATCATTAATCAGTCCCATTGATTATTACTCAAAAATGTATTACATCAAAAAAGCCCAACCGACTATCGATTGGGCTTTTTTGATGGCGATGATCTTTAGTTATACCTCACCGATCTTTGCTACTAATTCAGACGCTAGCGGTAAATACAGTCGTGATCGTAATCCTGGGTTATTGTCACTGAAAACTAGCTCGCCATTATGGCGAATAACCACCGCTTCAACTAACGATAACCCCAATCCAAATCCTTGATGAGTTCGACTACGATCAGCACGAAACATAGGTTCACGAATACGTTGCTTGTCTTCATCAGATACCCCCATGCCATTATCAATCACAACCACACCAAAATGGTCAACAATCACATCAATCACACCTTGCTCTGGTGTGTATTTAATTGAATTTTCAACCAGATTATATACGGCTCTAAATAATAAACTCGGTTCACCTTGTAATCGATATGGTTGATCTTCTCTAAAACTCAGTCGTTGCTGTTTTTCATCTGAAATGGGTAATAAAAACTCAACCACATCTCGGCAAACTTGAGATAAATCAACCCATTCTTTATCTATATGTTGCTTACCACTGTTTAAATTAGCAATTTCAAGCATGCCATTAAACATACTTAACAAGACTTCTAAGTCATCATGACATGCTTCTAATTCTTTGGTATGTGGCGCTGTGTTTTGTGTCAGTAATCGTTCTAAGCGCAGCTTCATTCGAGCAATTGGGGTACGTAAATCATGAGCCATTCCAACCGATAATACCTTTAATGATGTCTCTTTCTTCTCTACCTGTTCAATCATAAAATTAAGATGCATAGCTAATACATCAAATTCATCATCATTGGCACTAACCGGTAACTTAACCCCTTTTTCGCCCAATATAACGCGATTCATTGCCTGATTAACTCGTGCTAATTTTTTTAATATGACCACCGCAAATAACGATGCACCAGCCAACATAAGAATCACAGGCACTGCTATACCAGAAAGCAACATAGGAATAACAGTTTGTCGGTACGATTGCATAAATTGAGGATTAATCTTTATGACTAATTCCATTCCTAAAGGCAACGGTACCACCTGAGATAATTGCGATGTTTTACTACCATGACCAAAGATAAAAGACGCTGTTGGATAAATTAATAATTCTTTGTTAATACGCTTTGTTGGCTGTATGGCGTAACTAAATGTCGCATTACTTAGTTTACGTTGCGCTATCGTTCGATATAGTGCACCACTGTCACCTTTATTAACTATCATCGAAAACAAATTAGCTTCATTAACCAAATCACGTTTTAATTGCTGGTGGTAAAACGTTTCAGAACTAACCACTACCTGATTGATAAATAGCATAAATATAAAAGCTACGCAGGTAATAAAATACATCAACACTTTAAAAATAGTTGATCGTGACAGGTTTTCAGACCCGGCGTAAGACATAACCAGCACCTCGAACGGTATGAATTAAGCTCGGCTCTCCTTCTTGTTCTAACTTTTTACGTAAATTAGCAATATGTACATCAATAACATTAGTTTTGGGGTCAAAATGGTAGCTCCAAACTGATTCAAACAGGCTCATTCGGGACACAACACTTTCAACGTGTTCCATTAAATATTGCAGCAACAAGAATTCTTTTTGTTGTAAATTAATCAGTCGAGAACCACGCCATACACGATGTGATTTAATATCTAAGCGTAAATCATCATAGCCATATTCAGACGAAACTGTTGCGGCTAATTGATTGCGTTTAACTAGAATATTGGCGCGAGCAATAAGTTCAGCTAAAGCAAAAGGCTTCGTCAGATAATCATCACTTCCCGATGTTAAACCGACAACACGATCTTCAACACTATCCATTGCACTTAATATCATTACTGGCGTGTAATTTTCCGTTGCTCTTAATGCTCCTAGCACTTTCAAACCATCTAATTGTGGTAACATTCGATCTAAAATAATCAACTGATATTCGCAACTTGTTGCCATCATTAAACCTTGATGACCATCTTCAGCTTCGTCTACTACAAACCCGTGCTCGCGTAATCCTCTTGCAACAAATTCACGAGTAGTAAGATCATCTTCAATTATTAATATTTTCATTTCATGCCTAACCTAGAGCTAATCACTTCTTCATACTTTATTCGTAACGCGCCAGTATTATACACAGTCCACTTCTATTTTTTAGATATAAAAAACGGCCTACCAAAAGGTAGACCGTTTAACGCGACCATAGGGGGAAGTTATGAAATCGCGAAGACTGTATTTATCCTAACTAATGATGACTTAAAGTGCTTTCATTTGGTTAGCAATAATCTCAGCTTGTGGACCTAAAATAACTTGAAGGTTGTTTGAACCTACGTTAACCACACCCTTAGCGCCTAACTGTTTAAGTTTTGCATCATTGATGATTGAACGGTCAACAATACCCAGACGAAGACGAGTGATACAAGCAGATATATCGGTTAGGTTATCTTTGCCACCTAGAGCTTCTAGGTATTGTACTGCTAAATCAGCTTTACTATCTGAATCTGGATTTGAGTTTTCTGCTGGTGCATCTTCACGGCCCGGAGTTTTAAGATTGAACATCTTAATTGCACCAACAAAGATCACGAAGTAAAGCGCACCAACCACTAGACCCATTGGGATAATTTCCCATGAATTATGCGCTGCTGGAGCGTTAAAGTTCAGGATATAGTCAATCAAGCCAGATGAGAAGCTAAACGCCATGTGGATATTAAGCATTGATGCAACAACAATACTAATACCCATTAAGATAGCGTGAACAACATACAAGCCAGGTGCTAGAAACATGAACATGAATTCGATTGGTTCAGTGATACCAGTTAAGAATGCAGTTAATGCCACACTCAATAACATACCACCAACAACTTTCTTGTTCTCTTTCTTAGCCGTTACATAGAAAGCCAATGCCGCACTTGGAAGGCCGAACATTACTACAGGGAAGAAACCACTTAAAATACGTCCCGCAGATGGATCACCCGCAAAGAAACGTGAAATTTCCCCCGTAACTACTTGACCCGTTGCAGGATCAGTGTAGTTACCAAACACAAACCAAACCATAGTGTTAAGAATATGGTGCAGACCAAGTGGAATCAATAAACGGTTAGCAACACCGTATACGAATTCGCCAGGTACACCACTGGTTAGAATCCATTGGCCTAAATGGTTAATACCACCTTGGATAGGAGGCCATACTACACTGAATGCAAAAGCAAGAATCAATGCAACTAAACCAGTAATGATAGGAACAAAACGTTTACCACCAAAGAAACCTAAGAACTCTGGTAATTTGATTGCATGGAAACGGTTGTATAACAGGCCTGCACACACACCAATAATGATACCACCCGCAACACCTGGGTCGACATCAGCATTAAGTGTCTTAATCGCAGCCATCATAATGAAATAACCAACCGCTGCCGCAATTGCTGCTGCCGCTGAGTTATCTTTTGAGAAACCACCCGCAACACCCATTGCAAATAGAAGTGCTAAGTTGGTAAAAACCGCCTGACCACCCGCTGCAATAAAAGGTATATTTAATAGATCGGGTTGTCCAATACGCAATAAAATACCAGCAATAGGCAATACTGCGATTGGAAACATTATCGCGTTTCCGAGCTTTTGGAAATGTCCAAGAATACTCATTCCCTTCTCCATATCATTACATCAAAATTAATAAACAACATATGTCGTTTAAGCATGTGCTAACCATACAGTAGTTAGCTAAACTTAGTTTAAGATAAACATTAAGTTTTCTTAATGTTTACTCATTTTCACGTGACAACCTTCACAATTTAAGAAAGCTCACAAAAAAACGCTCACAAACATTACAATTTTCACATTTTTACAACTTATAAGTTTGTGGGTTTTATGATAGTGGTTTATTGTATTATTGTTAAAAAAATAAAGAATATGAACCTTACCTGACAAATAAGTATAGATGTTGTTATTCGACGATTTTCTTAATGACATTAAGTACAATTTATGCGAAAAAGGCAGCCGTTCTAAATCATGAAAAAAATGTCCATTTTATGACAGCTTATCTTTTTTTATGGCTTACTTAATTATTACTAAATGACAAGATTGAACTCTCTCCATGATGACTTTTATATCTAAAAAATTACCTAATTTTTTTGCTTTAGGTTTATTTGCTATATTACTCTTTACCGCCATTCATATTTTCCCGATACCGGCATTCACTACACCTGTCAGCAATCTAGCAGGCATCTCATTTGCGTTACTTACTGATAGTGCAGGCAGCCCATTTTTCCTAATCACAACCGCATTACTGTGTCTGTCACCTGTTTTCATGCGGTTACCAAAGAAAACAATCACGAAAGTGTGGATTCAATTTGGTATTTTATTAGTATTAAGTTTTGTCACTAAAACAGTATTAAAACACGAAACTGCTATTCCTCGCCCTTACAGCTATGAATTACAACGCTTACATTTAGTGGAATCTCCTGAAGCTTTCTACACATTAGATACAACCGCTAAAGATAATGTTGTAAAAGAAGCCTCTGCTTATGTAAGCTCTTGGCGGTTACGTAGCTGGGAAGGTGAAACAAACTATTCTTTCCCTTCAGGCCATACTATTTTTGCTGCTATCTGTGTTTTATTCTGGGGTGGTTTCTTTATTCGCCGAGGTAAATATCTTTTAGCAGGAGGATTAATTGTTTGGGCAACAGGTGTGGGTATTAGCCGTTTATGGCTAGGAATGCACTTTCCTTCTGATGTCATGGGCTCAATACTTGCCGCGACAGTACTTTACTTCTTTGTTCCTGAGTGGGATGAAAACGCGAAGAAAAGCAAAAAACAATAGTAAAGTAACTACCACTACCATTTAAAACGGCTCATTGCATTATGCTATGAGCCTTTTTTTTAAAGAATAGACAACGTTATATCACACCTCACTAATGCTTGGCTTATATTCATACTCAACAACAAGTTGATTACCGACATACGTTACCTTCTTAATTTCACCATCAAAGATAAAAGTATTCTTAACGATAGAATTTGCTAACGATCCTTTTTGTACGGCTTCACGTAACGAAGGAAGTATTAAAACGGGATCAATATTTAAAATGCCACAAAAATCATTAACAAACTGGTGCTGAATAACAGCATCCCCTCGCAGAATGTCTGAAAATTCAAGTTGCGTTAGCTCTAGCTTTTTAGCCATTTCAATTTGAGTTATACGCATTTTTGCTTTATAGCTCATCCATGTATCGTGCAAAACTCGACGATCTTTTTCAGTATATTGCATTTTTTTTCCTAAAAGCGCTTTCAATACATTGAATAAACCCAACGTTATTCATCACATTACGCAAGGTGAATTTAAACGAATTGATTTTTTTCATCCATAAGTTAGCTGTAAGAATATGTGTCAGCCATTCATACAGCAATGTAATATAGGTATATTTAATACTTTATTACAAGTTATTCATTGTTGAATTGCGTATTAAACCTATAATACACAAAAATTATAAAGGATAATGAAACTAAAGATGCTACGTTCTTGGTTATATTTTATTGTACATAGTGTGCTAATCATCACTGTATTCATCAATACAGCGTATGCACACATGACAACAATAACACCAATGCCAATAACTCATTGTAGCGAGATAAAAATGGTCAGTTGTTGCGATAATTCAGAAACTATGACCAATGCTCTTACCACTGATTGCAACGATGACTGTAATAATACTGATTGTTCATCACAGCATCAGCCAGCGTTGCTCTCTAACTTTAGTTTTCAATCCCTCCATAGTACCGAAATACTCATAAGTGCTTTGTGTCACTCCCCTCGTTATTATCATGAGCCCTTGCTAAAACCGCCAATGGCGTAAGTGCTTCACTATATTTATCCACTTACTTACATCATTTATTTGCAGCCATAGTTTAATGGTATGCATCGCGTTATTTAGGAATATTATTATGATCATCAAACATACTTTATTAGCTTGTGCTCTTTTTGTTTCAGCAACTACCGTTGCGGAAACTACACCAACAGCATCACCAATAATCAAAGGCACGAATTACTTATCTCCCTACTGTGGCTGTTGTAAAGAATGGGTCGCACATATGAAAGATAATGGCTTTGAGTTAGAAAACGTTTACCAAGAAAACCTAACGCCAACAAAAATAAGACTGGGTGTATTACCTGAATATGCATCTTGCCATACAGCCCAAATTGAAGGCTATACCTTTGAAGGTCATATTCCTGCTGCGGATATCAAACGCTTTTTAGCAAGTAAGCCTACACGTATGAAAGGATTGGCTGTTGGTGGAATGCCTGTAGGATCACCGGGGATGGAATATGGCGATCAGAAAGACAGTTATAATGTGGTCGCTTTTGATGATAAAGGTCGAACAATGGTATGGGCTCAACATAATTAATCATACGCATCTATTGCCTTGTCATTAAACAGTAATAATGAAATAAAAAAAGCCCGTTGAGCTTGTTTTAACTCAAAAGAGATAAACACATCAACGGGCTTATTTATTGGATTCTGTTACTGAAATAAAGCTCGATTAGGGTCATCATTTTCTGCCCATAATGGATCTAATTCGCGTTTTTCAAAGTAAATTTGTAAGCCATTAAAATAAGTAAAAGCTGTCAACTCTGAATCTTTACCAAAATGTTCAAAAAATACGTCTTCGTGATCCGCTAACTCGACCAGCGTTTGAATACCCTGCTCTAATGCCCATTGAATCGCAGGAGGTGCAATAATAGTCCGATACAGCATCAATTGTTTAATATCAGCTAATGCGATTTTACGTCGTTCTTGCACTACACGGTGTGACACCTGCGCATTCGCCTGCTCTTCTGCCAGTAACGCTCGTAGGCTCGCTAAGCTTGATTCACGTTCGGCTGTCGAATAGCCATAAGTCGTTTTACAAAAACGTAAGGCATAAGGCATTTTTTCACGCCCCACCAACTCAATCACTTGCTCAAGGTAAGGCTGTGGAATCGCATACAACGCAGCTAACTGAGTTACAGCGTGGTTTAAGCTAGTATAGATAATGCCATCATATTCAAATTGAAATGTTGTCGTCACATCATAGCAAGGCAAGCCATCAATATTAATTGCCCATCCCGCGTAATTAACCCGATCTTTGGCGATTTCAAACATTTTCCAGCCACTAAGACGGAAACCTTCTAGAGCTTTACCATCCATTTCTGATGATTCAAGTTCTTCTTTGGTCCAATTAACACCAATTTGAAGATGCTTATGGTATTTCTTATGCAGTTGTTGTTTCACTTTGTCGCGCAATAAATCTAAGCTACTGACCTTTACCGCGTTAGCAAAAGCAAAACACTCTTGGCAACACGGCAGCATAATCGGCAAGGACTGATTATCATAATTTGGGACAGCCATAAAAGCATGACTATCAAAATACGGTTCACCGCAAAACCAGCAGGTATGACGGTAGTCAAAAGGCACATCAATATTATGGTATGAAGAAGTCATTTATCTGCTATTTGTAAGTTAAAGTACGTTGAGTATTATGCAAAGACTGCTCCCCAACAACAAGGTTATTTATGACGAAGATTATCCGTCATTTTATCGGCTAACTGTTGAAAGACAGCTATCTCATCAGAGCTAATATGCTTTGTTATTTTTTCTTCCATTGCATTATCAATCACAGCCAACTTTGCAACAATTTTTACACCACGTTCGGTAACACATAAATACGAACTTCGCTTGTCTGTTGGATTCGCTATTTTAGTAATAAATTCTTTTTCTATTAATGTGTTAACTAAACGAGTGATTTGTGCTTTATCGCGTTCTAACATTGTTGCTATATCAATAGCGGTACAGGGTGTCATTTTGTTAATGATCTTAATCACTCGAACATGCATCGGCGTCACACCGAGATCAAGTTGTTCAATCTGTTCATGCAATTGACGTTTTAACGCATGTACCAATTGAAATAAGTTATCTAGCGTTTTGTTATTAGCCATTACATTTCCTTCGTGTCGATAAATATATAGTTGACAAAATCAACTAAAATTAAGTATAGTTGACATTATCAACCACGCTTCACTTTATTTCAAATAAGAGTCCAATTATGTCTAATAAAAAAAACTATCGAATTACCATTGAAGAAGTAGAATCTCAATCAACTATCGCCCAAACCATACAGTTTGAATTTCAAGATAGAGAAGATCTGTTTAAGATCGTTGAAAATTTAAAAAAAGGCAGTGAATTAGATGCAATACAAGCAACAAGAGTCGGTGTTGCTTTACGGTTATTAGGTCCAGTGATGATGAACCGTAAACATCCGCTTTTTGCTGATTTTATGCCTCACTTTAAAACATTTATGCAATCACTTAAAAATACCGTTAAACAATCATTAATTGATAAGTAATTTCATCGGGTTAAACACCCTTTTTACAAGCTAAAAACATCAATACCGAGACTAAGTTGCGCATAATATTAAACGACTCATTAATTAATGTTGTCGCGATCTGAATATTGGTTTTATTTACTTGCTAATGATCTTTTTTTAAATACACTCGCGCGACATTTATTTTGTCCGTGATCCTTACATGAAAAAACTAATGGTTAGCTCAATGTTAGCCTCAACACTGTTATTAAGTGGCTGTGTCACTTTTCCTACGACAGAATCAGCCAAAGTTGGTGTCATTTGGGATGATACAAAAGCAATTGAAAACTGTGAGCGCTTAGGTATTGTATATGGCTCAGAAGGCCATTTTTATGACTATTGGTTCCATGCTGACAAAGACATGGTATGGGGAGCAATAAACCAAATGCGCATTAAGGCGGCAGCATTAGGTGCAAATACCGTGTATCTCTATCAACCGCTAGATTTTTCTAGCTCTGTGACTATGTTTGCTAATGCCTATCTATGCCAGCAACCAAAAACCGCCTCTGCCACCAAGCTTGAAGTAATACCTGATTCTAAATAACACCATAACAGTTCTTGGTTTCGCATTCTTGTGCCAAATTGTGAATTTAACACCGATTCACACTGTTATCACAATTACATGCTTGTAGTATGAGTCCATAAAGCGGTAAAATATGTGCCCTCTTTTAGTCATGAGAATGTTTAATGTCAGAACAGAAGCGAAAGGCCCTCAAGAAAATCGCAAAATGCCTTGAGTTGGGTAATTCAGCAAATGTAAACGAAGCAGCCCAAGCCATTCGTATGGCTCACCGCCTCATGCTCAAATATGGTCTAGAAAAAGACGATATTGAATTCATTAAGATGGGAAAAACTAAGTCAAAAACACTATTACCAACGGATATTAGCCCACAAATTCTAAAAATCATTCGTGGTATTAATCGTCGCTTTGGGGTTGAGTGCGTTCTAACTAATTACAAAGGCTTAAAACAAGCAGAGTTTATTGGTGCTGCTGAGCGTGCTATTTTTGCCGCTTTTGCATTTGATATTGTTTACCGCGAAATGAACCAGCAAACAGGTCAATTCCGTAATAGCTTTGCAGGAACAGGCACAAGTACATCTGAAGTTACTCGCCGCGTATCATCATTTTTAGCGGGTTGGCTTGAAGGTGCATTAGAAAAACTGCCTGTATTAAATACCGATGATGATCACGATCAGCGTATGGCAAACTACATTGATAAACAGTTTGAAAATTTAGATCGTGAAACCTTTAAAAAACAACTTCAAGAAGCGATGAAAGCACTGACAGATGATTATGAAAAAGGCATGAAAAAAGGCCGTTCTATTTCCGTTAACCGTCCAGTAGGTGGTGCCAGTGCACAACAAGAGCTTAAACGCTTAAACTAAATTTGTCGTTTCTAAACAAAAAGTCGCTTTTGCGGCTTTTTTTTTATAAATACGTCTTGCCATAGCCTGTTATAGCAATAAAGAGTGTATGATTTATTTATAGTTAAACATCCCAATTGAACAATAAAAGCACCACTAAACTTCCCTTATTAGTATCTAACCATAGCTTTTTGAACAAGTCGTTTAAAAAAACGGCAAAAGAATCAGTTTCAATGTAAGAACGTCAAAGAAGTGAGATTTATCTCTCATTTTTATGATAGAATGAATCAAAATCCCTTATTTCTATAGCCTTTAGACATGAAATTTCCTGGTCAACGTAAGTCAAAGCATTACTTCCCCGTCAATGCTCGCGATCCATTGGTTGTTCAAATTCAACAAGAAAACCCATTAGCTAAATCACATCTTGTTGGCGTAGGTCAAACAATTGTGGATATTGAAGCGCGCGTCGACGATGACTTCTTAGCCAGACATGCTCTAAGTAAAGGCCACTCTCTAGTTCTTGATGAAGATAAAGCAGAACTGCTGTATCAAGAATTAAAAGAACGTAAACTAATTAGCCATGAATACCCTGGCGATACCATTGGTAATACGTTACATAATTACTCTGTTCTTGCTGATGATAAATCCATCTTACTGGGCGTAATGAGTAAAGATCTAAAAATTGGATCTTACGCTTACCGCTACCTTTGCAATACATCTAGCCGTATTGATCTTGATTATCTACAACCTGTTTGTGGTCCTATTGGTCGTTGCTACACGTTGATCACTAAAGATGGTGAACGTACATTTGCAATTAATGAAGGACAGATGAATCAATTACGTCCTGAAAGTATTCCTGAATGTGCATTTAAGCAAGCCTCAGCATTAGTCCTCTCTTCTTACTTGGTTCGCGGTAAGCCAACCGACCCAATGAAAGATGCAGCACTGAAAGCGATTGAGTTTGCGAAAAAGAATAATGTACCGGTGGTACTGACGCTTGGCACTAAATACGTGATTGAAGATAAACGTGAATGGTGGATTGAATTCATCAAAGAACACGTAACTTGTATCGCTATGAACGAAGAAGAAGCTGAAGCCCTTACTGGCGAAAAAGATCCATTAATGGCTGCTGATAAAGCACTAGAATGGGTTGATATGGTGTTGTGTACTGCGGGACCTGCTGGTCTTTACATGGCGGGTTACACTGATGACGAGCTAAAACGCGAATCAACATTGCCATTATTACCAGGTCGTATTCCTGAATTTAATAAATATGAATTCAGTCGTCCAATGGCGAAAGCTGATTGTATCAACCCTGTTCGTGTTTACTCTCACATCTCCCCTTACCTTGGTGGCCCGATGGAGATAAAAAACACTAATGGTGCTGGTGATGCCGCTTTATCTGCCCTACTGCATGATATGTCAGCTAACCGTTTCCATAAAATCAATGTTCCAAATTCAGCTAAACACACTGCACAATTCTTGTCTTACTCTTCGTTCTCACAAATTTGCCAATACTCAAACCGTGTAAGCTATGAAGTGCTCATTCAACATGCTCCTCGTCTTTCTCATGGTTTACCTGAACGTGAAGACTGTTTAGAAGAAGCTTACTGGGAACGTTAACCAACACTGATTATCTTTTCCTAAAAAAGAGCGAATTGTCGCTCTTTTTTTATATCTCTATTTTGCTATAAATAACCCGTAGCTAATTATTCCCCCCTCCTTCTGTAATATATTGAAATAAATAATAAAGATAAAGAAACACGCCTAATAATAGTCATTTTTAGTGACTTTTCTGTCATATATACGATCAAATAACAAATTTTAACTACATCACATCGTCGACATTCAATGAACAACAAACTGTGATCAAGTTAAAGGAAAACGTTTTCATCACTACATTTTAGTAAAAGTTTTACTAAAATCCATTCCATGTTAACTGACTTCATTGCTTTAGTGCTTTGAGTCGGTAATTTATTTCTCGCATCCTTTGATAACCAGCTTATTTCTATCTACGTTATCATCGATCTGATTCATGGAGAATATTATGTCTGAATCTATGCGCGGTACAATTGGAAAGTTTGCTCTACTGTCGATGACATTTGCAGCTGTATTCAATGTCCGTAATATCGTTAACAACAACATTGAATTAGGATTAAGCTCAGCACCTATTTTTCTTTTTGCTACATTGGTTTATTTCATTCCTTTTGTTTTCATTATTGCTGAATTTGTCTCTGCCAATAAAAACTCTGAATCAGGTATGTATGACTGGATCAAAAAACCGCTGGGTACAAAAGCGGCTTACATGGGCTCATTCTTATATTGGTTTGTAAATCTATTTTGGTTTATCTCATTGTTACCGAACGTTATTGCTTATGCTTCATACGCCATGCTTGGTTATGAATATGCGTTCTCGCCAATGGTAACGTCAATGATTTCAATTGTTTTATTTGCCGCAGCGACACATATATCAACCAAAGGTGCATCGTGGTTAGGTAAAATTTCAGAAATCGTTGCTTATGGTGTCTTTGCCCTATTTGCGGTTTATGTTATCGGTGCCTTAATGGCATTAAATGGTGACGCGCCGCCAGCTGAACCCATTACACTTGAAGCCATGACGCCAACCATTAATTGGGCAACATTGGGTATTATGTGTTGGATTTTCCAAGCAGCTGGCGGTGCAGAAACCGCAGCGGCTTATCTGAACGATGTTAAAGGCGGTCAGAAATCATTCATTAAAGTGATCATTGTTGCTGGAGTGCTGATTGGTAGCATGTATGCCATTGGTTCATTATTAGTTAACGTATTTGTGGCTCGTGGTGACTTAACCTATTCAGGTGGTATGGTTGAGATCTTCACCGGTATGGCCCATTACTTTGATATCTCGGCACCATTAGTCGGTCGTTTTGTTGGTGTCGTACTCTTTATTGCTATGTTTGGTGCAATGATGATGTGGACAGCTGCACCGGTTAAAATTCACTTCTCTGAAATTCCGGAAGGTGTTTACGGTGAGAAAACAACTCAGCTAAATGAACATGGTGTACCTGTTCGTGCTGCATGGTGGCAGTTTGGATTTGTATTAGTGATGCTAATTGCTAACGGTTTTGGTTCTGAGTCTGTTCAAGAAATGATGAGTACAGCAATTAACTTAACCGCAGGTACTGCAATGTTACCGCCAATCTTTATCATGGTGGCGTATTTTGTGTTCCGTCTTAAGCATGATGATACCCCACGTGAGTTCCGTATGGGCTCGCGCCTATTTGGTATGGGAATGGTGTCAGTATTGATTGTTATCTTTATGGTAAGTATGACAGCTTCTGCTTTCCCTCCTGGTGTCGATCTTGTTAAGGCATTCTTTATCAACGTGTTTATGACCGCTGTATTTGCAGGATTAGCTTACTTGTGGATCTCTCGCTTTGAGAAAAAAGCAACTAAAGCATCAACATCAGTAAAGACTAAAATTACCACACAAACGCACTAATTTGACATGTTCCCCCAAAAACAAAAGGCCGATGCGGTTATCGCATCGGCCTTTTCATTTATAAGGTTTATATTGCGGCTAAACTATAAGTGACTAGCACTCATTAATCGCATTACGAACCCGCTTATCAGAAATCGGATAAGGTGTACCTAACTGTTGAGCAAAGAAACTTACACGCAGTTCTTCTATCATCCAGCGAATTTCTTTGACTTTATCAGGTACAGGTTGACCTTTAGGGATCTTGTTTAACAACTCGTTGTAGTCATTAACCACTGATTCAATTTTTAGAATATGAACCCGATCTTTATTAGGATCAATAGGCAGTTTTTCCATACGACGTTCAATGGCACGCATGTAACGTAAAATATCAGGTAAACGCTTCCAACCACATTCAGTCGCAAAGCCTTTAAATATTAAACTTTCAATTTGTGCTTTAATATCTGACATTGCAAACGCCATACGTAAATCAATACGGCCTTTTAAACGCTTAGAAATATTAAATGCCGTTGTTAGAATGGCTTCCACTTGCTTAGCAATCTCAACTACAGTATCACCAAGCTCTGCACGAACATATTCTTTCAATGCTTCAAAGGTTTCAGGCTGCCACGCTAAACCACCTTTTTGTTCGATAAGCTTATCAATACCACACGCAATGCAGTCATCAATCAAATCAAGCACACGACCGTATGGGTTAAAATACAAACCTAGCTTCGATTTATTCGGTAGGTTTGCATGCAAGTATTTAATCGGTGATGGTACGTTTAATAAAATCAAACGACGTTGACCTGCTTGCATAGCGTTGTGTTGTTCTTCTTCGGTTTCAAACAGTTTAATACCAACAGAGTCTTTGTTATCTGTTAACGCAGGGAACGCTTTAACTTCAAACCCACCACGTTTTTGTTGGTAACGCTCAGGTAATGCACCAAAGCTCCATGTTTTTAAACCTTCTTGCTCAATATCATCATCAGCCACTTGTGATAAGGTCTCTTGTACCTTTTCTTTCAAGTTTTCTTTTAAGCCATAGATATCTTTGCTTTCACGCAGTTTACGATTGCGATGATCAACGGCACGATAGGTAATTTTAAGGTGATCAGGGATCTGATCTAAATTCCAATCTTCGCGCACTAAGGTAACGCCACTCATTCGCTTTAACTCTTTCTCAAGAGCATCAAGTAATGGCATTTCCATTGGCTTAACACGCGCAAGAAATGCATCTGCATAATTAGGTGCAGGCACAAAGTTACGGCGTAACGGTTTAGGTAATGATTTAATTAATGCAATCACTAATTCCTGACGTAAACCTGGAATTTGCCAATCAAAGCCATCTGGTTTCACTTGGTTTAAAATCGCCAGCGGCACATGTACTGTCACACCATCGTTATCTTCACCCGGCTCAAACTGATAGCTTAATTTAAGCTTCAAGTTTCCTTGGTGCCAGAAATTAGGATAATCAAGATCCGTTACATGGCTGGCATCACCACGGAAAAGCATTTCACGTTCAAAGTTAAGCAGCTCTGGGTTTTCTTTTGAGGCTTTTTTCCACCAGCTATCAAAATGACGTCCAGAGGTAACTTGTAAATCAATACGTTGATCGTAGAAATTAAACAGCTCATCATCATCAATCAAAATATCGCGACGACGAGATTTATGCTCAAGCTCTTCCACTTCACGTAATAGCTTACGGTTTTGTTGATAGAACTTATGCTTGGTTTCCCAATCCCCTTCAACTAATGCTGAACGAATAAATATTTCACGTGATAACGCGGGATCAATATTGCCGTAGTTAACTTTACGCTTACCAACAACAGGAATACCGTAAAGAGTGACTTTCTCAAACGCATGCACTGCGGCTGATTTTTTCTCCCAATGCGGTTCACTGTAACTGCGCTTGATCAAATGCTCGGCTAATGGCTCTACCCATTCAGGCTGGATTTTGGCACCAATCCGGCCCCATAAACGCGAGGTTTCAACCAGTTCAGCCACCATTACCCACTTTGGCTGTTTCTTGAAAATGCCAGATCCGGGGAAGATATTAAAGCGAGCATTACGCGCACCTTGATATTCGTTCTTCTCTTGATCTTTCATACCGATATGAGATAGCAAACCACTCAACAGTGCGATATGAATACCGTCATAGCTAGCTTCATTACCGTTCATTTTTAACTCAAGCTCTTTGACTACTTGGTTAACTTGGTAATAGATATCTTGCCATTCACGAATACGTAAATAGTTTAAGTATTCTTTCTTACACAAACGACGGAAATGGTTATTAGATAATTCTTTCTGCTGTTCTTGAATGTAATCCCATAAATTCACAAACGTGACAAAGTCAGAATCTTTATCGTAAAAACGACGATGCTTTTCATCTGACTGTTGTTTTTTATCTGATGGACGCTCACGTGGATCTTGAATGGATAGCGCACAAGCAATGATCATCACTTCACGTAATGAACCTGTTTTAGGTGCTTCTAGTACCATACGAGCTAAACGCGGATCGATAGGCAAACGTGCTAACTGACGACCAAGATTTGATAAACGCTTACGTGGATCGGTTGCAGTAGGGTTAATTGCCCCTAATTCTTCAAGTAGACGAATACCATCTTGAATATTGCGATTATCAGGCGCTTCAACAAATGGGAAGGCTTGAATATCACCCAAACCAATCGCAGTCATTTGCAAAATAACTGACGCTAAGTTAGTACGAAGAATTTCTGGATCAGTAAATTCTGGGCGTGATAAGAAATCATCCTCAGAATATAAACGAATACAGATACCTTCTTGCACACGACCACAACGCCCCATACGCTGATTAGCACTGGCTTGTGAAATTGCCTCAATCGGTAGACGTTGAACTTTGGTACGGTAGCTATAACGGCTAATACGCGCAGTACCGGGATCGATAACGTATTTTATACCAGGTACAGTTAGCGAGGTTTCCGCGACGTTAGTCGAAAGCACAATTCGACGACCGTTGTGAGACTGGAAGACTCTATTTTGTTCATTAGCTGATAATCGTGCATACAGCGGCAGAATTTCAGTATGACGTAAATTACGCTTTTCTAATGCATCAGCAGTATCACGAATTTCACGCTCACCGTTCATGAAGATCAGAATATCGCCCATGCCTTCATCGCACAGTTCATCAACCGCATCAAAAATAGCATCGAGTTGATCGCGATCTGTATCATCGCCATCTTCAACTACTGGGCGGTAACGCACTTCCACAGGGAAGGTACGGCCTGATACTTCAATAATAGGTGCATTATTAAAGTGCTTTGAAAAACGCTCAGGATCGATAGTGGCCGAGGTAATAATGACTTTTAAATCTGGGCGCTTAGGCAATAATTCGCGTAAGTAACCCATGATAAAGTCGATATTAAGACTACGTTCGTGCGCTTCATCGATAATAATGGTGTCATATTGACTTAAAAAACGGTCGTGCTGAATTTCAGCCAGCAAAATACCGTCAGTCATTAACTTAACGTGGCTGCGCTCAGAAACTTGATCATTAAATCGTACTTTATAACCGACATGTGAACCCAGTTCACACTCCATTTCCTCGGCAATACGTGTTGCAACAGAACGTGCAGCTAAACGACGAGGCTGGGTATGGCCAATCATACCGTGAGTACCACGACCAAGCTCTAAACATATTTTAGGTAACTGGGTCGTTTTACCTGAACCAGTTTCACCTGCAACGATAACCACTTGGTTATGTTTAATCGCTTCTGCAATGTCATCTTTTTTCTGACTAACAGGCAGTTGAGCAGGATAAATAATTTTGGGACGATGATTTCGACGTAATTCTACCGTCTGCATTGATTTAGCAATATCTAACGCAATTTCATCAAATACTGCATGCTTAGATTTTTCATTTTTAATTCTTGATGCGCCTTGTACACGTTTGTGTAGACGAAAACGATCGCGCATCATGCAATCTTTAATCGCAGACTTTAATGTTTTTTCATTATTTAACACGTCTGCTTGAGTTTGATTCGACTGACTCAATGTAATTCCTGTCTTTTCAATGACTAATGATACCGACCATTCAAATACAATAATACTATCGGTATAACTTGGCGATTCGAAATTTTGTTAATTCTATCACAAATGAAACGGTGTGAGATCTGCTTAAAAGACAATTACTCATAACGACCTAATCAGCCATAAAAAAAGCCCATTTGTTGGCATTCAAATGGGCAAAATTTTATTTATAAACGTATATTTACAAACAATTACACCGATACTAATACTTGGTCAGTATCATTAATCAAATTAGCTAGCCACTTACGACCTCGAATACGATAAGTCGTCAGTGCAACTTTCACTACTTCCTCAGCTAAAATAGCGGTTAACACCCAATGTAAAGGCCACCCCAGAAAAATGCCGGTAAAGATAGCCAAAGGAATACCCACACCCCACTGACCGAACAAATCAATGAAAATGCTGAATTTGATATCGCCACCGCTACGCAATACCCCTCCAATACCCACCATATTAAACACTTTTAAAAATAGCCCCAGCGCAAGCACCATGGTGACATTTAATGACATAGCTAAGTTCGGTGTATCTGCCCGTTGAAGCCACAGACTTACCGTATCACTCGCCAGCCAAATTGAAATACCCAACACAAAAGCCATCGACACACTCAACCCAATAAAGAACCATGATTGATGCCAAGCCCGCTGGTAATTCTCAGCGCCTAATTCATGCCCTAAAATAGTCGAAGCGGCCACGGCAAAACCGATAAAGGCAGAAATCAATACGCCCTCAATCGGTGCAAGTAGACTAATGATTGCTAATTCAGTGACACCTAACTGAGCAAAAATAATACTGTAAACTAACACGCCCATCGCCCAACCTGCATCATGAATGATCATTGGTAATGCAATGGTTAAATAACGTTTACGCGCTTGAGGTGTTTTTGCTGTTTCGATATCAATCGCTAACGGCAGAATTTCACGATGTCGGTAATAAGTCACAGCTAATAAAATTACTGTTTGAATACCGCGTGAAATCGTTGTTCCCAATGCAGCGCCAGCAACCCCCATTTCAGGGAAACCATATAGGCCAAAAATAAATAGCGCATTTAACGTCGCGTTTAATAGCACAGCCACTAAACCGACATAGGTTGGCATTTTTGCTTCACCAACAGCACGTAAAGCCGCCTCTAAAGGCACGACAATCGCAGTAAAAATGATGCTCCAACCACAAACGTACAAATAGTCTTTAGCATGTACAACAAAATCAGCCTGATCGCTAATAACACTAACAATTTGTTGTGGAAATAAACGATAGATAATCGCAAAAGGTAACGTAAAAACAATCGCACACACCCAAGATTGCAATAAGGTGCGACGCACACCGTCCATTCTGCCAGCGCCAAAATATTGAGCAGCTAATACTCCAACGGCACCACTGACACCGACCACCAGCAATAAGTTAAAAAAGAAGATACGATTACCAATACCTACTGCTGCCACTGGTGATTCGCCCAGTTTTGACACCATCAGCACATCGACTAACCCCAGTAATGCGAACAACATTGACTGCATTGAAACCGGTAATGCTAACCGCCATGTCTTTTTCCAAAAATTTCTATCTGCTGATGTGCGCCATGTCGTCATAGTTACATACTCATTAACTGTTTTACCTTGTGACAACGATCATACCTAGAGTTGTTAAATTACGGTTATTCTAAGCAATCAAAAACGTTTGCCAAACTATCAACTTTAATTAAATAAGGGCTAATAATGGCGTGGTTTGAACATTTAAATATTTCACCTCGATGCCAATCAATTATTATTGATCAGGTTCAATCTTTGGCCTTGGAACAAAAACACATCATTCAATGTGGCACTAATTATGGTAAGGAGGCTTTTACTATTTATCGCCGCAATCCTGATATGCATATGTTGCTATTTACCATTAAAGGTCGCGGAATACTTAACACTCCAGCCAAACAATGGGATTTACAGCCTGACCATGTTATTTATGTACCACCAGGCAATGAGAATGGATTTGATATCAATTCCAACGAGAATCCTGAGCTTATTTGGGATATGGCGTGGGTAATGTTAGAACAGCAAAGTTATTGGGATCGGCGCTTACCTCATGAGATAACTTATTATCCAACCCAATCAGGAACATTATTATTTCAAACTATCGGTTGTCTTCAACAAGCACTGTGTTTGAGCTATCCCCTTGCGGATCAACTTTCGGCAAATATCACTGAACAACTATGCTTAATTGTTGCTAACCGCACTTCGCCTCATTCACCATTAGCATTGCAACGTTTAGAGCGTGTATTTCAGCATGCTAAACAGCAATTACACCACCCATGGCAAGTAAAAGATCTAGCTGCACTGTATCCATGTTCTGAACCACATTTACACCGTTTATGTCAGCAATATTATAGCCAAGCCCCTATGGCACGTTTAACGCACTTACGTATGGAACATGCCGCCGGCTTATTAACCACCACTTCCTGGCCAATTCAACATATTAGTGACTTTTGTGGTTATCCAAACCCAACTAATTTTAGTACCCGTTTTAAAAGCTGGAGTTCTTTTAGCCCACGTCAATTCAGATCACGGTTTCAGAGTGAATCTTAAGCATCAACAGCTCAATCAATAATCATCAAATATTTTATTTTCTATCGATGACTTATATCGGTTAAGCTTATAGTCATAAAATAAATAAGACTTAAGTACTTAGTGCTCTAAAAGGGACCCTCCATGCCAAATTGTTTTGCTTACTGTTATCGACTTAATGGCGATCATTCCAAACCCGCACTGACCCTTGATAAAATTAATAACTGGCAATCCACTGATGGTCTACTTTGGCTGCATCTCGACTATACCCAACCACAAGCACAACAATGGATTCAACAAAGTCAGCTACCTGATATCGAAAAGGACTCCCTGACCAATGATCGTGAACGGCCACGATTAAACCAAACCAAAGATGGGTTCTTCTTAGCATTACGTGGTATCGATATTGATAAAAACACCCAAAATAAACCGTCAGACAGTATGGTTTCTATTCGTGGCTATTTTACTAAAAACTTGATTGTTACCACGTCAAACCAGCCTATTGTCGCTATTTCACGTATAGCCGATCATATTGAAGGTGGCTTTGGCCCCACAACGATTGGTAACTTTATTTTAAGCTTATGTGATCATTTGGTAAGTCATAAAATGACGGTGATTGATACCATTGATGAACAATTGACCGAGCTTGAAGAGCAAGTCATGACGGATAGCGATATGAACTTACGTAATAATATCGCTGTATTACGTCGTGAAACAGTAAAGTTACGTCATTCAATGACACCTCAACGTGATGCATTAGCAAAATTAATAACCATAGAGACACCACTACTATCTCTGGCGGAACGTCAAAAAATTCATGAAGTAGATGAAAAAATCAGTCATGCGCTTGATGATCTTAATGCTATTCGCGAACGTGCTAATGTAACCCAAGAAGAGTTAATGAGTCTGCAATCAGAAGCATTAAACCAACGACTATACTTCCTCTCACTTATTACCACGGTATTCTTGCCGCTAGGATTTTTAACTGGTTTATTTGGGGTTAACCTTGACGGTATTCCCGGCGCAGAAGATCATTTGTCATTTTCAATCTTCTGTGGATTATTAGTTGGCGTATTGATTCTGCAACTCGCATTATTTTATCGTCGAAAATGGATATAACAGATAAAACTGCAAACGTATTTTTAGTGGCTTTTATTTTTATCGTATATCGATATAAACTTAGGTATTAGTTATACGTAATTATCATCAGAATAAGGGCTACAATGTTTTCAACATTACGAACTTTGTTTAGACAAGTTATGAATGAAAGTGCCAGCGCTGGCGCAGTAGATACACCCACACTTAATTTAGCGATGGCGTCATTGTTATGTGAAGTGGCGAATGCCGATCATGATCGTGACCCGCGTGAAGAACAAGCAAAAGTGCAGCTACTGATTAAATTACTTGATACCACAGAAGAACAAGCAACGGTATTACTGAGCCAAGCACAACAGCAAAGCCAGCAATCTATTTCTTTATATGAATTTACTAATAAACTACGCGAATTATCACAACCACAACGTTATCAATTAATTGAAGCAATGTGGCAAGTTGCCTATGCTGATGGCGTAATAGATCCTTTAGAAGAAGCGGTGATCAGACAGGTGTCTGATTTGATCTATTTAGATCACTCTGAGTATATTCGCGCCAAGCTCAATGCGGGTAAATTAGCCTCATAATTTCTGCATGCTTTCCATATAACATCTTACTTCTCTTATGATCAATCAAAACACTACCACGGTAGACATTTGCTACCGTGGTTGTTTTTATGCTGATTTATCTCGCCCTATCAATGAATATCAATAGTTCGACTCGCTTTCTTATATTTAATTCGCCATCCTTGCCAACGTGGTAACTCCCATCGCTTAGGATCTTGTTTACGATTTCCATGAAGATAATGCGCAATCACGGTTTTTCGGCTAATCTGATACTCAATACGGAGCTCAAAATCATTTAAATTCACACTGTGTGGATATTGATTGTCAAACTCTTCGCGTTCCCATTCAGGAATACCATTGAATACAAAATCGTCGGCACTGAACAAAGCAATATCATCAATTGTTTCAATTCCAATATCTACAATCTGTTGTGATAACCATTCAGTCACCTCAACAATTTCAGGTTTGCGCTGACAAATATCAGCTTGATAACGTCCTAATCCAAGGTACAAATTCCATTGGTGTATATCTGTCGTTAAGCGTGCCGCTAATCCTGCTAAAACTTCGTTAGCTAAAATCAAATCGACAATAGCAGTACTGGCTGCTGCACCGCTAACATCTTGCCATTGGGTATCAATCACCCGCCCAGCATAAATTCGTTCAATTGCCGTTTGAAAATGGCCTGCACTGGTTTCAATGGTTTGTCCGTATTGATTTTCACCGAGATCAAGCGCTACTATTTGTGACAACGTCACAGGTGAGATACATGTGGCTAAGACTAGATTTTGTTTAACACCCTTACCCGGTAAAGCAAATTGGTCAAATACCACCGCAGCCTCTGCCATTTGATCATGTTCTATTGCAAATAAAGTATCACGACTAAGTGTCACTTCATTAAAACCATTACCTAAAGCTTGTCGTCGCCGCTCTCGACGCACATAAACAAGTTCAGGCACTGCGGTAATAACAGCATCTATCCACGGTTGACGACGAAAAGCACTAGTAGCCTCAAGTTGAGGTAATTGCAGTACTTCTCGCATTTTTGCTGCCAATAGTCGTGCTTCTGTACGCATATTGTCATCAACGGTTAGCCATTCGGGTACAACATCTGCCCTTACAATTTTAATTAACGCTGTCGCATCACAATATTGTTGCCCTAACCATAAAAATAACGCCTGTTGATCTTGTTCTGACTTAGGAGGCTGCCACAGTTTTTGCGGAATCGATAATGCAGCAGCTAAGTCAACCATAGCTTCTTGATGACGGCGATCAGGCATTGCAGTAATCAAATGGGCAAATAAACTATCAATCGGTAATTGATACAAACGTCGCCCATAATCGGTCACCACTTCATCATCCGTTACCGCTTTCATCGTTTGTAATGTTTGAAACGCACTCGTTAACGTTTTTTCTGGCAAAGGATCAATAAACGCTAATTGTGAAAATTTAGCCTCGCAGCACAACGCGGCTAAATAGGGTTCAACTAACTCTTCACGTTGTAATTCTGCGGGCGTTAATCGCTCAAGTGGTGCAGCTTTGCCGTATAAACGCAGACAAACACCATCTTTAACTCGACCTGCGCGACCTTTACGTTGCTCAGCACTTGCTTTTGAAATGGCATGTAATGCTAATACAGTACGACCATTACGCTGGTGGGTACGGCGCTCTAACCCTGAATCAACAATGAGCGTAACACCCGGAATCGTCAGTGATGTTTCAGCAACATTGGTCGCTAAAATAATACGTTGCTTATTGCTTGCGGTTAATGCCCGTTGACGTTCATCATCGGTAACAGAAGCATGTAGCGGGATCACATCTATTTCATCGGCGGCAATGGCAGCAGCAAAATAACGACTCAATGCTTGCGTAGCAGCCGTTATTTCTTTTCTACCAGGTAAAAATACTAAGATATCTTGATGATCAGCATAATATTGACTGGTTAACTTAACGATCCGTTGTTCCAAATGCTCATTGCTGGGCATGGTTTGAGTATCAGTAGCATGATGAGATACATCCACCATGAAATTACGTCCTGTTGCATGCAAATGCGTCGCCGCTAAATACTCAACTAACCGTTGACTATCCATGGTCGCCGAAGTAGCAACTAAACGATGACTTTGACGCTGTTTTAAAAGAGCGAGCAGTAAATCAGTATCCCAACGCCGTTCATGAAATTCATCAATGATCACCGTATCAAACAAAGCTAACTGATTATCACTTAACCAACGTAATGCAACCCCCGGTGTCGCAAAGATCACTTGAGTATCTGCATCAAAATGTTGTTCAAAACGGATCGCATAGCCAACGGATATCTGCTGGGGATTGGCAACATCAGTTGTTAAATATTCGGCTAATGATGTACAAGCCACTCGTCGCGGTTCAACCACTAATACTCGGCCTAATTCGGCAGCCCACAAGGGTAAACGGGTTGATTTCCCTGATCCGGTTTCAGCCTCTACCACAATGTGTTGTTGAGATAATGCAACTAAAAAATCGGACTTAATACTATCAATAGGCAATGAAGCGTACATAATTCAATCTATTACTGATTCTGACGTGGTTATTGTGACAATATTCAGCGATGTTGTCATTGACTAGCCTTGATAGTTGTTGATTCCATAAACAATCAACACTAATTTTCAGTAAATATGGCAGTTTACCGCTACAATAATTGACTTTTTGCTGTAACTCCCTAGCCTTACAGCATCAACTTATGGAGGCTGTGCCGTATGACTAGCAAAACCATTTTTAACCCTGAATTATGGGAAGCCGTTCCAGGCTTTAACTTTGAAGACATCACTTACCATCGTGCTAAAGCGCATGGAACAGTACGTATTGCCATTGATCGTCCTGATTGCTTAAATGCCTTTCGCCCTAAAACTGTCGATGAACTTTACACAGCGCTTGATCATGCTCGTCAATGGTCAGATGTAGGTTGCGTATTAATTACCGGTAACGGCCCTTCTCATAAAGGACAGTGGTCTTTCTCATCGGGTGGCGATCAACGTATTCGTGGTAAAGATGGCTACAAATATGAAGGTGCTGAAGAAGGTACTGCTGATGTTGCTCGTATGGGTCGTTTGCATATCCTTGAAGTACAACGTCTTATTCGCTTTATGCCAAAAGTAGTAATCGCGGTTGTACCTGGTTGGGCTGTTGGTGGTGGTCATAGTCTACATGTTGTTTGTGATTTAACTCTTGCCTCTAAAGAGCATGCTGTATTTAAACAAACTGATCCTGATGTTGCATCATTTGATTCTGGTTATGGCTCTGCATATTTAGCGAAGATGATCGGTCAAAAACGTGCGCGTGAAATCTTCTTCTGTGGTTTTAACTACAGTGCGCAAGAAGCTTATGACATGGGAATGGTAAACAAAGTAGTTGATCACTTTGAGCTTGAAGAAGAAGCACTACGCTGGGCGAAAGAAATTAACAGTAAATCACCAACAGCAATGCGTATGCTTAAATATGGCTTTAACTTACCAGACGATGGTTTAGTTGGTCAGCAATTATTCGCCGGTGAAGCAACCCGTTTAGCTTATGGCACCGCAGAAGCGCAAGAAGGCCGTGATGCTTTCCTAGAAAAACGCGATCAAGATTTCAGCAAATTCCCTTGGCATTATTAATACGGATTACAAAAAATAGTAACAAGATGATCCTATTGCGTTACTAACACTGAGGCATATCTCATTTTATAAACAAAAGCTCTTATTCAAGGGCTTTTATTTTACCCTAATTATTAGTTGCCATAAAAAACAGGTCTATTTTTGCTTATTAATAAAATAAACATCAGAAACATGACCGCTTTCTCGAAATAAATCACTCTACCCTTTGAATTATCAACGATGAAGTTCTAGCATTAGCAGCATAGAAATTCTCAGTCCAGTTTCTGGCTTAATCGCAACAGAGTTTATCGTATGAACAATAATAAAAGACCTCTATATATTCCTTACGCCGGCCCAATACTCCTTGAGACGCCATTACTAAATAAAGGCAGTGCTTTCTCTATTGAAGAGCGCATGTTTTTCAACCTAGAAGGTCTTCTTCCTGAAGCTATCGAATCAATAGAAGAACAAACTGAACGTGCTTACCAGCAATATCAGAAATTTGATAACGATATGGATAAGCATATTTACCTACGCAATATCCAAGATACCAATGAAACGCTTTTCTACCGCCTTGTAGAAAACCATATCACAGAAATGATGCCGATCATTTATACACCAACAGTTGGTTCTGCCTGTGAAGACTTCTCTAATATCTACCGTCGTGGCCGCGGTTTATTCATTTCATACCCAAACCGTGATCGCATTGAAGACATGTTAAATAATGCATCTCGCCAAAATGTAAAAGTGATTGTTGTCACTGACGGCGAACGTATTCTTGGCTTAGGTGATCAAGGTATCGGTGGTATGGGTATTCCTATCGGTAAACTGTCACTTTATACCGCTTGTGGTGGTATTAGTCCTGCTTACACATTACCCGTTGTACTAGATGTAGGTACCAATAACCCACAACGTCTTTCTGATCCAATGTACATGGGCTGGCGACACGCACGTATCACTGGTTCTGAGTATGACAGCTTTGTTGATGATTTCATTCAAGCTGTTAAACACCGTTGGCCTGAAGCATTGATCCAATTTGAAGACTTCGCTCAAAAAAATGCGATGCCATTACTTGAACGTTATAAAGATAAGGTATGTTGCTTTAATGATGATATTCAAGGCACTGCAGCGGTTACTGTTGGTTCATTATTAGCGGCATGTAAAGCGGCTGGCACCAAATTATCCGATCAACGTGTGACTTTCTTAGGTGCAGGTTCTGCTGGTTGTGGTATTGCTGAAGCTATCATTGCCCAAATGGTCGCTGGCGGTATTACTGATGCTCAAGCGCGTAGCCAAGTATTTATGGTAGATCGTTGGGGCTTATTAGTTGAGAATATGCCTAACTTACTCAACTTCCAACAAGCCTTGGTACAAAAGAACACTAATATTGAAGATTGGGAACTATCAGATAGCAATATTTCATTATTAGATGTTATGCGCAACGCTAAACCAACAGTATTAATTGGTGTTTCAGGTGTTCCAGGGTTATTTAGCGAAGAAGTTATTCGTGAAATGTATGCTCATTGCCCTCGCCCAATTATTTTCCCATTATCGAACCCAACCAGCCGTGTTGAGGCAACACCGTTTGATCTCATTCATTGGACTGAAGGTAATGCATTAGTCGCAACAGGCTCACCGTTTGATCCTGTCGTTTACGAAGGCAAAACTTACCCAATCGTTCAATGTAATAATAGTTACATCTTTCCGGGGATTGGTTTAGGCGTTCTAGCTGTTAATGCGCGCCGCGTAACCAGTGAAATGTTGATGGAAAGTAGCCGTGCACTAGCAGAATGCTCACCATTAGCGATTCATGGTGAAGGTCCATTACTGCCAGGGCTTGAAGATATTCAAAAAGTATCCCGTAAGATTGCTTTTGCCGTTGCTAAAAAAGCAGTGGAACAACACAAAGCACCTAAAAATTCTGATGAGCGCATTCGTGAAAAGATCGATGCTAACTTCTGGCAATCAGAATACCGCCGCTACAAGCGCACTTCATTTTAACTAAATACCAACTTATTATTAACCCATTACCAACATTCGAAGTATTGATTAATACTTCGAATGTTTATTTCAAGCAGTTTAATACATGATATTGTGCACAAAACCTACAAACTGTCCTGATTGACGCTTCTGTTTGATCTTTTTTAAACAAAAACATCATCTATTAAGGTAAGATATTAAGAAAGCATTATATTTTTTGATTGGATAATTATGAAGCTGCTCAACATTATTCGCATTACTGCAGTTCTCTTTATCATCTTCGTTGCCACGTTATTATTACTTGATCGTTGGGTTTCTGCACAAACAGCAAACCAGATTTATCACGACCCTTCAAAACTACCAGATTATAAAGTTGGATTAGTTTTAGGCACCAGTAAATACATTGCTAAAACACTTAATCCTTATTATACCTACCGCATGTCAGCCGCTATCGATTTATATAATAAGCATAAAGTAGATGTTTTTTTAGTTAGTGGTGATAACGCACATCGTTCGTACAATGAGCCTCGCACAATGAAGCGTGATTTATTAAAGGCGGGTGTGTCTAAGAATGAAATAGTATTAGATTACGCAGGTTTCCGTACTCTTGACTCAGTTGTTCGAGCTAAAAAAGTTTTTGATACTAATCGTTTTGTTATTATTACTCAGCAATTTCATTGTGAGCGTGCGCTCTTTATTGCTAATCACTATAATATCAACGCAACCTGCCTAGCAGTTAAAGAGCCTCGTCGCGGTATGGCTAGTTTTAAAATTCGAGTTCGCGAAGTATTTGCTCGTATAAAAGCAATGATTGATTTATTTATATTACATGCACAACCTAAGTTCTTAGGCCCTAAAGAACCCATCATTGATCCATTAATTACCGCGCCTGTGGAACATATTCTTGCACCAATAACTGATCAGACTCCAATTAAAATAATCGTCCCCTCTGCCGCGATAAAAACAATTTCACCACCACCAGCATTAAAAATTAACATTAAAAAAGCCAGACCCGTACTCATGAGGTATCTGGCTTTTAATCAGTCTTTTATTAAACTATTTGACTGACTTTATTTCTATTATTCATATTATCAAAAACCCGCTGTCGAACACATTTCATATGCTCTTGCGCTTCTCTATGAATTTTTTTAGTTAAGCTAATCTTTTTTTCTTTCATTATCCACTAGTATTTATGCTTATAAGCACTCCATTGCAGTGCCTATAATAGCATAACCTAGATCGCGCAGCACTAGTTATCTTAAGCCAAATTATATAACGCTAAAAAGCATTATTTCAGCAATATATAGCCTCCAGAAAATACAACCTAGCACATTAAAAATCACATTAAGATCACAATACACACAAATACTCAACAAGTACCTTTTATAAATATACTTCTATCACATTCATACTACCGCAACCCATCGTATGATCGCTCCTGCTTACTAAAAGCTAATTATAAAAATAATATAGTCTCAACATATGGAAGATTCACCTATGACAACGCTTGCTCTTACACTCAAACATTGGCTATTCAATAAGAATAGTTTAATTCTGATTGGCAATAGTTTAATGATGTTCATACTCATCAATACATTACCTTTTGAACGTAATGTTGTGATTGGTTTAAGCATATTATTCTTCGTTGCTGTAATGTGGCTAACTGAAGCCCTCCATGTCAGTATTACAGCCCTACTCGTTCCGCTACTCGCTGTAGGGTTTGGTGTTTTTGATACATCTAAAGCATTAACAAGCTTTTCAAATCCGATCATCTTCCTATTCTTAGGTGGGTTTGCCCTTGCTGCAGCACTACATAAACAACAACTTGACCAAGTGATTGCGGATAAAGTGCTGATCGCAGCCAAGGGGCGTATGTCCGTGGCGGTAATTATGTTATTTGGTGTAACCGCTGTATTATCGATGTGGATCAGTAATACCGCCACAACCGCAATGATGCTGCCGCTTGTCCTCGGTGTACTAAGTAAAGTAAATACCAAAAGTAATCATAAAACCTATGTTTTTGTATTATTAGGTACGGCCTATTGTGCCAGTATCGGCGGCATTGCAACAATTGTTGGAAGTCCACCTAACGCCATTGCTGCAGCTGAGGTGGGTTTAAGCTTTACTGAATGGATGGCCTTTGGTGTTCCAGTTACTATTATTCTATTGCCACTCACTGTCGCATTACTGTATATCACCTTAAAACCCGATCTAAACCACCAATTTGAACTTGAGCATACCCCTATTCAATGGAGTAACGGTAAGCTAATCACAATGGTTATTTTCATAATAACTGTTGCTTTATGGGTATTCAGTAAACCCATTAATGCTTTTTTAGGTGGCTATGCTAAATTTGACACCTTAGTTGCTTTAAGTGCCATCATCATGCTCGCAGTATCGAGAGTGGTTGAATGGAAAGATATTAAGAACTCAACAGATTGGGGGGTGTTATTACTGTTTGGAGGCGGTATTTGTTTAAGTAACGTGCTTAAAGTAACAGGAACAAGTGTCTTTCTTGCCACAGCTCTCAGTGACATGCTACATCAAGCTGGGCTACTACTGACTATTCTAGCTGTAGCTATTTTTGTGGTTTTTCTTACTGAATTTGCCAGTAATACAGCAAGTGCCGCGTTATTAGTCCCTGTTTTTGCTACGGTAGCTGAAGCGTTAGGTGTATCACCTGTTGTATTATCAGCCTTAATTGCTATTAGTGCGTCTTGTGCGTTTATGCTCCCTGTTGCCACCCCACCCAATGCGATTGTGTTTAGTACCGGTTATATAAAGCAAAGTGAAATGATGCGAGTTGGACTTTATTTAAATATTGTTTGTATTATATTTTTGACTATATTTACGTGGCTATTTTGGTAAAAACACTAATAACTACATAATATATTGATATATTAGAAAGGTGATGCAAAGCATCACCTTTTTATCAGTTACTTTAATCAAGAGTAAATAATAGCTGCTCGCTATTACCCCGAACAAAATCAACCGTCCCCTTTATTCTACTTTTTAATTCAATTAATTGTCGTTCTTCAAGCGAATATGGAAGATAAACGACAAGCCGCATAATACCTTCTTGTTTCGCTAAAGATGACAATCGAATTAAATTATTAATATCACTGGTATGGCTTGATAATATTTTCAATGCTTTTTTTTCTAACTGCTCAGCACTAGATAAATTATTTTTACCTATTGTTTTTACTGTCGCTTCAAATAACGGAATTAAATATGTTAAAGCATCCATAAATGATAAACGTTGCTGGCATGATTTAGATAAAAATGCTGTATAATCAAAAATTACATCCTTTTCTATAATCTTATCAACTCCTGTTTCCATAGCTATCCTTAGTCAGAAACATACAATTCATTTAGGTATAATGAGGGAATACCTAATGATATCACTATACGTTGATATCAATTCTAATTGTACATTTCACAATTAAAGTCTGTGATGAACATCTCATTCTATTTACACTTCAACGTACAAAAAAACAATAAAAAACAAATATTTAACAAAAAAGTTACAAAGAATACTTTATAAATAACTTAATATCTATAAAATTATACTGCATTTACAAAAAATCGTTGCTAGCAATAATTAACCTTATTCCTGTAAAACAATTTATAGCAACATCACTACCTAATAAATAATCATTCAATAATCCTACATCATTGGACGTATTGTTAGTCGGCCCCAAATGTAAGTAAAAATCCCATTATTGATACTGTTAATTCTATAATTGATAACATTGCCTATATTTAACAAACTACCTTACGAGTGTAAAATATCACCAGTTATTATTAACGCCCTAAAATACTGACTTTATCATCACAATAAAACGATAATTTATTCACCGTATTGGAAATTAATTGCATTAAATTAACGCCATTTTAAATATTGAGTAAAATTAACCATAAAAACGACTGGAAACTTATGAGCTACAAGTCTAAAATTGCCTCGTTTGGGGAGTAGTCACAATTGTTCGCCTGTCGTCATCTCGAAGTCACAAACTTCCGGCAGCCGTAAATGGATTTGCTCGCAGTAATTATTGTCTGCAATAGACACCACTGCTAGCACCATTTTGACGAGACCAATGCCATTATCGTTTACATGAAAATGTAATCGAACCTATACAAGATAATGTATGGGTTTTTTAATGTGCGGAAGGTTTTGTTTAGGCTCGCCTATCGCATACCTTTCGTATTTTATTCTGTGTAATAACACATTGTTATAATTACTAGTTTATTTAATTCGATCCTTTCTAAATAGCATTAAATAAGCAATAAAATTAATAACAATAAATTATCGCACGAGATATTTATATAAAGAGAGAACTCTATGAGTATTTTTAGCTATGAAGGGTTTGCTGTATTAACAGTATTAATGCTTGCATTGGATTTATACCAAACACGTGGTGGTAAAATTTCGATCAAAACTGCGGCTATTTGGAGCGTGTTTTGGGTATGTTTAGCCTTTGTTTTTATGGGGTTTATTTACCTATACTGGCCTCAAATGGCGCCAGAAAGTACATATACAAATAAACAAGCAGCAACATCATTTATTACTGGCTATTTATTAGAAAAATCTTTAAGTGTTGATAACTTATTTGTTTTTGCATTAATCTTTGGCCAATTTGCTGTACCTGAACGTCTACGTCCTCGTATTCTAATGTTAGGTATTGTTGGTGCTCTCTTCCTACGTGCAGGTATGATTGGTGTTGGTGCAAAACTATTAGCTGATTATCACTGGATCCTATACATCTTCGCCGTTTTCTTACTTTACACTGGTTTTAAACTTTGGCGCGAAGGTGAAGAAGAACAAGAAGACTTCTCAAACTCAGCGCCTGTACGTATTGTAAAACGCTTCTTTAGAGTTTCTGATGATTATCACGATCATAAAATGTTCATTAAAGACAGCAAAGGTTGGCTTGCAACACCATTATTAGTCGTAGTAGCTGTTATCTCATTAACAGATGTAATGTTTGCACTGGATTCAATTCCTGCAATATTTGCAGTAACACAAGAAGCATTTCTAGTCTTTACCGCTAATGTGTTTGCTCTATTAGGTTTACGTTCACTATATTTCGTATTAGAAGGTATGTTAACGCGTTTCTGCTATTTACGTGTTGCATTAGCATTTATATTAAGTTTCATTGGTATCAAAATGTTACTTGTTGGTTCGCCATATGCAATTCCAACAGTGATTTCACTTTGCGTGATCATTCTTTCTATTACGATTGCTATCAGTGCATCACTATGGAAAACACGCAATATAGAAACAACTGAACAATAATTACTGACTCAATAAAAATGCCACGGCCAACTAAACAAAATAGATAGCCTGTGGCGTTTTTTTACTTATAAAAAGTTAACTATGTACTAAGCAAAATGCTGCGTTATCACGTTCAGTAATTGTTGTGGTTGAGCCACAATATATGATGGAGTGATTTGTGATAGCTTATCATGATCACTTATCTTGCCTGTATCAACCCACACACTAGTAATACCCGCTCTATTCGCACCTGCAATATCAGCCGCTAATGAATCTCCCATATGAAGAACTTCATTTGGCTCACACTTCACCAAATTTAATGCTTTTTTGAAAATACTTAATGCAGGCTTCTCTTCAGGTTCTTCTCCACCAACAATAATATGGTCTACATGTTGATCCATCGCTGTAGCGGCTAGTTTAGGATACTGAGAAAAAACAGGGCCGTTAGTGATCACCACCAGCTTATAGTGTTGACGAAGCGTCGCAAGCATCGCTTTAACTTCAGGAAAGAAGTCAAACCCAGCCATACGGCCATCATCAAACACCGCTTGAATAGCCTTTGCTTGCTCAAAAGAAAGAGAGAGCTGTTGCTGAGCAAATAGTGTTTGTACTAATGTTTGACGAAACAGTAATTCATTATCTAATAACGCCACTAATTGTGGAAATTCACTATTTAACTGTTTATAAATTCCAGCAATGTAGCGTTGGCAAAAAACATCTGCATTCAATGCCGGAAACTGTGATTGAACATGGTATTTTAATGTTGTTAATGCTTGTTTATCTGCAACTGATGTCGCACATAAAGTTTCATCCATATCTAAAAAAATAGCTTTTAACATTGCGTTCCCATTGTGCCGTACATTAAGACACCCTAACTATATTGTTTAAAAATAATAACCAAATTCTACCCTGAGTTATCAAATTGCGCACATAAAAAAGCCAGCATCTAAATGCTGGCTTTAAACAGAGTGCGTAATCAACAATTATTTAGTGATTTACAAAATCTTTCATGGTAATAAATTTAACTTTGATTGGCTTAGCTTGTGGTGAGTCATAACCATAAATGTCACTACGCATTTGTAGATGTCCATCTTGATCAACCCATGCAGTTAAGTACACAAAGTCAACATCAATACGTTTAGATAGGCTCACAACTTTATGTTTCTTGGAATCTAACATTGTTTTAAATGATTTCATATTACTACGATTTTGATAATTAATAACGTAGTTGGCTAAATCATCAGCACGCTCAACACGAACACAACCTGAACTTAGATCACGCTTATTGCGGCTAAATAAACCATGTGCAGGCGTATCATGTAAGAAAATAGCATAGTCATTTGGCATTAAGAATTTCACTGTACCCAATGAATTACGAGGACCAGGGCCTTGCTGGAATTCATGAGGGAATGTTTTTGGATCTACTGTAGCCCAATTAATACTACTTGGTGAAATAACAGTACGATCACGCCAGCTATTTAGAATTTGCATATTATGTGCTTTCAAGTAATTACGCGATCTTTTCACTTTCGGAATAACATCGTTTTGCTTGATAGTAATTGGGACATTCCAATATGGATTCACAACCATGGTTGTGATCGCAGATGAGAACAAGTTTGTTGGACGAGTATCACGGCCTACAATAACTTTAGACTCAAATACTTTTTTACCATTATCGAATACTTCTAACTTATAGTTCGGAATATTTACCCAGATATGCGCACGCGTATCGTTATGACGGTTTAAAGCAGATAAACGTAGCGTATTCAATGCAAGAACACGTGCAATATCACTATAAGGCATCACTAACTGTTTAACAGTACCCGAACCAATAACGCCATCAACACTTAGACCATGACGCTTTTGAAAGGTCTTCAGGCTATTAAACATAATGCCTGTATTTTTAATTGTTGACTGAGCTAATAAGGTATCTCGATCAGCTGCGGACATATCACCTAGGTTATATAGAACCTTAACAATTTCATGTCCTTTTGGTAATACAGCACCTCGGCGATATATGCCTTTAAAATTTGATGCAACTAAATGGTGTGGTGCTAATTTTTCAAATTTCTGAATAACCTTCATCGTTGACTCAAAATCAACATATGTAGGGCGGTACTTTGTTAATTTAGCCAATGTCATTGGATATGCGTCATCACCCTTTGCATATTCCATCATGCTATGAGTCATTTTGACAGGTTTAGACAAAAATAACACATTGCGGTGCTGAGCGATGTAATTCTGAAATGCACGGTAAACATAGTAAGTATCTGTCGCTAGTAAATCATAACCACGTAGATTACCTTCTTGTTCAAGTTTCTTCATTTCAGCTAAACGCTGTGCAATACCCGGCAGCATTTTGCTATCTGCGAGTACTTGAAGCTGTAATGACAACTCATTACGTAGCGCCTCTGTATTCCAGAGCGGGTAAAATTTATTTTGCGCATAAGCTTGTTCGATTTGTGGCACGAAACACACATTACTGGTTGTTTCACCACATAAAATTTTCGTACTTTTCAAATGTAGATTATTCAATGAAGACCAATCAACACTGCCCGTTGTTAACGGTGCTTTTCGCGTCTCAGCAGGAATTTCAGGTAATGCCGTACTAGAACCGACAATCGGCACATCGTTATTTTGTGATACAACAGCAACATTCTCTGGAATAGTAGAATTTACCTCAGCAGCAAAAACACTACCAGGCACCATCAATGATAACATTAAAAGTTTACTTACACGTTTAGCAACAATACGTTGAGGATTAAACATCGTCAAAGCGATCCTTACCTATAAAATAGAACAAAAAATACCATACCTAGCATTACAGCTTATCTTATTGATATGCAATGACGGCAATCCATAGTTCATAAAAAAACTAACTAAGTATATTTAGACAAATTTTGGCAAATGATACAATTTAAAAAATGAAACTTTAAAAATTAATTATGCCATATCATGATTTTTTATTTATAAACCTCACAAAAAAAATAAATAAAACATTGATTATAAAGAGATTAAATTTTATCTTTTTATTTTAACACTAAAAAAAACAGTTTTTTATTAAAAATTTTATCTAATGTAAAAAAATAGATTTTTCGTTTTTCCGCCTAATATTTGCTCAATAATTAAGCTCTATGGTTATTTCTACTATAATAATATCGATCCTTTATACCTCTTCTTCATGCCTAAAATAGCAACAACCTCCCTATTCGCATCGCTGTTACATAATCACTATTGCATATATGTGCTTTCACTTTCGTATTGCACCTAATGGCAATACTTATTATCACTCATCAATATGATGCTGAGTCATACTTACAATACGAATTTCTATTTTGGAAAAACCAAATTCTTCCTTTTTCACTTCGGGAAAAAGAAAATATACGCTAGATTAACCATATAAAACTTATGGATATAAGAAGAACATAACAATGACACTACAGAGTAATATCAAAAACATCATTACTGATGCAACATTAAGTGCAAAACAAAAAACGTTGTTCCTGTCATCAGAAGCTGAAGCACTTGTCGATTACATGCCTATTTCTAGCGCTATTTTAGCGGCCAAAGAAGCTGGAATTATTTGTGATATGTTTGAAGGTAATGCCCCTTTCAAACCTCGTTATGTTCTTCCTGATTATGCCAAGTTTTTACAGCAAGGTTCAGAGTATCTAGAACTGGAACCTGCAACAAATTTAGATGAAGCCATCAATCTACTGACTATTATTTATCATCATGTACCGTCAGTCACTAATATTCCCGTTTATCTTGGTCAACTTGACGAAATATTACTGCCATTTACTACGGGTATCAGCGAAGATATTTTATACCATAAGCTGAAAAATTTCTGGATTATGCTTGACCGTACTCTTCCTGATGCCTTCATGCACGTCAATGTCGGCCCAACTGACAACATTGTTTGCCGCATGATTTTGACTATCGATGCCGAACTTAAACAAGTCGCACCCAATTTAACCTTTATGTACGACCCCACAACCACGCCAGATAGCCTGCTACAACAAGCATGTAATAATATCTGCGAGTGCAGTAAGCCACATATCGCTAACTACCCAATGTTCTCAGATGCTTTTGGCAAACCGGGATTCGGTATTGTAAGTTGCTATAACTCTCTTCCGCTTGCCGGTGGTGCAAACACCCTTGTCCGTCTTAATCTAAAAGAAGTGGCATTGCAAAGTAATAGCATTGAAGATTTTTTAACATCGACCTTGCCTCGTTATTGTGCACTAATGTTTGAACTGATTGACGCACGTTCAGCATTTTTACATCAAGAATCAAACTTCTTTACTGGTTTCTTAACCACAGAGGGTTTGATTAATGAAGATCGTTTTGCCCCTATGTTTGGTATTTATGGCATGGCAGAAGCCGTTAATATTCTGATGGAGAAATCAGGCTCAGTAGCTAAATACGGACATAACGAAGAGGCAAATACTATTGCACTAAAAATCAGTGAAACATTAAGTGACATTGTAACAACAACCCCAGTAAAATACGGTTTTAATGGTCGAGCATTATTACACTCTCAAGGTGGCATTAGTTGTGATCATGAAGTCACACCTGGCATTCGTATTCCTTACGGTACCGAACCCGATCCTGTAATGCACATTAAAGCATTAGCCGCTCATCATAAATACTATACATCGGGTATCAGTGAAATTTTAACTCTTGAAGAAACCATTAAAAACAACCCACTCGCATTAATGCAATTATGTAAAGGTGCATTAGCGTTAGGTTTCCGTGAATTCACCGCAAACGTTGCCAGCAATGATCTTGTACGTGTCACTGGTTACATGGTTAAACTATCTGATATTGCGAAATTCAAACAACAAGGCTCACGAACAAATACAACTTGGTTAGGTACTGAAGCTTCTGAAAATACACATATTCTAGAGCGTCAGCCACGTGTTGTTAGTCGTGAAATGTCACCTGTTTACCCATCAAAATAAATGAAGAGCACCATATTATGATTTCAGCTACCGTCAGCAAAATATTGAACTACTCATGTGTTGATGGGCCAGGTAATCGTATGGTGCTGTTTTTGCAGGGGTGTAACTACCGCTGCAAAAACTGCCATAATCCACAAACTATAGATATGTGTAATCAATGTGGTGATTGTATACCAAGTTGCCCAACGCAATCATTACAGCTCACCACACAAAACAATAAACCATTTGTCGTGTGGAACATGCCAACCTGTACTGAATGCGATGCATGCTTAATCGCGTGTAATAGACAATCAACACCAAAAACACATCAGCTAACAATAGCTGATACCTTGGCATTGATCAGAGATAACGTATTCTTTATTAATGGTATTACGGTAACGGGGGGCGAAGCAACATTACAATTACCATATATAATTGCCCTCTTTAAGGCGATTAAGTTCGATCCCAGCTTGCAACATCTCAGCTGTATGATCGACAGTAACGGTAGTTTAAGTATTACAGGGTGGCAATCAGTCTCCCCTTACCTTGATGGGGCGATGATTGATTTAAAAGCATGGAATAACACCACTCATCGGTGGTTAACCGGCCGTGATAATGACCGAGTATTGGCGAGTATTTGTTGGTTAAGTCAACATCAAAAATTATATGAGATACGCTTATTGCAGATTCCAGACGTCACTGATTATGAGCTATACATCGATGATGTTGCGGGATATTTAGCAACATTAGGTAATGACGTTCGTATAAAGCTTAATGCATTTCAACATCATGGGGTTACCGGTGAATCATTAAATTGGACAACGTGTAACCAAACCGATATTGAAACATTAGCAACGCAACTAACCGAACGTAATGTCACTAACCTAATTCTTCCAACGGTTTATGTGTAACGACCGATTTTATGTCCAACGGTTGTAATCTGTTGATACAACCACCGCACTGCAGGATCGTTCATACATGGCTGATACCACACTAAACTGTACCCGACTTGACCATAATTAAACGGTAATGCTTTCATAGTCAATGATTGTGCTTGCGCTGCTACTTTTGCCCATTTCTTTGAACAAGTAAACAGTAATTTAGTATTTTTACACAGTGTCGCTGCCGCACCAAAATCGGCGACATTGACCATAATTTTACGTTTTCTATGTTGCTGAATAAGCTGCATTTCAAAAAATGGCACACTAAGATCATTATCAACAATTCCAATATGATCGTAATGTAAATAATCATCGATCGTCAGTGATTGAGTCGCCAATGGGTGTTCATTAGACATTAAACACACCATTTCATCGGTAAATAAGGTTTCCCAAACCAAATTATTATCGATATTTGGTGGCTGGCTAAGATCATGAGGCAGAATAATAAAATCTAACACCCCTTTTGCTAACCCGCTAACACCAATATTATCTTTAGACCAAATATCTAATCGAATATTGGGTGCCAGCTTTAATACTTGCTCACATAACGGTGCTGCAAGTAACTCAAAAGTGCTTTCACGCATCGACAATGAAAAACTCCCCGCATAATGCGCAACATCAAATTGTTCCTGAGTCATAATTTGATTCATGTCATTGATCATTTGATGTACTGTTGGCCCTAAACGACGCGCTAATGGCGTTGAAACTAAGCGATTACCATTACGGTAAAATAACTCATCATTTAAAGTGCCTCGAAGCTGGGTGAGGGTTTTACTAACGGAGGATGGGCTGACACATAATCGATGGGCACACGCTGTCACACTGAGGGTGTCTAACATAACGTGTAAGGTAATAAGGTGCTTCATGCTAATGCGTGATAGCTTAATTAAATCCATTTACTATCTCTTGAATATAAATAAAAAATGCCAGTCAACATGTATTGACTAGCATTTAAATAACAATCAGTTACAACAGACACAGCGCTTAACGAATACCACTTAAAAATTCAGCACGCGTAGCAGGATTGCGTTTAAAAATTCCGCCGAGTGCCGTCGTTGTCGTTACACTGGTTGCATCCATTACACCGCGAGATTTAACACAGTAATGGGTTGCATCAATAGTAACAGCAACATCTTCACTTTCAAGTAGCGTTTGTAATGCCACTAAAATTTGTTGCGTTAGTCGCTCTTGCACTTGTGGGCGTTGAGAAAAGAAACGCACAATACGGTTAATTTTTGATAAACCTATAATTTTCCCACGTGGAATATAAGCAACTGTCGCTTTACCATCGATGGTAATTAAATGGTGCTCACAAGTACTGGTTAATGTGATGTCTTTTACTCGCACCATTTCATCACAGTTCATTTTATTTTCAATCACTGTGA
>NZ_CAMRAN010000028.1 GCF_947039875.1 uncultured Photobacterium sp.
TGTCACGCCGGGGGTCGCGGGTTCGAGTCCCGTCCACTCCGCCATTTATTTAAGAAACCTGAATCGAAAGATTCAGGTTTTTTTTCGTTTGTATAAAAGTAAAATGATGCAGAATAGATACTGCGGAGTGGTAGTTTAGTTGGTTAACTTTCTATTGGGAAGATTAGTGCCAGCTACGCCGGGGGGACGCAGCAAGTCCTATCAACTTCACATTATTGAAGAAAATAGTCATTTTATGTGGTTGTTTTGATGATTTTTATCTTGAGATTATTACGACGTGTTGATTGATTATAATGCCATGATTCTATTATTTATTTAAACCATCAAATAATACTTTATTGCTCTGCTGTAATTGTAAATATTTTTGTGAGGATGTTTAATAGATAGTTTTGGTATTTAGTATTACTGCTATAGTCTATTAATGTAGCAAGTTCTTCTCCGGTAGGAGATATACGGTAATAGATGCGCTCTTATTATAGCAATTCAAACTATAGCTAATATTTTTAAAATATAATTGTATGTTTTGTATATGATTTATTTTACTTGATTCAAATTCTGTTTTTAATATTAGTCCTAAGTCCATTAAAATAACGATACTTGAATATGGTAGAGAGTACTGATGATATTCAATAGGATAGTTATTATCCTTTACCCAAAAACACATTACTTTCTCTGTTGTCTTTATATTTGTAACGATCTTTCTATCTTTAGTATTATTAATCTGACAACTAACGCTCATAATATATTGAAATAACAATGCTTCTTCATGAGTCATCGAGATTAAAATAGTAAGAGCTCTTAACGATATAGTTCCTGAGTGTATTAACTCTTTTTTGAGAATTTGAGCCCATAAATTTTGCATGATGAACTGTAAACTTGTTTAGCCATTGTAATAAAACGTACTAACCAATCAAGATCTGGCTTTGTTGCCGTTTCATTATTGCACTGCTCGCATTGACTAAGCCTTGATTGTTCTTTTTGCAGAACTTCTTCCTACGATTGTCATTATGATACGAACTTTTCCTGTTAGCTGTATGCTGCGCCAAGATTGATAATTAATGCTGCCATTATTAAGTACAATTCTATTTTTTATTGTTAATTATTTATGTATATTTTATATGGCAGATTGCTTGCATGTTTAATCGTTAATAAAAATCACTGCGTTTGACTAATTATTATGTGAGGATTTATGCTAAGAGTATTTCAAGTATATCGCCCTATTAAAATTGCAAAACATGTCAAAAATTTCTTTCGAGGACGGCTTTTTATTATTGGAATTGGCGGTTTTGAATTTAAAAATGTTCGATTGGTCCCTCTTCAATCTGCTGGCCTTAAAGTATTGAGTGTTATCTCTGAGGTGAATCAAGAAATTAAGATATTTTCTGTGAATATTGTTTAAATTATACTGCTGTAGTAATAAATCATGATGTTTTACGTGTTGAGATATTGGTTCTATTATACCTTATTACTAATTGTTATTTATTAGACGTATATTAATAAAGGGCAAATGAAAATTTGATAGTAAGATAATTGCTATTTTCATTTTGCAATGCTTGTTGATAATATTTAGAGCATTATTAGGCTGTAATTCTTAGCTAAAAATGAAAAAAATTACTCTCTAACTATTGAGTTGCTATGTAACACTTTAGTGATGTAAGGTGTTTTATTCTCATTATAAAAGTCGTTTGACGTTAAAGAAATAAAACTAATAGGATGCGTTATTAATGACACATATATGAATTAAGTGATTTATTGTCAATAATGTTTGTAGCTATTGTTGGCATAGATCTACACCATTTGCCAAAATAGACCGCGTGAATGAATCTAATTTTTCCAAGAAGCATAATTTGAATGAATAAAGTTTATCAATGGCTGGGTGTTGCATCTTTTGCCTTAGTGTTATCAAGTCCGGCCATGGCGGCATCTCTTAAAGTTAAGGGATTAAATAGTAGCCTTGAAGATAATGTCGATGCCTATTTATCGGCTATTTCTAAAAATGATTATAGTGATACCTTACGCTTTCAAGAGCAGGTTAAATCTGAAATTAGTCAAGCATTGCAAGCGTTAGGCTATTACCAGCCGACGTATGACTATCAGGTTGAAGGGAGTGGCAAAAAGACGGATATAACTGTCACTGTTGATGCTGGCCCTCGTACTCATATTAGTCAGAGTAATATCATTATTACTGGGGATGCGAAAGATGATCCGGCTTTTATTTCATTATTAAAAGATAGTGGTTTGGGTGTTGGAATGGCACTTAATCAAGGTAAATATGAAGCCTTAAAGTCAGCATTACAAAGTTTGGCTGTGCGCCGTGGCTATTTTGATGCTGAGCTCAAGAGAAGCGAATTAGGTGTTATTCCTACCCGTAATGAAGCGGTTATTACTATAGACTTTGATTCTGGACGACGTTACACCTTTGGTGATACAAACTTTACCGGGAGTCAAATCAAAGATAAACGCCTTCGCTCAATGATCCCTTATACTGAAAATGAGCCTTATTTAGCGTCTAAATTAGGTTTATATAATGAACGCTTATCTAACGTTGGTTGGTTTTCATCTATTTATGTCGGTGGCGATGTTACTAAACGTAAGGATGATAAAATTCCTATTGAGGTCGCTTTAACTCCTCAAGCTAGAAATCAAATAGAAACGGGTATTGGTTTTTCAACTGATACTGGACCTCGCCTAAAATTTAATTGGAAAAAGCCATGGATCACCAGCAACGGCCATAGTTTTTACCTTAAATCGGAGATATCGAAAGAACAGCCTAAGCTTGAAGCTGCCTATAAAATTCCATTAGATGATGTTTTGAATAACTACTATCAAATTATTGGTGGTATTCGTTATGTTGATAGTCACGATACAATCAGTACACAATTAGGTTTAGGTGTTGAACGACATTGGAAACTAAATTCTGGGTGGGAACGTACTGTTTCACTACATTGGCTTAATGAAAAGTATAAGCAGGGTGGGGATGAGAATGGCACCTTCAATGTCTTCTTACCTGGACTTTCTTATAGTAAAAGTTACTTTACTGGTGGCGTATTCCCAACATCTGGTAGTAAGTATAATTTTTCGGTTGAATTTGCAGATAAATCGTTAGGTTCAGATACGAGCTTAATTCGTTTAGAAGCAAAATCGGCATGGATTCGCACCTTAAGTGAAAACCAACGAGGCCTTTTCCGTATTGCGGGGGGAGCTGTATTGGCAGATAACATTCGTGATATTCCACCATCATTACGCTACTTTATTGGTGGTGATAATAGTATTCGAGGCTATGGTTATGAGTCTATTTCACCACGTAACGATTTAGGCCGTATGGTCGGTGGTCAATATATGGCGACCAGCAGTATTGAATACCAATACCGTTTATATGACGATTGGTGGGGTGCATTATTTTATGATTATGGTTCGACATGGAATGACAACAAACCAGATTGGATGCGAGGTACTGGTTTCGGTGTTCGTTGGGCATCTCCGGTGGGGCCGGTTCGTATCGACTTTGCTTGGGGGCTTGATAAGCCCGACAAGGATAAGTTTCAACTTCACTTTTCTTTAGGGCCTGAATTATGATCTGGGTGAAGCGCATATCCCTGGCTATTTTAGCCATTTTATTGTTTTTAGTGATCGCCGTTGCAGTGATCTTATATACTCCTGCTGGGTTAAAATTTGCCAGTTGGGGAGCGCAAAAAGCGTTACCTGCATTATCTATAGGTAATACTTCAGGTTCTCTGTTACGCGGCTTTCAAGTTGATAATGTCCGCTATCAAGATAGCAATATGAATTTAGCGGTTAAACAGTTGAATCTAACCTTGGATGATCGCTGTTTATTGACGCCTGAAATTTGTATTTCAAATGTAGGGGTTAATGGCGTTAAGTTTTCAATGCCAACATTACCGCCAACCACTGAGCCTGAGCAACCATCAAAACCAGTAACTGAAATCAGTCTTCCGATTCCAATTAGAGTTGATAAGGTTACCTTAGATAATATTGATCTTGATATCTTGGCGAATAAAGTGAATTGGCAACATTTCTCTACCGCCGCGATGGTTGTTGGCAGTCATGTTACCTTAAAGGCAACGGATTGGGATAATATTAAGTTAGCACTTGCTCCTGTGGAAAAGCCTGTAAAATCGAAATCAAAGCCCAAAGTAAATGTTAAGGCTAAGGCTAAGTCTGATGCTACCGTTATCACATTGCCTGATGTTGTATTACCAATGTCGTTTGATATTGAACGTTTTACAGTTAAACATTTCGAATTAGAAGGTGAAACACCACAAAAAGTATCTTTACTTGAAGTGATCGCGTCTGGAAAAGGGAGTGAAATTAACCTTAAAAAACTGCAGTTTGAGGCACCACAAGCGAATTTAAAAGCGCAGGCACAAGTAACGTTGGCTGGTGATTATCCTTTAACGTTAAATGCGGATGCTAATATCGCAATGAAGCCTGTCAGTGGTCAAACACTAACGTTAAAAGCGAGTGGTTCATTACAAAAGCTAGTTGTTGATGCGCAGCTTAAAGGTAAATTAGACGCCATTGTTAAAGGTCTATTATCGCCGTTAAAAGCTGATTTTCCATTTGATGTGGCAATCTCTAGCCGACATTTACAGTGGCCAATCGATAAGCCAGCTGAGTTTACTGTTAATAATACTAATATTGATGCGAAAGGCAGCTTAAGCGGCTTTACATTTAAGGCTAAAAGTAGCGTTGATGGTAAACCGATGCCTGCGGTGAAGTTTGCCCTTAATGGTAAAGGTGATCTGAATAAGGTTGATCTTTCATCATTAAAAATTAATACCTTAGGTGGTGTTATTACGGGTAATGCAAAAGCGAACTGGAAAGATTTAGTCAGCTGGAGTGGACAGCTAGCATTTTCTGACATTCAACCGGGTTTACAATGGCCTGCAGCGCAAGGCAATGTTAGTGGTAATCTCGATACTTCTGGTGGCTTAACTAAGCAAGGTGGTTGGTTTGTAAAACTGCCACAGTTAGCGGTTAACGGTACCATCATGAAGCAGGCTTTAACGCTTGTTGGTAAGTTAGATGCCTCTGATATTAATGGCAAAGGGAATTTATTGCGGGTTAATACTCCTGGATTGACATTAAAACATGGTCCTAACGGGATGATGGTAAAAGGTGAGCTTAATAAAACCTGGAACATGGTTGCTAATATTGCTGCACCCAATTTATCTAAATCATTAAAAGGCCTTCATGGTGCTGTTAATGGTGATGTGATGCTATCTGGCAGTATGGCGACGCCAGATATTAAGCTTGATTTACAAGGTAATGGCTTAGGTTGGCAACAGTTAGCAAGTTTAGCTTCGTTTGATCTTAAAGGTAATGTGACGCCTTTACCGACGATGAAAGCGAATGTTAGTTTGACTGCTGAGAAGGGTAAATATGGCACAACAACACTTGATGATCTTAAGATTCTATTTAAAGGTACAGAGCAACAACATAGTTTAAGTGTTAATGCGAAAGGTGAACCTGTTGGTGCTAATTTATTGCTCAATGGCGACTTTAATAAGAAAACAGGTTGGAAAGGGACTTTAGTTAAAGGTGATATTAGTACGCCCGTTGGTAACTGGGTACTTAATCATCCAACCTTGATTCGTTATGATCTTAAAACGGCAATGGCAACTGTTGGTGCGCATTGTTGGCAACAAGGACAAGCCGGTATTTGTTTAACTAACGATTTGAGTGCTGGAACATCAGGCCAAGCGCAGTTAGCTATTCGTAAAATCAACTTTGATTTGTTAAAACCGTTCTTACCGCCAGAATTACAAGTGAAGGGTGAGCTAGGTGCGAATGTTGATGCTAAATGGTCTCCTAAAACCGCACCCTATCTAAAAGCGAATATCATTATGCCGGCCGGTAGTATACGCCAACAGATAAGTAATGATGTACAACCGCTAACATTAGGTTGGGATAAAGTGACCGTTAATGCAGAAATGCAACATGATGTATTAAATGCGAATTGGTTAGTTGCGATTAAGAACAATGGTGATTTAAGTGGCCGCGTAAAGATCACCAATCTACAAGGCGATAAACAAATTAATGCCAATGTTAAGCTTGATCGTTTTACTCTAGGATTCCTTGAACCGATAATCAAAGATTATCATAAGTTTGATGGTCAAGTTGATACCAACTTAACGGTAACAGGGCCTATTTTACATCCAGCAGTTAATGGCTTATTACAAATATCTAAGCTTGAAGCAACGGGACGTAAAGTACCGTTAGATATTAAAAATGCGGATATTAAACTGGCATTTAATGGCTATAACGCCAATCTAATCGGTAATATTTACACGCCAGATGGACAATTATTATTACGAGGCACTGGTGATTGGCAGGATATGAAGGCTTGGAAAACGAAGCTGAATGTTAATGGTAAAGAGTTAGAAGTAAGTGTACCGCCAATGGTTGCATTGAAGGTATCACCGGATTTAACTATTGAAGCATCACCAACGATGGCTGAAATTACCGGAAAAATCGGTATTCCGTGGGGACGAATTACGGTTAATCAGTTACCTAAATCTGCGGTAAGAGTATCAAAAGATCAAGTGATCTTAAAAGATGATATGCAGCCGTTAAAAGAAAAATCAGAAGTACCATTTGATATTAAGACCAATATTTTTGTGCATATTGGTGATGATGTTAAATTGTCTGCTTTTGGTTTAAAAGCGGGCTTGCTAGGTGATTTAAACGTTCGCCAAGCAGGTAAAGGGCCGATGATTTATGGTGAGGTCAATATTGCCAAAGGATCATACTACCGCGCATTAGGACAAGAGTTATCGATTCGTAAAGGACAAATTTTGTTTAATGGTCCAGCAGAACAACCTTACCTTTCTATCGAAGCGATTAGAGATCCTGATAATATTGAAGATGATGTAATTGCTGGTGTACGTGTTACAGGTCCTGCTGATAAACCAGAAGTTAATATCTTCTCTGATCCGGCTATGCCTCAACAAAATGCTTTATCGTATATTCTAACAGGTAAGAATCTTGATTCTGAAAGCTCGGGCGATAATAGTGCAATGACAACGGCATTGATTGGTATTGGCTTGGCACAAAGTGGTCAATTAGTTGGTGATGTAGGTGAGGCTGTGGGTGTTAAAGATCTTAGCTTATCAACTTCTGGTGCGGGTGATGATTCGCAAGTGACGATCAGTGGTTATATTGCTCCTGGGTTACAAGTGAAGTATGGGGTAGGTATTTTCAACCAAGTGGATGAATTTACTTTACGTTACCGATTATTGCGGAATCTGTATGTTGAAGCGGTTTCTGGTCTTGATCAAACCGTAGATTTACTTTACCAATTTGAATTTAATTAATCACAATATTGATGCTTTAGCGTCTGAACCTTGATAATAATAAGCCCGATTAGTGATAATCGGGCTTTTTCTATCATGCCATTATGGTATTGGATATGGTTGTGCTGCATTGAGTTCTTGATAATTTCGACCATTATATACTGCGGTGTATCCTAGTTCTTGTAACGTTGTTGCTGCTATTTCTGCTCGTTGACCTGATTTACAGTACAGTAAGATCGGTTGATCTTTATCTTTATAGGCCGTTACTATGGTTACAATATTTTGGTAAGGGATATTAATTGCCGAAGTGAGATGGCCTTGTGAGAACTCGTTTGGTGTTCTAACGTCGATAATGACGTGTGGTTGCTGTTGCTGTAGTTGCCAAAACTGTTGAACAGAAACATTCTGAGCATAAGTTATTGGAACCATCACCGTAAGATTAAGTGCAGCCATCAATAACGTATATTGTAGTGTGTGCTTCATGGCGTTGATCGCTATTTTTGTGCACGCTTAAATGAGGTGATGATTTCTTCTTTTGCTGCCACTACATTTTCCCAACCATTAATTTTGACCCACTTGTTGGCTTCTAATTCTTTGTAATGTTCAAAAAAGTGTACGATTTGTGCTTTCAATAAGCGAGGAAGATCATCAATGTCTTGAATGTGATCGTATTCAGCACTGAGTTTGCTATGAGGCACCGCGACAATTTTGGCATCTTCACCTGATTCATCGGTCATTTTTAATACCCCTATAGGGCGACAGCGAATTACGGCTCCTGCCAGTAATGGATAAGGGGTTGGTACTAATACATCAACCGGATCGCCATCAAGAGAAAGAGTATGGTTAATATAGCCATAGTTGCATGGGTAAAACATTGGTGTTGATGTAAATCTATCAACAAAAATAGCACCACTGGTTTTATCAATTTCGTACTTAATCGGATCGGTATTGGCAGGAATTTCAATAATCACGTTAATATCGTGAGGAATATCTTGGCCTGCTGTTACTTTATTTAAACTCATGATTGGCCTCTTTGTTGTTAATTAAATGTTGCATATATTGAGGTTATCATGATTTATAGTAAAAACAACTGTAGTCAGAATATCGTCGTTGAAGGGATACGACAGCTGGAAGCGATGATGGTTAATATCAAGGTGGCTAATACCACCTTGAATATCAATAGTTATTGTTCATCAACTTCGTGAAGGAAAGCCTCTACTTTATTAACCATATTGGTTGAGCCAACGAAAAAAGGGACTCGTTGATGTAACTCGGTTGGCTCGAGATCTAAAATACGCTGTTGGCCATCAGTTGCCCGTCCTCCTGCTTGCTCAATTAATAACGCCATCGGATTACATTCATACAATAACCGTAACTTTCCATTTGGGTAACTGGCAGTACTTGGATAAAGGTAGATCCCTCCTTTTAATAGATTACGATGAAAATCAGCGACTAACGACCCAATGTAGCGTGATGTATAAGGACGGTTATCTTGTGGTGCATATTCTTGGCAATATTTTATGTATTTTTTCACTCCTAATGGAAAGCGAATATAATTGCCTTCGTTGATGGAGTAGATATTACCATCAACAGGAATTTGCATATTTTCATGAGAGAGGCAAAATACACCTAGTGAGGGATCATAAGTAAAACCATGCACGCCATTACCCGTGGTGTAAACTAGCATAGTTGATGAACCATAAATGACATAGCCAGCTGCAACTTGGCGATGACCAGGTTGCAGAAAATCAGCGTCTGTTGCGGGTGAGCCAACGGGTGATATACGACGATAAATTGAAAAAATAGTACCGACGGAAACATTAACATCAATGTTAGATGAGCCATCAAGAGGATCCATTAACACTACATATTTGGCATCTTGGTTGACTTGTCGGTTAAAACTGACAGCTTGATCTTCTTCTTCACTGGCAATACCACACACTTGATCGCGAGCTTCTAATGCTGATTTGAATTTATCATTAGCATAAAGGTCAAGTTTTTGTTGTTCTTCACCTTGAATGTTTTCTGTGCCTACGGCTCCCGTTATATCGGCTAATCCGGCTTTATTGATTTCGCGATTTACGATTTTAGCCGCTAGTTTTATTGAGCCTAGTAATGATGATAGTTCGCCACTGGCATGAGGAAAATCATTCTGCTTCTCGACAATAAACTCACCAAGCGTTCTAATATCGGTCATAAACAATCCTTGCATTATGTTGTCATAGGAAGATGTAGGTTCAGTTGTATACTTGTTGGATCTCAACGTGTAATGAGGGTTAATACCTCACAGTATTTTTTTGTTACATAAAGAATTGTATATAAAGATCTTTTTTATGGTAACGAAGTAACGTCAAAGCGTGACATTAATAAAATTTAAGGATGGAAACAGCTGTTATGCATATTCATATTTTAGGTATTTGTGGAACATTTATGGGAGGCGCTGCCACATTGGCAACTAAGCTGGGCCATAAAGTGACCGGTTCTGATGCCAATGTATATCCGCCGATGAGTACGATGCTGGAGTCTCAAGGTATTGAAATAATTCAAGGATATGATCCAGAACAATTAAAGCCAGCGCCTGATTTAGTGGTCATTGGTAACGCCATGAGCCGTGGTAATCCATGTGTTGAATATGTGCTTAATAATAATTTACGTTATACCTCTGGTCCACAATGGCTACAGGATTATTTATTGCATGATCGCTGGGTTATGGCTGTGGCTGGCACCCATGGTAAAACCACAACCGCGAGTATGTTAGCGTGGATCTTAGATGATTGTGGCTATCAACCCGGTTTTCTTGTTGGGGGAGTGCTTGGAAACTTTGGTGTTTCTGCTCGTCTTGGCGAAAGTATGTTCTTCGTTGTTGAAGCTGATGAATATGACAGTGCTTTTTTTGATAAACGTTCGAAGTTTGTTCATTATCATCCTCGCACATTGATCATGAATAACCTTGAGTTTGATCACGCTGATATTTTTGATGACTTAAAAGCCATTCAACGCCAATTCCATCATTTAGTACGTACAGTACCTGGTAATGGACGTATTTTAGCGCCGCATGGCGTGAAAAATATTGATGAGACATTAGCAATGGGCTGCTGGAGTGAGCTGGAATATATCGGTGATGATGGTCATTGGCGTGCAGATAAAAAGTTAGCTGATGGTAGTGTGTTTGATGTTTATCTTGATGATCAATTAGTCGGCACTGTCGATTGGCCATTAGTCGGCGACCATAATGTCAATAACGCCTTAATGGCTATTGCTGCGGCTCGACACGTTGGAGTTACCGCGAATTTAGCGTGTGATGCATTAGCTAAATTTATCAATACTAAGCGTCGATTAGAGTATAAAGGTGAGGTAAATGGTATTACGGTTTATGATGATTTTGCTCATCATCCAACGGCGATTGAATTAACATTAGGTGGATTAAGAGCTAAATTACCTCAATCTCGTATTCTTGCTGTATTTGAACCGCGTTCAAATACGATGAAATTAGGGGTCCATAAACACGATTTAGCGCCTGCATTACATGCTGCGGATGAAGTGTTTTTATTTCAGCCTGATAACATTCCATGGTCAGTACAAGAGATTGCTGATCAATGTCCTCAACCTGTATTTTTTAGCGATAACATTGATACGCTGGTGGCGAATATTGTTGAATCAGCTCAATCAGGTGATACGATTTTAGTGATGAGTAATGGTGGTTTTAGTGGTATTCATGACAAACTATTAGCGGCATTAACTGCAAAATAAAGTGAGAGATAATGACAAATAAACAGATAACATTAGCATGGACGGGCGCGTCTGGTGCACCTTATGGTTTGCGTTTACTTGAATGCTTGTTAGCTGCAGATTATCGGGTTTATCTGTTGATTTCATCTGCGGCACGAGTGGTTTTAGCTACTGAGCATGGACTTAAATTATCAGCCGCTCCTGATACGGCACAGCAACAGTTAGTGGCGTATTTACAGTGTTCAGCTGAAAAGTTGGTTGTATGTGGTAAAGAAGATTGGTTTTCGCCGGTTGCATCAGGATCGGCGGCGCCAAAGCAAATGGTGATTTGTCCCTGCTCTGCATCAACGTTGGCATCTGTGGCTTATGGTATGTCAAATAACTTGCTTGAACGGGCTGCGGATGTGGTTATTAAGGAACGTGGTCAGTTATTGCTAGTGATCAGAGAAACACCATTCTCAAGTATTCATTTGGAAAATATGCTCAAGTTATCGCAATTGGGGGTGACGATTATGCCTGCGGCTCCGGGGTTTTATCATCAACCACAAAGCATTGATGATTTAGTTGATTTTATGGTGGCGCGGATATTAGATCATTTAAACATTGAGCAGGGTTTGGTGCCGCGTTGGGGATACGATCAACGTCAACCATGATCATGTAGTGATTAATATGAGTTAAACACGATAAAACGAAGGGTCTATATTTCTTGAGCAATTATGCTGATGCCATATAAAGTTAGATAGACCCTAATCGTCCGTCAATCAGTTGCTGTAATCAAACAGCTCACACACTGACTCATAAAGTTCATCGGTGGTGATATTATTGGTCGGCGTGATAAAAATAGTATCATCACCTGCAACAACACCAAGGATCCCTTCTGCTCTACCTAAAGAATCTAATAGACGCGCAATGACTTGTGCTGCGCCAGGGCCGGTGTGGATCACAACTAACGCGCTGTTAAAACCAACTTCCATTACTAACTCTTTTAATGGGCTCGTAATTGTTGGTACGCCAAGTTCAATTGGTAAGCAATACACCATTTCCATTTTGGCATTTCGAGTACGCACGGCCCCAAATTTTGTTAGCATGCGAGAGACTTTTGATTGGTTAATATTATCAAAACCCTGTGCTTTCAATGCATCAACAATCTCACCTTGAGAGCTGAACTTTTCTTCTTTTAAAATTAATTTAAACGCTTTAACTAAACGTTCTTGTTTATCTGAATTTCGCATAAGTAAATATTATCTACAGGGACGAGGTAAGCCATTTTTGCATAACCTGTGACTCAGAGGCAAACAAAGTGCATCAAAATAAATATGTGAAATCGTATTTTTAGTGTATATGAAAATTTTTATTGTGACTTTTGTCATTGTTTTATCATAACTAATTAGCAGAAAACTATGAAAGCTGAGCCATGATTAAATTTATAATTTATTTGTCTGATAAAAGTGTTTGAGTGCATTTTTATGGGATTCTGCGTTACTTCGCAAAGCGAGTCGGAGATGATTGTATTTTTTTTATGCTTAATATAACGTCCATAGGTTGTTATTCAGTTATTACGATTATTAACTGGATCAGATTGTACCTACGTCAATAAATATACTTCTATCGTAAAGGAGAACGAATATGAAAGTTGCTGTAATTGGTGCGGCTGGTGGTATTGGTCAAGCACTAGCATTGCTATTGAAAAACCGTTTACCTGCAGGTTCAGATCTTGCCTTATATGATATAGCTCCAGTAACTCCTGGTGTTGCGGCTGATTTAAGTCATATTCCAACCCCAGTAGCAATTAAAGGGTATTGTGGGGACGATCCAACGCCGGCACTAGAAGGTGCTGATGTTGTGCTTATTTCTGCGGGTGTAGCGCGTAAACCTGGAATGGATCGTGCCGATTTATTCAATGTTAATGCTGGTATTGTTAAATCATTGGCTGAAAAAATTGCAGTAGTATGCCCAACAGCCTGTGTTGGTATTATTACAAACCCAGTAAATACCACGGTAGCCATTGCTGCTGATGTACTTAAAAAAGCGGGTGTATACGATAAGCGTAAGCTATTTGGTATTACAACGTTAGATGTGATTCGTTCTGAAACATTTGTTGCAGAGCTTAGAGGTGTTTCTCCGTGTGATATTCGTGTTCCCGTCATTGGTGGCCACTCGGGTGTGACAATTTTACCGTTGTTATCACAAGTTGAAGGTGTGAGTTTTACTGAAGATGAAGTTAAAGCGTTAACGCCACGTATTCAAAATGCAGGTACGGAAGTTGTAACAGCGAAAGCCGGTGGTGGTTCTGCAACGTTATCTATGGGTCAAGCGGCATGTCGCTTTGGTTTGGCTATGGTGCGTGCGCTACAAGGTGAACAAGGTGTTGTTGAATGCGCTTACGTTGAAGGTGATGGTCAGCATACTCGTTTCTTCGCTCAACCTGTGTTATTGGGTAAAGAGGGTATTGAGGAAGTGATGGATTACGGCAATTTAAGTGCGTTTGAACAAAACGCTTTAGAAAGTATGCTTGAAACATTACGTGCAGATATCGCGCTTGGTGAAGAGTTTGCAGCTAAATAAGTTGCGGTTCTACTAAGTTTAAAAAAGTAAGTATAAAAAAAGCGGCTTAATTAAAATTAAAGCCGCTTTTTTATGTTCTAAAGAGTACGAATGCTAATAATAGCGTTCACAGCCATTATGAAGTTGAGGTTGTTCGATAAGATCGACAACGTCAATCGACTGTAATTGGTGATCTTGACCGTGTTCAATGATCGCCGAATGATATTGATGATCTATACCGATCACTTTTCCTACCCCGTGATGAGATTCTACCCACATACCCGTTGTTAAATGATTAATATCCATGATCGCCTTCTTGGTCTACAGTTCATAAAATTGGTGTGATAGCTATAGTATAGATCATGATTGATCGTGACCTTGGTATTGAACGCGAGGTAAAAACCTGCCTTAAAAAGACAGGTTTGGATAAAATCGGGGGGAATAGATTATTTTTTACGTTGTACAGCTATATGAGCAAGTGTAATCAGTGCTTGTTTATAATCTGACTCAGCAATAGGGGCTAGTGCTGCAATGGCTTTCTGGGCTTCTTGTTCTGCACGTTGCTGGGTGTACTCCAACGAGCCGTGCTGACGCATACAAGAGAGAATGGCATCAAGCTTATCCATACCATTAGCATGCACAATAGCGTCTCTAATCATTGCCAATTGCGCTTGATCACCATGACGCATAGCATGCAGTAATGGTAATGTCGGCTTACCCTCAGCAAGATCATCGCCAACGTTCTTACCCATTTCTTTACCATCGGCAACATAGTCAAGCACATCATCAATTAATTGGAAAGCCGTGCCTAGATAACGGCCATACTCTTGCAGTGCAAATTCAACTTCCGCTGATGCACCAGCAATAATTGCTGCAATTTGAGTTGATGCTTCAAATAAACGTGCAGTTTTTGAGTAGATCACTTGCATGTAGCTTGTTTCAGTGGTGTCAGGATCATTACAGTTCATTAACTGTAGCACTTCACCTTCAGCGATCACATTGGTTGCTTCACTCATGATGTCAAGGATCCTTAATGATCTTAGGCTTGTCATCATTTGAAATGAGCGCGTATATATGTAATCACCCACTAATACACTGGCCGCATTTCCGAAAGCTGCGTTGGCGGTTTCTTTACCACGACGCATATCTGATTCATCAACCACATCATCATGAAGTAATGTGGCAGTGTGAATAAATTCAACAAAAGCAGCAGCTGTGGTGTGTTTGTCACCCTCGTAGTTAAGCGCGCGTGCTGTTAATACAGCCAGCATAGGGCGAATACGTTTTCCACCACTGTTTACAATGTAGAATCCGAGTTGATTAATTAGGGCGACATCTGAGTTCAGTTGCGCCTGTATCTTCGCGTCGACTTCCGCCATATCGTTGGCGGTGAGCGCTTGGATAGCTTTAAAATCCATTATACGTCCAGCAAGATTGTTAGCCGCGTAGGGCGGAAAATATTTCGAATTGATACGTGAATCTTACACTAAAATAACCATATCGTCATAACCTCAAATACAGCTATTTCAAACAGTTTTGGTGTTGGGTAGCTTTTCACCAATTTTCTTTCGAGAATGGCTTGCCACAAAGTCTCTTTTCGCGTAACATTCGCGCCCTATTGATGACAAGATTAAGCGCATACCCATTGCCCATTTTAGACGTGGCAAATGGCCTATGCGGAGAAGCGGAGTAAGACATGTACGCTGTTTTCCAAAGTGGTGGTAAACAACACCGTGTAAGCGAAGGCCAAACCTTACGCTTAGAAAAACTAGATGCTGAAACTGGCGCTAGCATTGAATTTGACTCAGTACTTTTAGTAGCTAATGGCGAAGAAGTATCTGTAGGCGCACCTTTTGTAACTGGCGGTAAAGTAACTGCTGAAGTTGTTACTCACGGTCGTGGCGATAAAATTAAAATCGTTAAGTTCCGTCGTCGTAAGCACTCTCGTAAGCAAATGGGCCACCGTCAGTGGTTCACTGAAGTCAAAATTACTGGCATCAGCGCTTAATAACAGGAGAATTTAAAGATGGCACATAAAAAAGCTGGCGGTTCTACTAATAACGGCCGTGATTCAGAAAGCAAACGCCTAGGTGTTAAGCGTTTTGGTGGCGAGTCTGTATTAGCAGGCAACATCATCGTTCGTCAACGTGGTACTAAGTTCCACGCTGGCACAAACGTTGGCCTAGGTAAAGACCACACTCTATTCGCTCTATCTGACGGTAAAGTGAAGTTTGAAGTTAAAGGTCCTAAAAACCGTAAATTCGTATCTATCGACGCTGAATAATTTTCAGAATCGACACGAATATTAAAGCCCTGCCTTTTTGGCGGGGCTTTTTATATCTGGAAGGTTTATGATTGATCGTGGCCCGATGATGGGCTTTTTTCTTGCAATGACCACTGCCGTTTTTTGGGGTGCGTTACCCATTGCAATGAAACAAGCCGTAGAAGTGATGGATCCTTTTACCATTGTTTGGTATCGCTTTATTACTGCAGCGTTTGGCTTAGGCCTTTTTTTAGCGTGGCGTAAGCAATTACCAACAATATCAAATCTTGGACGAATGAGCTGTGTGGTGCTTGTCATTGCCAGTCTTGGTCTCGCAGGTAATTTTGTACTTTATAATAGTTCATTAAAATATCTGAACCCTCCCGTAGTACAAGTAATTATCCAATTAGCGCCGGTGATGCTATTAGTGTCCAGTGCATGGGTGTTTAAAGAAAAACTAGGTCGCCATCAAATTGTAGGTGTAATTGCTCTGATTGGTGGTTTGATTCTATTCTTTAATGAACGGCTTATTGAGCTGTTTACCAGCTTTTCTGGCTATACTGTAGGTGTAAGCCTTGCTGTTATTGCTGCGTTAGTGTGGGTCGTTTATGGCCTGGCTCAGAAGTGGCTATTACAGCAATTTTCATCAGCACAAATATTACTGATGATTTATGTTATCTGTGCTGTAATACTGACTCCAATGGCGCAACCACAACAAATTTTCGCAATGGATAACCGCCAATTAGGGATGTTGTTATTCTGTTGTATTAATACGCTTGTTGGCTATGGTGCATTTGCAGAAGCAATGTCACGCTGGCAAGCATCACAAGTGAGTGCAGTGATCACACTGGCTCCTTTGTTTACGATATTATTTGTCGATCTTGCGAGTTTGGCTTGGCCACAATATGTTACGACAGCCTCTTTGAACATATGGGGTTATCTCGGTGCTATAATTGTGGTAGGTGGCGCTGTTTGTTGTGCTATAGGCTATAAGTTTATTAGCCCAAGCAAATAGTCAAGGTCCATGAAATAATTACTACGCGTGATATGTGCTAAATGCCCTCATCGCAGTATGTTAAACGCCACAGTGCGGAGAAAAAAATGAAGTTTATAGATGAAGCGGTTATTCGAGCCGATGCCGGTGATGGCGGTAATGGCGTAGTAAGTTTTCGTACTGAAAAGTACATTCCTCGTGGCGGCCCTGATGGCGGCGATGGCGGCGACGGTGGTGATGTTTACCTGTACGCTGATGAAAACTTCAATACACTAATTGATTACCGTTTTGAGCGTTTCCATGCTGCTGAGCGTGGTGAAAATGGCCGTGGCGGTAACTGTACCGGTAAGCGCGGTGCAGACCAAGTATTAACAGTACCTGTAGGTACACGTGCTATCGATGAAGATACGGGCGAAGTGATTGCCGATCTTACTGAACACGGTATGAAAGTGATGGTAGCTAAAGGCGGTTTCCACGGCCTAGGTAACACGCGCTTTAAATCATCTGTAAACCGTGCGCCTCGTCAAAAGAGTATGGGCAGTAAAGGTGAAATTCGTCATTTACGCCTTGAATTACTACTTTTAGCTGATGTGGGCATGTTAGGTTTACCTAATGCAGGTAAATCTACCTTTATTCGTGCTGTATCGTCAGCTAAGCCGAAAGTAGCTGATTACCCGTTTACTACCCTTGTTCCAAGCTTGGGCGTGGTACGTGTTGATGCAGAGCGTAGTTTTGTTGTTGCCGATATTCCAGGTCTAATCGAAGGTGCTGCTGATGGTGCTGGCTTGGGTATTCGTTTCTTGAAGCACCTTGAGCGTTGTCGTGTGTTATTACACATGGTTGATCTGCTTCCTGCCGATGGTTCTGATCCAGTAGAGAATGCCTTTACTATCATCAATGAGCTTGAGCAATACAGCGATAAACTTGGTAATAAGCCTCGTTGGATCGTATTTAACAAAGCAGATCTTCTTGATGAAGAACAAGCACAAGAAAAGATCACTGAAGTACTTGAAGCATTAGCATGGGAAGGCAAACACTATAGTATCTCAGCGTTAAACCGCATTGGTACTAAAGAGCTGACTTATGATCTGATGGCTGCTATCGAGGCTCTACCTCGTGTTAAGTATGAAATTGAAGAGCAGAAAGAAGATAAAGTCGACTTTAAGTGGGATGATTACCACGCTGAACAAATTAAGAAAGTTCAGGATGAAGACGACGATGATGATTGGGATGACTGGAATGAAGATGATTACGATGTAGAAATCATCTATAAGCCATAAGCCATTATCGGCGACATGCATAAGAAGCCATACCGTTGAGGTGTGGCTTTTTTTGTGCTTAATCAACACGCGTGGTAGTGGGTTAGGTATGCTAGTTATTCTGAAATGATTTTTATAATGGATTGTAAATGGATATCAACATGGAGAGGGTCTTGCTACCATTGAGCGAAACCCAGCAACGGAAAGTGACTCGGTTGGCAATAGAGGCGGGACAGCGGTTATTACAGCATGGCGCTGAGAGTACCGTAATTATGGATGTTACCCGTCGGTTGGGGTTAGCGCTTGGTGTCGAGCATGTTGAGGTGTCATTATCGGCCAGTTCGATGGTGATCAGTACTCGCCATTTAGGTTGTTGTATTACCACTACTCGACGTTGCCAAGACGGCGGTATCAACATGCAAATAGTGACCGATATTCAACGAATTTGTATTCTTGTTGAGCGAGGATTATTGGATGATAATGACGTTCAACATCGCTTAGAAAACCTCAAAACTCAGCGTTATAATCGTTGGTTAGTGGTGGTTATGATTGGTCTATCCTGTGCTGCATTTAGTCGTTTAGCAGGAGGAGATTGGCCCGTATTTTTACTGACTTTTTGTGCCTCTTCTGTGGGAATGTATGTGCGTCAACAGATTGCCAGTTACCACTTTAATCCGCTGCTCAATTTTGGGGTGACAGCGTTTGTAACCACACTCATTTCAGGGCTTGGTGAAGTGTACAATATTGGTGCTCAACCTTTTTTAGCGATGGCCTCATCGGTACTGATGTTAGTGCCTGGTTTTCCATTAATTAATGCTGTGGCTGATATGGTAAAAGGCTTTCCAAGTATGGGGTTAGCCCGTTGGACCATGGCAAGTTTATTAACCTTATCGACTTGTATGGGCATTATCGCTGCAATGAATGTATTGGGTGTGTGGGGGTGGTTACTATGACATTAATGGTGGCATTACTGAATGATATGTTACTGGCGATGATCCCTGCATTGGGATTTGCATTGGTGTTTAATGTGCCTCAAAAAGCGTTAAAATATTGCGCTATTGGTGGTGCAATTGGTCATGGGACACGGTTTCTATTAATGCATTGGGGGCTTTCAATCGAGTGGTCAACTCTTATCGCTGCAACCACTGTTGGTATGATTGGTGTCCATTGGTCACACCGTTTTTTAGCCCATCCTAAAGTGTTTACTGTTGCAGCGTTGATCCCTATGGTGCCGGGGGTATTTGCCTTTAAAGCCATGATTGCTATCGTTGAAATCAACCATCGAGGCTTTTCATTAGCCTTATGGGGGGTCATGATTGATAACGTATTGAAAGCAGTATTTATTGTTGCAGCGTTAGCGATTGGATTGGCGATGCCTGGGTTATTATTTTATCGTCGCCGTCCTGTGGTATAACTACGACAGAATGACAAGACGAATACTGGCAACGTAAATGGAGATGCAAAAATGAAGATCAGCATGATCGCTGCAATGGCTCACCAACGGATCATTGGTAAAGACAATAGCATGCCATGGCATTTACCCGCTGATTTTGCATGGTTTAAGCATTGCACGCTAGGTAAACCGATAGTGATGGGACGTAAAACCTTTGAATCAATTGGACGTCCGTTACCAGGGCGGTTAAATATCGTGATCAGTCGTAATCCTGATTTTAATGCTGAAGGGATCACTGTCGTTAGTGATATGGCGGCTGCAAAATTAGCCGCAGGTGATGCACCTGAGCTAATGATCATTGGTGGCGGCAGTATTTATCAAGCGTGTTTACCGATAGCGGATAGATTATATTTAACCTTTATTGATGCAGATCTTGACGGCGATACCCAATTTCCTGAATGGGGCGAACATTGGCATCGCGTTGAAAGTCAGCATTATGATGCTGATGAAAAAAATGCTTATGCGATGGAGTTCGTGATCTTAGAGCGATCATAACCGAAGTTGCAGACGTTAATATCAAGAATGCCGACAATAACTGTCGGCATTTTTATGTGTCGCGATCATGCGTAAAGCGGGCACTCAGTAACGAATCGCTGCCCATCTTCCCAACGCAGCATAGTTAAGCTATTGCCCCATACACAGCCAGTATCTAATCCAATACAGTGTTCATCTTGATGACCCATTAAGGCAGCCCAATGACCAAAGATAATCGTCTTTGCTAATGGTTGTGTGCGCTTAACATCAAACCAAGGGATCAAGTTACCAGCACTTGGATCATTGGGTTGTACTTTACAGTGCATATCCAATCGTCCTTGAGGATCGCAAAATCGCATTCGCGTAAAACTGTTGATCGTAAACCGTAACCGTTCTATTTGAGAAAGATCGTCTTGCCACCAATCAGGGCCATCACCATACATGTTTTTTAATAACCACAAGTAATCATCAGACTGAAGCAGAGCCTCGACTTCTCGTGCATGTTGACGTGCCTGTTCAAGCGTCCATTGTGGCGTAATACCCGCATGTACCATAACCAATGGGTAATGAGGATGTTCCGCTAATAATGGCTGGTGGCGTAACCAATTAAGGAGTTTAGGGCCATCTTCAGCGGTAAAAATTTGATGGATATTATCGCTTTTTTTAGCGCGCGCCAGTTGATGAGATACCGCTAATAAATGCAGATCATGATTGCCTAAAATGACCGTAGCATGATCGCCCAATGCTTTTACAAAGCGTAATGTTTCTAACGATTCTGGGCCGCGAGCAACCAGATCGCCAGCAAGCCATAAATGATCATGATGAGGATCGAAATTTGCTTGGGCCAGTAATTTTTTTAAGTCGGGTAAACAGCCTTGAATATCACCGACAAGATAAGTCGCCATGGTGCTCCCATTATCAATGCGTTAATTAACATGAAATTAATCGCATTAGGTTAATGAAGAATGTTCGGCATTGCTAGTCGAAATGGTGTCACTTCAACTTTAAAGCGATTACCTGCTTCATCTTCCATGGTGTATTGACCTTGCATAACACCGACAGGGGTTTCAATGATAGTGCCGCTGGTATAAGTGAATTCATCAGCAGCGTTGATATGCGGTTGTTGTCCGACGACGCCTTCACCTTCAATAACCAATTTTTTGCCATTAGCATCAGTAATTAACCAATAGCGTGTTAGTAAGTGAGCGCTACCGCGGCCTAGATTTTTAATGGTGATAGTGTATGAAAATACATAACGTTGCTGATCAGGTTGCGATTGTTCTGCTAGATAATGACTGACAACATGGCATTTGATCGTTGGAGGAGATGAGATACTCACAGGCAATATCCTTTGCTGATGATTTATTCTCATTTTAGTATTGTTGGCTGATAAATAAAGAAAACCCCGCATAACACGTGATACGTTACACAGGGTTATTATGTTATAGGCGCAGTTGTTAATGCGCTATACCATTATTGCTCTTCTTTTTGGAAATTAACGTCAAGCCAATTAGCCATAGCAACAAATTGTTCTACCGTAATGTTTTCTGGGCGGTGGCCTGGGTTAATACCAAGCGCTTCTAGTTGTTCTGGTGTCAACAAGCCTTTGTAACAGTTACGGATTGTTTTACGACGTTGGTTGAAGCCTTCACGACACACACGATCTAGCCATTTAAGGTTAGTACATGGGAATGGTAGCACTTCATACGGCGTTAAACGTACTACTGCTGAATCTACTTTCGGTGCAGGTACAAAAGATTCTGGCGGTACTTCTAGTACTGGCATCACTTTACAGTAGTATTGCGCCATTACCGTTAGACGGCCATAAGCTTTACTACCAGGACCTGCAGCAAGACGATTAACCACTTCTTTTTGAAGCATAAAGTGCATATCTAGTACGTCTTTATGAAATTCAAAAATGTGGAACATCAACGGGGTTGAGATGTTGTAAGGCAAGTTACCGAAGATACGTAACTTATTATTTTCTTTAATAAGTTGCGTAAAGTCGAAACGCATTGCATCGCCTTCGTGGATGGTAAGTTTTGACGCTAGATCTGGGTGATTACGTAAACGCTCAGCCAGATCTCGGTCAAGTTCGATAACCGTAAATTTATCAACTAATTTACCAACATATTCAGTGATCGCACCAAGGCCGGGGCCAATTTCTACCAGATTTTGGCCTGGTAAAGGGTTAATCGCTGACACAATGCCATCAATAATATATGGGTCTTTTAAAAAGTTTTGGCCAAAGCGCTTACGCGCGCGGTGACCTAAGTGGACTTGATCGCTGCTCATGCTTGTTTTTCTACCAATTCGAGGGCGTGGGATAGCGCTGTCCGAAGGCTACCTATGTCTGCTTGCCCAGTACCTGCGAGTTCCAGTGCGGTACCATGATCTACTGAAGTTCTGATAAAGGGAAGTCCCAACGTAATGTTGACTGACTTACCGAAGCCTTTATATTTCAGCACCGGTAACCCTTGATCGTGATACATGGCTAACACCGTATCGGCATCAGCTAAATATTTTTCTTGAAAGATGGTATCAGCCGGTAACGGTCCGATAAGATCCATGCCTTCTTGTTGACGTAGTTGTTCTAATGTTGGAGCAATGGTATCAATTTCTTCCATGCCCAAACAGCCATCTTCACCGGCATGAGGATTGAGCCCACAAACATAAATTTTGGGAGAAGCAATACCAAATTTAGTCACTAGATCAGCATGCAAGATACGAATAACTTGCTTTAGCCGAGGTTCTGTAATGGCTTTTGCGACACAGTTTAACGGAATATGGGTTGTCACTAAAGCAACCCGTAATCCTTCTGTTGCAAGCATCATAACAACTTGCGCGGTATCTGACTGCTGTGCAAAAAACTCAGTGTGGCCACTAAAAGAAACCCCAGCGCGGTTAATAACCCCTTTATGAACAGGGCCGGTTATAACCGCAGCAAATTCACCACTCATACAGCCTGCAGCTGCACGCTCTAGTGTTGCTAATACATAGAGACCATTTTGCTCGTTAAGCTGTCCGCAGACAACCTCAGTGGTACTATTAATCTGTATAACAGTCATGGTTCCCGCTTGATGCGGTTGTGCTGCTAACTCAGGCTGATAAGGCAAAATGGTTAAAGGTAAACCTAATTGAGCCGCACGTTCTACCATAACCTGCGCATCAGCACAAATGACAAGTTGGTGCGGCCAAGATTGTTGACACAAGGCAATGACTAAATCAGGGCCAATCCCGGCCGGTTCACCTGGGGTGATGACAATCCGTTGTGTGTTAGTCATATGCTTGTTATTAGCCATTATTTACCTTATTTATTTGTTCGATATATGCGCCAGCACGAAGGTCTTGTAACCATGTTTGTGCTTCTTCATTAAACTTTCGGTTAAATAGGATTTGAGCTGCGCGATTTTTTAATGCAGCTTCAGTACGATCGACATTACGACGGCCTTCTACTTCAACAATATGCCAGCCAAACTGTGATTTAAATGGTTGGCTAATTTGATCGACAGGTAATGTTTTAACTTCTTTTTCAAATGCAGGCGCATAAATTGATGGTACCTGCCAACCTAACTGACCACCGTTAGCCGCAGAGCCTGGATCTACACTGTATTGTTTAGCTGCAGCTGCAAAGGTTTCTTTACCACTAATGATTTTTTGACGAATTGTTTCTAGTTCACGTTTAGCTGCAGCGTCGCTAAGAATAACAGAGGTCTTGATTAAAATATGACGGGCTTTTACTTCAACCACTGAAACTGTTGGCATGCCTTTAACGTCATTAATTTTTAAAATATGGTAACCAATACCACTACGGAAAGGACCGATCACACTATCTTTACTGCTAGTTTTAATTTGGTCAGCAAAAATTGTTGGCATTTCTTCTTTGCTCATCCAACCCCATTCACCACCTTTTAGGGCTTTAGGGCCTTTTGAGTAGCGGTAAGCTAATTCAGCAAAATTAGCGCCTTGTTTGATTTCAGCATAAATTTTATCCGCTTCTTGCTTGGCTTTTTCACGGGTGGCTTTATCTGCATCGTCATTAACGGCAATCTGAATTTGGCTAATGTTGTATTGTACATTTTGTTGAGTTTGCTTTGCTAACTGTGCCGCGAGATTATCGACTTCTTGAGGAAGAATGTTAACTCGTTTACGAACAATAATGGTGCGTGCTTCAGACGCTAGCATGTCGTTACGTAATTGCTCGCGGAACATTGGATAGCTAATGCCTGCGCTTGCTAAATCTTGACGCAGTTGAGTCACCGTCATATTGCGCTGTTTAGCGACATCGGCAACGGCTTGATCTAACTGGTTATCATCAATGCGTAAACCCAGCTGCTTGGCTTGCTGAATCTGCAAATTCTCCATGATCAATTTATCCATCACCTGCTGACGTAAAATATTGTTCGGAGGCAGTTGTTGGCCTTCTGCCGCAGCATTAAGATGGACGGTTTTCAACATTGCATTGACGTCACTTTGTAAAATCACGCCATCATTAACTGTGGTGACAATTTGATTTAATTCTTGCGGTTGAGGGGCTGCCATCACTGTTGCTGTCATACCCATAAGCATTACGCTTAGCGCTGAATACTTCCACTTTTTCATTTATAGTCCGTCATGTTGAGTGGCGATATTAATTACCGCCACGATCATTAATTTTTAAGTGTAAATGGGTCTGCATAACCCAGAATATTGCCGCCATCATCTGATGTTTGACCAAATGGTCGTGCACCTTGAAGACCAAGTAGACTAAACGAGAAACTAACATTGCTGTCGTATTCGGTAAAATCTTGGTTCAATGGATCTTTTGCATAGCGATTATAGCTTAAACCTACCATCCAACATGCTGAGCGGTAAACTAAACCTACGCGACTTTCTAACATTTTATTGACGTTCATATCTTGGAAATAATCCGCAGTAATATCAATATTGTCGTTAATAGGGAAACCTGCCGATAAACCTAATTGTGAAATACCATCGCGTTTGCCATTGACTTCAACATTTGGATTATCAACATATTTGGTTAAGTAACTACTAGAAACATAGCGATAACTTGGTTGCACAAATACACGGCCATTACGGTATTCAACCGCGGTACTACCTTGCTGAACTTCATTTTCACTTGAATCATATTGCATTGCGCTCTTGAAGAATAAATTATCATCAAGGTTGAATTCAGTCTCTAATGCGGTTGCAGAATAGCTTTTTGCATCAGTGCCATCAGCGACGGGTTTATCAATATAGAAAATTTGACCCAATGAAAGGGTAAAACGTTCCTTAAAGTTTGCATCATAATAACGAGTGGTAGCACCAACGGTAAATTGGTTAGCAGGCGCAATATAATCATGACCACTATAAGTTCTGTCGCTAAATAGGCCGTAATAGTCTTGTTGTAAGCGGGTTGAGTCATAGCCGCCACCGCTATAATTAACGGGATTATAGATGCCACTTTGATCAACATCTTTCACATATAAATATTGCAGTTGTGGCTCTAAACTTTGAGTGTAATGCTCACCCATGATCGAGGTGTCACGTTCAAAGTACAAGCTACTGTTGACTCTAAATTCGGGCACCGTGCGGTCTGCTGTTTTATCGAGCGTGTTGAGATCGGGGTTTGCCTGAACATCAAATTGTTGATTGTAATGGGCATACATTAATTTAGCTTGCGTAGTAACAGACCACCAAGGGGTCGCATACGGCAAGGTTAATGTTGGTTCTACTGTGACTCGATCAGCTGTTGGTTTGGATCTATCATCGGTATCAAATTTACTGATACTCATTGGCAAACTAAAATCTAACCCATAAGGAAGATCAGATTTATAGTAGGTACTTGATAGTTGAGGCATTAAACGGTATTGCGAGCCTTGGCCACTTTCAGTCAGTGGTTGGAAGTCACGTACCATTAAGTTAGTGTCCCAATTATCATTACGGTACGCCAACGATGCAGTTTGCAATAGGTTATTATCTTCACGCTGACCAATAATTGAGTCGACGTCATCAAAATATTTTGCATCACTGACTTTGCTGTAATCGATATTCAGCAACCAGTTTTTATCGATAATACCGCTATGTGTCCATTGGAAACCCCAACGTTTATCATAATCGCGGTATTTTTTATCGTGGCCTAAATATTCCCCAATGACTTTACCTTGACCAAAATCAGACAGATAACGGAACTCAGAGGTTAACTGTAATCCTCTGTGGTTCATATACTTAGGGGTAAGGGTTAAGTCGTAATTGGGAGCTATGTTCCAGTAAAAAGGGGTTTCTAGCTCCATACCGTTTTTTGAACCGTAGCTAATTGACGGATATAGGAAACCAGTAAGACGTTGTTCAGTGACAGGAACACGTAACCACGGAAGATAAAATACAGGCACATCAAGGACTTCAAAGCGGGCATTATATAGATCCGCAAATGGTGAGTCACCATCACGATCTAGACTACCCGCCGCAAAGCGCCAGCTTTTATCGTTATCAGGACAGGTGGTATAAGTACCATCGGTCATTTTGTAAAACTGAGTGCCGTCAACATTGCGACGCTCAATTAATTTAGCATCACCGCGGCCTGCCTGACAGGTCATTTTATAGACCGCATCATTCATTTGAGCATCTTTAGTATCAAGATCGCTAGTTAAACTTTTGGCATCAATGTCCATGCCACCATCTTGATAGAAAACATTGCCGTCTGCCGTTACAATGTTGGCGGGTTGTTGCAAGGTAGCTTTATCAGCAACAATCGTCCGCGTGCCTTGTTTTACTACTACATCACCAGAGTATACAGCGGCTGTATTTTGTTGTGCTTCAGCATGGTCTGCACTGATATGGATCGGTTCGTTATTGGTATCTTGTTTGCGATCTTTTTCCGGGATGCAGACACCACGTACCATCGCAATTGGATTTTTGTTACCATTAATTGCATTATTAGCAGGATCTGCAATGTTTTTTGGGCTGTGACTATCACCGCTTGTAGGGGTAATGTCAGCTGCCATTGCTGGGCCATATAGGGCTAAGCTAATCATTGTGGCTAGTAAACTGTGAGAGGTAAGTGACATCTAATTCAACATTCCTGTATCAATTTGGTGCAAGGCGAATTGTTGCGCTTTTTACAAGCATTCCCGACAAATGACAGCTATCATAATGCAAATTTAACGCGACGGCATCTTTTCAGCGCATGCTGTTGGGTAAACAGTGAAAAAATTAACGAACTACCAGAGAGTATAGAATGCAGAGAACGGGTATATGGGGAAAAATTTTCGGTGCTCTACTGGGAATATTGCTTGGCCCTAAATATATAGGTCTTCTAATTGGCTTATTTATCGGTCATCAATTTGATAAAGCGTATGCCCGCCAAAGAAACGGTGGTTTTGGCGGTTTTGGTGGTAAAAATGCCACTAATGCAGAGCGCCAAGCTGAGTTCTTTAATGCTTGCTTTGCCACCATGGGACACATGGCGAAGGCCAAAGGCCGTGTTACTGAAAATGAAATTCGTGTTGCTAGTACGATCATGGATCGAATGGGGCTACAGGGTGAATCTCGCCGCCAAGCGCAAAATGCATTTCGTGAAGGTAAAGAAGATAACTTCCCTCTGGAAGAAACCCTTAATCGCGTTCGTAATAGCGCCGGTCGTGCTGACTTATTACAGTTTTTCTTAGAGCTTCAAATTCAAGCGGCGTTTGCGGATGGACAATTACACTCAAAAGAACGTCAACTCTTGCATGTTATTGCACGTTACCTTGGTTTCTCTGAAGCTCAGTTAGAACAACGCTTACAGATGCAAGAAGCAGCGTTTCGTTTTCAACAAGGTGGCTTTCATCAGCAATACCAACAACAAGGGGGTGGTTTTCAAGCGCCGCCGACTCGTGATCAATTAGCGGATGCTTTTAAAGTGCTAGGTGTTAATGAAGACGCGTCAGCACAAGAAGTGAAACGTGCTTACCGTAAACAAATGAATGAACACCACCCTGATAAATTAGCGGCAAAAGGTTTACCACCAGAAATGATGGAAATTGCTAAGCAAAAGACCCAAGAACTGCAAGCAGCTTATGATCTGATCCGTAAAGAAAAAGGCTTTAAATAGTCAGTTAACGGCATCGACAGTTGAACCGCAATTAGCAATAAAAAGAAGCGAGCGCCATGCTCGCTTTTTTGTGGCTAAAAATCGAGATTAGAGCTGATTTTTATGGGTACCTTGATGGAAGCTATTAATATTGTCTATCAATTGATTAACCAATGTTTGAATGGCGGAATCAGATCCCCATGCTACATGTGGCGTTAGAATCAGATTGGACAACTGACTATGAACAATTAATGGATTTGACGGCAATGCTGGCTCAGTTGTAAAAACATCGATTCCTGCTCCTGCTATTTGGTGAGAGAGGAGTGCATCAACTAATGCTTGTTCGTTAATTAAACCGCCGCGGCTAGTATTAATTATTATTGCGCTTGATTTCATCAGAGCCAATTGTGATTCGGCAATCATATTATGGGTGGTTGGTGTCAGTGGGCAGTGTAAGCTAATGATATCAGCTTCGCGCAGCACTTGCTCAAAGGGGTGATAGCCATCACGGCATTGAGTTGCCCCTGCATGTTCGGCAAATAACACCTCAATACCAATAGCGCGTGCCAGTGTGGCGACAGCCTGACCTAAGCCTCCGTTACCAATAATACCCAAAGTTGATCCTGCAACATCAGTAATTGGGTGGGTGAAAAAACAAAATTGCTGCTGACGTTGCCATTCACCGTTAGCGATGTCTTGTTGATAGCCCGCAAGATTGCGTTTAAGGGCAAAAATCATCGCTATAACATGTTCTGGCACTGAGCGAGTAGCATAACCTTGAATGTTAGCGACCTTGATATTGTGAGTGCGACAATAATCGAGATCAACGTTGTTAGTCCCTGTTGCAGCAATGGCGATAAATTTGAGGAGAGGTAATTGAGCCAGTACCTGACTATTTAGTACAACTTTATTGGTGATTGCTATCGTGGCATGTTGTAGGCGTTCAACCACTTGTGATGCAGTTGTTGCGTCGTATTGATGCCATTGGTGACAAAAATCAGGGCGAGGAAGACTAATGTGTGCCGGAATAGTGCCATGATCAAGAAAAACGATAGTTTCCATGGGTCATCTCAATAAACAATGAATGCAAGCTGTACGCTAGCATTCATTGTAAAAGATGCCTACCGTTTACGGGTAAATTGTTTGCGTTAGTGCTTGTGGGTAAAATTCACACGGCGCAAACAGGTGCATTGGCTCATCAGTCCCTGGATGGGTAAAGGTCAGTTCTGCTGCATGCAATAATAGTCGTGGTGATGCCGCAATCGCTTCGTCATTGGCATAGAATTTATCACCTAAAATAGGGTGCCCTAGCGCTTGCATATGTACGCGTAGCTGATGTGAGCGACCTGTAATCGGTAATAAGCGAACTAGAGTGCTATTTTCATCGCGATTTAATACTTCATAGTGGGTCACTGACGGCTTTCCGTCATCAAAACATACTTTTTGACGAGGGCGGTTAGGCCAATCACAAATTAGTGGCAAATCAACCGTACCTGTATCATGCTCCATTTGTCCCCAGACTCGTGCGTAATACACTTTTTTGGTTTCACGCTCACGAAATTGTGCTTTGAAGTGGCGTTCAGCAGCTTTATTTAATGCCAATACAATCAAGCCAGAGGTACCCATATCTAACCGATGTACAATTTGTGATTGAGGATATTGAGCTAATACGCGCGCAAATACACTGTCATGATGCTCAGGTTGACGACCTGGATTTGATAACAGACCCGCTGGTTTATTGATCGCTATAATATCGCTATCAATAAAAAGAGTATCCAGCCAAGGATCCGTGGGGGGATTATAGTTTAGCACTGGCAATGGTTTCATGATGCGCTCGCAAATTGAGAGTGAAAAATTGGTCAGCATACTAATATGAATGCCTTACAATTGGTATGTCTATAGTATGTTAGCTATAAAAAAACCGCCGATAAGATGCAGTAAACATACTCGCGACGGTTAAATTTTCATACCGATAATGTCAGTAAATTAGTTATGGCTAACAACAATTAAACGCAGTGAATCCAGTTGAATTTGAGCTTTAGCAATGTAGTCTGTTAAATCCAAAATTTGAGATTCAATCAATTCTAACTCGTCATCACGAATGTTAGGGTTAACTGCTTTTAGTGCCAGTAAACGTTGATGCTCAGCACGTAATGTTGCTTCCATCTCGGCTTGTGCTTGGCTACGTACGGTAACTAACTCTTTGTCAATTTCACGTTCAGCATGAGCAATAAGAGTATGGATTTCTTTTTGTACTGAGTTGACTAACTTGCTGCCTAAATGACGGTTAATTGGGCTTAACTGACGGTTAAAGCTTTCAAACTCAACATTGGCAGACAGATTATTACCTTTGCTATCAAGTAGAATGCGAATAGGTGTTTTAGGTAAGAAACGACCAATACCCGATTGTTTTGGTGCTTGCGCATCAACCACGTAAATCAGTTCTAATAACAAAGTACCGACAGGCAGTGCTTTGTTTTTCAGTAATGAAACTGCCGTTGTTCCGACACCTTCACTCAATAGCAATTCAATACCACCTTGAATCATTGGGTGTTCCCAGCTGATAAAGTGCAGATCTTCGCGTGATAGCGCAGTATTACGATCAAATGTGATGGTACAACCGTCGTAAGGTAAGCCAGGGTAGCTTGCAACCATCATGTGCTCTGACGGTGTTACTACAATTGCGTTTTCACCCTTGTCGTCTTGGTTAAGACCAATGGTATCAAATAAGCCTAGTGCAAAAGAGACCAAGTTGGTATCGCCATCTTTGCTGCTAATTTGTTCCACTAACTGTTGTGCGGCTTCGCCACCATTGGAGTGGATTTCAAGTAAGCGGTCACGGCCTTGTTCAAGTTTACCTTTAAGTTCGTTATGTAGTGCCGCACTTTGAGTGATCACCGCTTCCAGTGCGTCACTGTCTTGCTTATCACTAGCAAGTAGTGTGATTAAATCTTCACATACCGCTTCATAAACAGGACGACCCGTTGGGCAGGTTTCTTCAAACGCGTTTAAGCCCTCGTTAAACCAACGTGCTAATAAGGCTTGTGAGGTGCCTTCAAGGTGCGGTACGTGGATTTCAATTTCACGTTGCTGACCGATACGATCTAAACGACCAATACGTTGCTCTAACAAGTCAGGGTTACTTGGTAAATCGAACATCACTAATTGATTAGCAAATTGGAAGTTACGACCTTCTGAACCAATCTCTGAACAGATTAATACCTGAGCACCACTCTCTTCTTGCGCAAAATACGCCGCCGCTTTATCACGTTCAATGATCGACATACCTTCGTGGAACACGGTCGCACGAATACCCTCACGCTCACGTAGGGCTTGCTCTAACGTTAATGCGGTTTGAGCACGAGAACAGATCACCAATACTTTCTCATTACGGTTGGCTTTTAGCATATCTAGCAACCAGTTAATGCGAGGGTCAAAGTTCCACCATGTCGCTGATTCACCTTCAAACTCTTGATAGATATCTTCAGGATAAAGCAGTTTAATCGCTTTTTCGTTAATGCTTAGTTTACCTGCCATCATGCCAGCTACACGCATCGCGGTGCTGTACTGATTTGGCATTGGTAATGGGTACATATTAAGGTGACGCTTAGGGAAACCTTTGATTGCTGAACGAGTATTACGGAATAATACGCGGCCAGTACCGTGACGATCCATTAGGTTACGGATCAACTCGTGGCGTGCTTCTAGCGCCTCAGCATCATCTGCTGTGGTTGCATTTTCAATCGCAGTGATCATTGGCTCAACGTTTTGGCCTGCAAGTAAGTCGACTAGAGTTTGCTTAGCGTTGCTATCAAGTTTTTCACCTGCAAGTAATTTTGATACGGCGTCAGCAACCGGCTCATATTGACGTTCTTCTTCGACGAAGGCTTCGTAATCGTAAAAACGATCAGGGTCTAATAAGCGTAGGCGGGCAAAGTGACTTTCACGGCCTAATTGTTCAGGGGTTGCCGTTAGCAGTAATACGCCCGGTGTTTTTTCAGCAATAGCTTCAACCACTTGGTATTGACGGCTTGGACGCTCTTCACTCCATTCAAGGTGGTGCGCTTCATCGACAATGAGTAGATCCCAATCAGCATCTAATGCTTGCTCAAAGCGACGGCGGCTTTTACGTAGAAAATCAAGTGAACACAGTACGTATTGTGCGGTATCAAATGGGTTAGCTGCATCTGCTAAAGACTCAACACAACGCTCTTCATCAAAAATAGAAAAGTGCAGATTAAAGCGGCGCATCATTTCCACTAACCATTGATGTTGCAGTGTTTCTGGCACTAAAATTAGAATACGTTCAGCACGACCAGATAGCACTTGTTGGTGAATGATCATGCCCGCTTCAATGGTTTTACCTAAACCTACTTCATCGGCTAAAAGTACGCGTGGTGCATAACGACGACCGACTTCATGAGCGATATAAAGCTGGTGCGGAATTAAACCTGCACGCATGCCACATAAACCACGCAATGGACTTTTTAGTTGTTCATATTGATTTTTTAGCGCGCGGTAACGTAATGCAAATCGATCCATACGATCAATTTGACCTGCAAATAATTTATCTTGCGGTTTATTAAAACGAATTTGATGGCTTAAAAATATTTCACGTAACGCGACATCGCTTTCTTCGGTATCTATACGGGTACCGATATAAGTGATAATTCCTTTATCTTCTTCGATCGATTCAACTTTGAGCGACCAGCCTTCGTGGCTTTCAATCACATCGCCAACATTAAACATTACACGGGTAACTGGTGCATCATGTCGAGCGTATAAACGGTTTTCATCTGATGCTGGAAACATCAAGCTAACAGTGCGAGGCTCAATCGCGACGACTGTTCCCAAACCTAAATCACTTTCTGTATCACTGATCCAACGTTGACCCAAAGCAAATGGCATAGTGCTAGAAACCTTCTAATTATTTGATATAAAGGAAATATTATAATTCGCGTTGTCTATTTATCGTCTATAATAAAACTAAATGCATAGATGAATAATATGGCATACGCATAACTCAAAAATGGGGGAGTTATGTTACTGCATGATGTGATTAAGGTCACGGTGAAAGTGTGCAAAAGAAGCGTGAGTCTTAATGCCATTCTAGTTTAATCAATAGATGCTTTAATTGTTATGCCTATTGATCGTTATAAATGCTGTAATTAACACAAACGTTAATTTTGACGTAAGCTAAAAGAGTGATAGCCAAGTTTATTGTTGTTCGCCTTACCAAGGAGGTGCTTATGGACAATGCCGAACGGAAACTGTTTGTACTTGATACAAATATTCTGCTTCATGAACCTCTCGCTATCTTTTCTTTCCAGGAACACGATGTCGTGATCCCGATGACGGTTCTGGAAGAATTAGATCGTATTAAAGACAGTAAGCGTGATGTTTCACGTGATGCGCGGGTTGCTATTCGCGCGCTAGAAAATATCTTTCACGATGCGACCCCTGAGCAAATTTCAGCGGGAATTCCTTTTAATGATCAGATTCCACATAACGGCACTATTGCTATTTTTGCTGATTATGAAGTCAAACAAACGGTGCATGCTTTTAGTGATAAAGCAGGTGATAACCGTATTCTTAATAGTGTTCTTTTTCTACAACAAAAACATACCCCTAGAAGCGTAGTATTAGTGACGAAAGATATCAATATGCGCTTACGAGCCAAAGGGGCTGGGGTGCTGAATGTTGATGATTATCGCTCCGATCAATTGATTGATGATATCGCCTTACTCAGTAAAGGTTTTCACCGTTATCAAGGTAATTTTTGGAGTAATGTCGCTGAATGCCATTCTGAAAATCGCGGTAGTTCAACCTTACATATTTTGCCTCGATCGTTATTTGATAATCCGTACATGAATCAATATTTACTGGATGACAGTGAAGAATTTGCCGCGCGAATCAAAGCGATTGATGGTGAAGAGGTTACGATTAAAGACATCAGTTACGAACGCTTAATGCATCGCCAAGCATGGGGGGTTCATCCTAAAAACATTTATCAAGGTATGGCATTGGACGCTATGCTCGATCCCAGTATTGATTTAGTGATATTAACTGGTCCTGCTGGTTGTGGTAAAACCATTTTAGCGATGGCAGCAGCGTTAGAGCAGGTGATAGAAAAAGGCATGTATGACAAGATAATTGTTACGCGTAATACACCTGAAATTGCTGAATCTATTGGCTTTTTACCCGGTACTGAAGAAGAAAAAATGTTACCGTGGTTAGCGGCGGTTACCGACACCATGGAAGCATTACATAAGCATGATGTCTGCACTGATGGTTCAATGAAATATATTTTTGATAAAGCCAATATTCAATTTAAATCGATTAACTTTATGCGTGGACGTTCAATTCAAAATGCCTTTGTGCTGCTTGATGAGTGTCAAAATTTAACTGCATCACAGATAAAAACCATTATTACCCGTTGTGGTGAGGGGACTAAGTTGGTGTGCTCGGGTAACTTGGCGCAAATTGATTCCAATTATCTATCACCAGTAACATCAGGATTAACTTACATTGTTGAACGGTTTAAACATTTTGAGGGTAGCGCCAATATTTATATTAATGGTGTGGTGCGAAGTCGTTTAGCTGAATTTGCGGAAGAAAATCTTTAAGTTCATCGTTGTTGTTTTAATAATATAAACCGAGCTCTAGGGATAACATACTGAGCTCGGCTTTGTTTATGGCCGTTATTACGCTAAGCCTAAGTAATGACGTAAGTCTGGTTGTTGGGAGTGGTTTAATAGCGCATCAGTCTCCCCAAATGCTTTCACTTCTCCGTTATCAATAAAGATGCATTTATTGGCGATTTTTTTAGCATCATCAGGGCTATGAGTGATCATTAATACGGTGATGGCTTGCTGCTGAGTCAGTTGCTGTACCAGCTGTAGCATGTCGTTACGCAACGTAGGATCAAGTGCCGAAAACGGTTCATCAAGCAATAATAAAGGCCGTTGTCGAATTAAACAGCGCGCTAATGCCACCCGCTGACGCTGTCCGCCAGATAGTTGCTCGGGTAGGCGGGGTAAATACGCTGTTAATCCCACTTTTTCTGCTGCATCATGTACCTGTTGGCGTTGCTGGGTACTCAATTTAAGACGAGGATCAACGCCAAGAGCAATGTTTTCATAGACCGTTAAATGCGGAAATAAATTATGCTCTTGAAACAGCATTGATAATGGTCGTTGAGCAGGGTCAAGCGTAATAATTGATTGCTGGTGGATGGTTATATCACCATGTTGTGGCTGTAAAAACCCCGCAATAAGCGCCAATAAGGTACTTTTCCCTGCACCACTTGGACCGATTAACGCCGCAATATCACCTTGTTGAAGGCTAAAGTTAAAGCTTAACAGCATAGGATGTTCATGTTGGCGTTGAGGTTGATAGGTATAACATAATTGGTTTATATCAAGCATGGTGTTTGCCTTTGGTACGCCGAGGCTGGAAACAATATTCAATCGCGCTGAATAAACCTAAGCTGAGTAATAACAATAATAATGCCGCCACAGCAGCACCATCCATGCGATAGCTACCCATTAATTGGAATAAATACAGTGGTAGCGTTTGAAAATCTTGGCTACCAAATAAAGCAATTGCCCCAAGATCACCCAGTGACAATACTAAGCTGATAGCCAATGACTGTGCAATCGGTTTACGCAGTGCTCGCCACTCTACAAGTCGTAATCGAGACCAACCACGCATGCCTAAACTATGACATAACGTATTGTATTGTTGAGCAATATGCAGCATGGGTTGGCTAAGGGTTTTGATCACATAAGGCAGTGCCATTAAAGCATTAACCCCTACTACAACCCAAAAAGCAGCGCCATAGGCATCGGTATATTGACGCAGTAATAAGAAAATACCGGTACTTAATACTAGCCCTGGAGTAACTAAAATAATGGTGCCGATCATTTCAATACTATCGGCACTCAAACGTTGTTTATTTAAGCGTAATTGTCGACTCGCGAGTAAGATCATCATGCCAAAAACAAACGCTAAGCTACATGCCATGACCGCAATTTCAAGTGAATTAGCGACTGCATGCCACAGTGCCGGTTGTTGTAATAACTGCGGCAGTTGACGGTTTAATCCAGCAATAAAAACTGCAATAATTGGTGGGATAACCAGCAATATTGCAGCCACGATCCAACTCCAATCCCACCATTTTGCACGCCAATTATCTTGATAATTAACCACATTTTTACCCACAGAGGCACTAAAGGTTGCTAGTGGTTTGGCAAAGCGATGGCTAAGTAACACTAATCCTCCACAAAGTAACATTTGCCACAGCGCTAAAATAGCACCAGTAGCAAGATCGAAGTCATAGCGAATCGCTTGGTAAATTGCCAGTTCAATGGTGGTTGATTTAGGACCGCCCCCTAGTGACATGATCACCGCAAAACTGGTAAAACACAGCATGAAAATAAGCCCCGCCACATGGGGCAATTGTTGACGTAACCGAGGCCAAGCGACAAGTTTGAATTTATACCAGCCACGAAGATCTAAATGGGCGGCTAATTGATGTTGTTCATAGGGAATTGATTCTAGACTTTGGAGTAAAAAGCGTACCGCTAATGGTAAGTTGAGAAACACATGTGCCAGTAAAATGCCACTTAAACCATAAATGTTTAGTCGGGGTAATCCGAGCCAGCTTAACCCATGGCTAATGATACCGCTTTTGCCGTAGATCGCTAATAAGCCAAACACCGCCACTAATACAGGCATCACTAGCGTCATCGCAAACAAACGTAATAACAGTTGTTTACCTATAAAATTGCGTCGTGATAGTGCGTAAGCAATCGCAATTGCAGGCACAATACTGAGTAAAGTAGACAGCAAGGCTTGGTAAAAACTAAATCGCGTCACATGACGTAGATAAGGATCATGCCATAAGCTACTCAGTTGCCATTGCCCAGCATGAAGTATAAGGCTGGTGATCGCGGCGATCACCAGTAATAAAATAAGCCCGACACTTAATAGTCCGGGCAGAAGTTGAGTTACACGTTTATTCACAACGGTATGCCATTATTGGGTCAGCGCTTGCTGCCATTCTCGAATCCATTCTTTACGCTTGTGAGCCACTTCATCAGCACTAAATTCTAATGCTTTATCTGGCACGCTTAATTGATTAAATGCGGCGGGCAGTGGTTGTTTAGTAACAGGATACATCCAGTTGTGGGTCGCAATTTGAGATTGAAACCCATCACTGACAATGAACTGCATAAATTGATCTGCTAGTTTAGGATGTGGGCTATTTTTCATTTTGGCGGCAACTTCAACCTGCATGTAATGACCTTCTTTAAAGTTGGCCGCTTTATACTGATTTTTATGCTCTTCCATAATGTGATAAGCCGGTGAGGTGGTGTAAGACAATACCATATCAGCTTCACCATCAAGGAACATGCTGTAAGCTTCTGACCAGCCTTTTGTTACCGTTACTGTGTGTTTAGCAAGTTGTTGCCATGCGGCAGTCGCTTTATCGCCGTACACTGATTTTATCCATAACATCAGCCCTTGACCTGGGGTTGAGGTGCGCGGATCTTGGTAGATGATACTGATGTTTTGATCGTTAACCAGCGCTTTTAAACTGGTGGGTGGATGGGGTAATTTGGTGCTGTCATAAACAAACGCAAAATAGCCATAATCAAAAGGAATAAAGGTATCGTCATGCCAACCTTTAGGTAAGGTTAATTTACTTAGATCAACATGTTGTTTTGCCAGTAATCCCGTTTGTTTAGCTTCAGTCATCAGGTTGTTATCAAGCCCCAATAGAATATCCGCTTGGCTACGGCTGCCTTCTAAACGAACTCGATTAAGAATTGATACGCCATCTTCTAAAGAGACAAAGTTAACTTTGCAACCATCGCATTGGGCTTCAAAGGCTTTTTTGATAATAGGTCCAGGCCCCCACTCGGATGAAAACGAGCTGTAGGTATAAACATTAAGGGTATTATCGGCCGCCAAGACGTTATTTGAGAGTAACGCTATCGATATTAGCGGTAAAAGTGTGTAACTGATTTTCACTATGCGCTCCTGATGTCAGCATCCTGCGAACAAAATAAAAAGAGAGAGCGGCACAGGCTTGAGAGGTAGTAGCAGCATGCTGTAATAGCAGCTAGACAGGGGTAAAATACCCATGCGTTTCTCAATTCCTACGCCAGCATTACCTGGTTCAGGTTCAATGGGTTCTGCTATATCAATCAAGATAATAACAACAATCTCAGCCTAATGGCTCCCCAATGAGAACACGAGCATTGTACCTGTAACTTGTACTAAGTTATAGCTTCTGATTTAACTGCCAGTTGTAATCAAATTTAATGTTATCGCCATTGATTTTTTTATGCACTCGATAATGGTTTATATGCTGCAATAAGGCCTGTTGATTACCAAAATCAACGCTATACCAATCATAAATTGACGATAAAGTTGTTTGTTTTAAGTTGGTACGTACCCCTTTATTACTATTAATAAAACGGCTGGCAGCATTGTTGAGTTGTCGATCAAGGTGATGACTATCAAATACTTGAGGCAGTAAGTCAGGACAACCTAAGCTGGCACAATTAACCGCATAATGAATGCGAGGATCGCGCCAAATCGGACGTAATATACGATGTTCAATGTCATTTAAACTTAAGGTTTTATTTGTGATGGTCACAATGGGTTGATCCCAAGGGCCAAAACTGAAAAAACCACCGAGTTTAGTAATTGATGTGATCGGATAATTATCAAGGATCAATTGGACGGTGAGTGCATTATAAAGATTAACCCAATAAGCAAACTGAACATTACGATTATATTGGCGCGGATCAAGTTTAGCTAACTGATTAATATAATTCTGTAATTGCTGTTTATCGGCGGGAGTCACTGCGCTGTAACGAAACAGTGTTTGTTGTGGGCTAACAACTAAGTATTTAGTTAATAATTGTTGCCATGGGTGATGATTGATATCGCGTTGATTGCTGGCCACCTGATCTTGCCAATAAGGTAATAGATCCGCTTTCGGGGCGGCACATAGAGACCAAGAAGCGAAAATCAACAATAAGCTAAACACAATACGCATACTGAACCTGTTATAAAAAGAGATATCAACAGAAGACCGTAATGATATCTGATTTATTACAGCCGAGTAGGGCGATACTAATGCCTGAGATTAACAGGCATTAGTATTAAGATTAGTTAATTTAAGCGAGATAAGTAGGAATATTAGCTTCATATTCAGCAATTTTCGCTTGGTATTGCAGGGTTAAGCCTATGTTATCTAATCCGTTTAATAGACAGTGACGTCGAAATTCGTCAATTTCAAATGAATATTGGTTATCGTTCGCTGTTACTGTCATAGCCGCTAGATCTACGGTGATTTTTGCCCCTTCAGTGGTTGCTACATAATCAAATAACGCATCAATCTGTGGCGTTGTAAGACGAACAGGGATCATTTGGTTATTGATTGAATTGCCATAAAAAATATCAGCAAAACTAGGGGCGATCATTACTTTAATGCCGTAATCGGCTAACGCCCATGGTGCATGTTCACGCGATGATCCACAGCCAAAGTTTTCGCGAGCCAGTAAAATGGTTGCACCTTGGTAACGAGGGGCATTCATTATAAAATCGGGATTAGGTTGTTGACCGCCATCGTCTAAAAAACGCCAATCATGAAATAAATGTTGTCCAAATCCAGTACGGGTTACTTTTTGAAGAAACTGTTTTGGAATAATGGCATCGGTATCAATATTGGCGGTATTTAACGGTACCACTAACCCTGTATGTTGAGTAAAGCCTGTCATAGTTATGTCCTTATTATGCCGATACTGGTTCAAGTTGACGAATATCGACAAAGTGTCCTGCACATGCCGCCGCCGCCGCCATGGCTGGGCTGACTAAGTGGGTACGACCATCTCGTCCCTGACGTCCTTCAAAATTACGGTTACTGGTGGATGCGCATCGCTCTTGAGGGCCTAAGCGATCGTTGTTCATTGCAAGGCACATTGAGCACCCAGGTAAACGCCATTCAAACCCCGCTTCAATAAAGATCTTATCTAGGCCTTCTTGCTCTGCTTGAGTTTTTACTTGTTCAGAACCCGGCACGACTAAGGCTTGGACATTAGCGGCCACTTTACGGCCTTTAGCAATAGCAGCTGCGGCGCGCATATCTTCGATACGTGAATTGGTACAAGAACCGATAAAAACTTTATCGATAGCATAATCAGATAATGATTTATGAGGTTCTAGTCCCATGTAAGCCAAGGCTTTTTTAGCGGATGTTTGCTCAACTAAATCACTGAAACTTTCAGGTGCAGGGATCTGCTCATCAACAGCAATCACTTGACCGGGATTCGTGCCCCATGTCACTTGTGGTTTGATCTCGGTAGCATTTAAGGTGACAACTGCATCAAACTCTGCGTTGTCATCACTGGTGAGGGTTTGCCAATAAGTGATAGCGGCGTCTAAATCAGCACCTTGAGGTGAAAATTTACGGCCTTTAATATAATCAAAAGTAGTTTGGTCAGGGGCAATTAAGCCTGCTTTTGCACCTAACTCTATCGCCATATTACACACTGTCATACGACCTTCCATCGACAGATCCGTGATAGCTTCGCCACAAAATTCAACCACATAACCTGTTCCGCCAGCAGCGGTAGTTTTACCGATAATCGCTAGTACGATATCTTTCGCGGTAATACCCTCTGCTACTTTTCCTGTAACTTCAATTTTCATGGTTTTAGCGCGAGATTGTTTAAGAGTTTGGGTCGCTAACACATGCTCAACTTCCGAGGTGCCAATACCGAAAGCCAGTGCGCCAAATGCACCGTGAGTCGCGGTATGTGAATCGCCACAAACAATAGTCATTCCGGGTAAAGTAATACCTAACTCTGGTCCCATTACATGGACAATACCCTGATATTTATGGTTTAAGTCATACAAGGTAACCCCAAAATCAGCACAGTTTTTTGCTAGGGTTTCCATTTGGATTCGTGCCATTTCACCACTGGCGTTAATGTCTTTGGTTTGAGTTGAAACGTTATGATCCATGGTGGCAAAGGTTTTATTTACTTGGCGAACTTGGCGACCTTGTTCGCGCAGCCCATCAAATGCCTGTGGTGAGGTCACTTCATGCACTAAATGACGATCAATATATAAGATTGGGTTTTCGCCAGCCGCTGCTACTACCACATGAGCATCATAGACTTTTTGATAAAGTGTTCTGGCTTGGCTTGAGGGTGACATTATTGTATTCGACATCATGCTGTTCCTTATGCATGTTGAATATAGGCGGCGATTTTGTCACCCATTTCGCTGGTGGTAAGGGCGGTGTTATTACTGGCTAAATCTGCCGTTAGTTGCCCCGCTTCTAGTGCTTGTGCCACCGCTTTTTCTATTGCACGAGCCGCATTTTCTTCACCAAGGCTGTAACGCAACATTAAGGCTGCGGATAGGATTTGGGCTATGGGGTTGGCAATATTTTTACCTGCGATATCAGGTGCTGAACCGCCAGCTGGTTCATATAGACCAAATTTTTGTTGGTTTAAACTTGCAGATGGCAACATGCCCATTGAACCGGTGATCATGGCGCATTCATCGGAAATAATATCGCCAAAAATATTGGAACATAACATCACATCAAATTGTGATGGATCTTTGATAAGTTGCATAGTGGCGTTATCAATGTACATGTGAGTTAAGCTGACATCGGGGTAATCAACCGCAACTTCTTCAACCACTTGACGCCATAAAATTGAGCTTTGTAGTACATTGGCTTTATCAATTGAACAGACTTTTTTACGGCGTAAGCGCGCAGATTCAAAGGCTATTTTAGCAATGCGTTCAATTTCATAGCGATGATAAATTTCAGTATCAAAGGCTTTTTCTTGTGCGCCTTCACCTGATCGACCTTTAGGCTCGCCAAAGTAAATGCCACCAGTGAGTTCACGTACAACGGCAATATCAAACCCACGCTCAGAGATATCTGCTCGCAGTGGAGAAAAGTGTTCTAGACCACGGTGGATTTGTGCTGGGCGTAAATTACAAAATAATTCGAAGTGCTTACGAAGTGGTAAAAGTGCGCCACGCTCCGGTTGATCATTGGGAGCGAGGTGTTCCCATTTAGGGCCACCGACAGAGCCAAACAATACCGCATCAGCAGCTTCACAACCTTTTAGAGTGATGGACGGTAGGGGGCAACCGTGATTATCAATCGCAATACCACCAACATCGAACTGATGACAATGAAGGGTAATATCAAATTTTTGTTGGACTGCCGCTAAGACTTTGTGTGCTTGTTGCATCACTTCTGGGCCAATACCGTCACCGGGTAGTACTGCTATATTATATGAACCTGCCATGGTGGGTGCTCTCCATAATGTACTAAAAATAGATTGAATTTGTTGTTAATGAATAACGTTAGTGGCTATGTTGCTGTTTGATAGTTGCGATTTGATCGGCACGATAAATACTATTGATAACATGAATCAGCGCTTGACCTGATGCTTCTACAATATCTGTCGCAAGGCCTGTGCCGTGGTACTTGCGGCCTTTGTAATTGGCAATAATATCCGCCTGCCCTAAACCATCTTCACCTTCGCCTTTAGCAGTAAGATCAAACTTATCAAGTACAATTTCGTACCCTGTTAGGCGATAGATACATTGATACAGTGCATCGACAGGGCCATTACCAACTGCGGCTTCACACTTTTCCTGATCGCCACATTGAAGTTTTATGCTAGTGGTTGCCATCACACTGCCAGATTGGACGCTTAAATAGTTTATTTTGAAAAAGTCATCTTCATCGCGCAGATTAGAAAAATGCATTAAGGCTTCAAGATCATAATCAAACACTTGGCCTTTTCTATCGGCTAGGCTAAGAAAATCGGTATACAGTTTATCAAGGTCATATTCATGCTCGGTATAGCCAAGAGTATCCATATGACTCTTAACCGCGGCACGACCAGAACGACTGGTAAGGTTCAATGCTTGGTTTTTAAGACCAATCGAATTTGGGGTCATGATTTCGTAGGTATTTTTATTTTTCAGCATGCCGTCTTGATGAATGCCTGAAGAGTGACTAAAAGCATTACTGCCTACGATAGCTTTATTGGCTTGAATCGGCATATTACATAACTGACTAACCATTTTACTGGTGCGATGGATTTCATCATGCTTGAGGCTGGTATGCACCCCTAATAGTGATTGACGGGTTTTAATGATCATCGCTATCTCTTCAAGGGCACAATTACCCGCGCGTTCACCTAAACCGTTAATGGTGCCTTCTACTTGGCGGGCGCCCGCTTGAATAGCTGCCATGGAGTTTGCGACTGACATGCCAAGATCATCGTGGCAATGAACGGAAATAATGGCTTTATCTATATTGGGTACTCGATTAAATAGTTGGGTGATAATGCCACCAAATTCACTTGGTAGAGTGTAGCCCACAGTATCGGGAATATTAATGGTCGTTGCTCCCGCATCAATTGCAGCTTCTACCATACGGCATAAATTATCAATCGGGGTTCGTCCGGCATCTTCACAGGAAAACTCGACATCATCGGTATATTTTCGAGCCCGTTTTACTGCTGCAATACCCATTGCAATGACATCGTCGTAGCTACGACGCAATTTATCTTGTACATGAACGGTAGAGGTTGAAATAAAGGTGTGAATACGAAATGCTTCAGCGACTTTTAATGATTCAGCGGCAACATCAATGTCTTTCTCAACTGCACGCGACAAGGCACAAATACGGCTGTTTTTAATGTGCTTAGCAATGGTTTGTACAGATTGAAAGTCTCCGGGAGATGACACTGGGAAACCCGCTTCAATCACATCGACCCCTAAGCGTTCAAGCGCATAAGCTATTTGCAATTTTTCTTTCACGGTTAGACTGGCAGATAAAGCCTGTTCGCCATCACGTAACGTTGTATCAAAAATAATGACCCGATCTTTCATAGTGACATCCTTTAAGTATAGGCCTGTATAAGGCTGAGTTTCGCATTCACTTGCGCTGGTCAAAATATGAAAAAACCCGCGCTTGCTTGCGCGGGTTTTGAAATCTTTAGTGGTGTTTCCCACTCGATAGCAACCCGCGTGATTATGTCACGATGAGAAGGATAGCTAAGAGGAGGTAGAAGCACGTTTTCATTTTATTAAAGACTTCAATAAATTTTGTTAACAAATGAATATCAAATAGACGGGCTATAGGTCAATCAAAAGTTGTATTTTTTTGTACTTTAAGTAAAGGTTGAAGGAAGCGAATTAAAAAAACAACCGTGGTGGTTCTGCAGTACATATTTATTTTATGATGACTGAATGATGTTTCGAATACCTATCCAAGTATTAGTGATACTATTTTAGATGATAAATTTAATTCTATATTGCACGTTATTTGAAATGAATGTTAGTGATTCGGGTGTTGTTGGTGATCTTTAATATTCATACTACTATATAGATTCTTTATGTTATGAGGCCATGTTATTTATAGATCCTTACACTTTTATTTTTTATTTAAAAAGTTATTGAAGACAATAAGTAAGCAGGTATAGAGTGATCTAGATCGTCAGAAGCTATAATTTAATACGCATTATAGTTGGCTTTTTAAAGGCTGAATTGTAGACTGCGTATCTCAAATCAGCTTACAAGTGTAAGCTAAAAGAATAGAGTACTTATGGCACAACATGATTTCCATATTGTTCACCGTATTCGTCAGCAAATTGCGCGCTTAGGCGACAGTCCTGCTTTACGTCATCAAGTTAATGGTGAGTGGCAAGATATTAGCTGGAATAATTTTGGTGAAAAAATTCAACAATTGGCATTAGCACTACTAAATCAAGGTTTAGCAGTACAAGATAAAGTCGGTATTTTTGCCAATAATATGCCACGTTGGACTATTGCTGACTTTGCTTCGCTATATAATCGCTGTGTTACGGTGCCTATTTATCCAACTAATACACCTCAGCAGTCGGCATATATTATTAATGATGCTAATGTGAAAGTATTATTTGTTGGCGAACAAGCTCAGTTAAATGCTGCTGTTGCTATTGCTGATCAGTGTCCGAATTTAGAACGTATTGTTGCGCTAACAGATGATGTTGAATTACCTCAACATCCATTGGTTTGTCATTACGTTGATTTTTTAAAAACAGCCTCTTCAGAGTATCAGTCAGAGCTTGATGCCCGTTTAGATAACTTGGCTATGGATGATTTATTAACGCTGATCTATACCTCGGGTACCACAGGTACACCTAAAGGGGTAATGCTTGATTATGCTAATATTGCTTCACAAATTATTGCTCATGATGAACGTTTAGCATTAGATGAAGGCGATACATCATTATGTTTCTTACCGTTATCACATGTCTTTGAACGTGCTTGGACATTTTATGTCTTACACCGTGGCGTAATTAATTGTTATCTGTCAGATACCAATAAGCTCAAAGAAGCGTTAGTGACAGTAAAGCCTAATTACATGTCTGCTGTGCCTCGTGTTTATGAAAAAATATATTCAGGTGTTCATGAAAAAGTCGCTCGTGCCCCTTTTCATCGAAAGATGATTTTTACTTGGGCAGTAAATATGGGTGCAAGGATGTCGTTGGCTCGTCAAGAGTGTCGTGAACCTTCATGGTTATTACAGAAAAGCCATAACTTAGCCGATAAAATGGTGCTGTCTAAATTACGTGCTGTATTGGGTGGCAACATTAAGTGTATGCCATGTGGCGGCGCTAAATTAGATGCGGGCATTGGTCGTTTTTTCCATGCTATGGGGATTAACGTAAAGTTAGGCTATGGCATGACAGAAACCACTGCGACGGTATCTTGTTGGGATGATCGCTGTTATAACCCTGATTCAATTGGTATGCCAATGCCAGGTGCTGAAGTTAAAATTGGTAAAGATAATGAAATTTTAGTACGCGGTCCGATGGTTATGCGTGGCTATTACAATATGCCAGAAGAGACAGCGAACAACTTTACTGATGATGGATTTCTTAAAACGGGTGATGCGGGTTATATCGATGAGCAAGGTAATTTGTTTATTACTGATCGTATCAAAGAGTTAATGAAAACATCGGGCGGTAAGTATATTGCACCACAAGTGATTGAAGGTGCGATTGGTAAAGATCATCTAATTGAACAAATTGCGGTTATTGCTGACACCCGTAAATTCGTATCAGCATTGATCGTACCTTGTTTTGAAACACTAGAAGAACATGCGCGTGAACTCAATATTAAATATCAAGATCGCATGGAATTGGTTAAACACAGCCAAATTGTTGAATTAATTGAGAAACGTGTGATTGAGTTACAGAAAGATCTAGCACGTTTTGAGCAAGTGAAAAAATTCACCTTATTACCTAAATCATTCTCAATGGATAAAGGTGAATTAACACCAACGCAAAAATTACGTCGTAAAGTGATTCAAGATCGTTACCATAAAGAGATTGAACATATGTACGAAGAAAGCCATAAAAAAGCGCAACAAAAAGACGACTAATCTATTTTTTGTTTAGATTTAAGAAAGAAGCCTTCAAGGCTTCTTTTTTTTTAGTTGAGCAAAGATGGATATTCTGAATTCGCATCGAATAGTGGTCGTTGGTAGTGCTGAGTTTACTAATATCTATATAAAACATTAACAATTTTAGATCTGATAGATATAAACCGTAAACTTGTCTTTTGCCCTAGCAATGAATGCTGCAAAAGCGTTAAGGTTGTTACAGTTATTCGTGGTTATTATTATAACCATGATAAACATAGCATGAGTATTCATGTTTTTTATTAGGCTAAAAATAAGCCCTAACTATGTTTCACGATCTGGAGACAAAATATGGAAATGTTGTCTGGCGCAGAGATGGTCGTTCGTTCAATGATCGATCAAGGCGTTAAGCATATCTTCGGTTATCCCGGAGGTTCGGTTCTTGATATTTATGACGCTTTACATGAAAAAAGCGATATTGAGCATGTGCTTGTGCGTCATGAGCAAGCCGCTGTGCATATGGCGGATGGTTACGCTAGAGCAACGGGTGATGTTGGTGTTGTTCTTGTTACATCAGGCCCTGGTGCAACAAATGCGATTACGGGTATTGCTACTGCCTATATGGATTCAATCCCACTGGTTGTATTATCAGGCCAAGTAATGAGTAACCTGATTGGTAATGATGCCTTTCAAGAGTGCGATATGGTTGGTATCTCACGCCCCGTCGTAAAGCACAGCTTTTTGGTAACAAAACCGGAAGATATCCCCACTATTATTAAAAAAGCATTTTATATCGCTGCTAGTGGTCGCCCTGGACCTGTTGTGGTTGATATTCCTAAAGATATGCTTAATCCAGCAGAAAACTATCCCTATCAGTATCCAGAATCGATAGCACTGCGTTCTTACAATCCCACTACTCAAGGTCATAAAGGTCAGATTAAGCGGGGGGTCAAAGCCTTATTAGCCGCCAAGCAACCTGTACTGTATGTTGGCGGTGGCGCGGTTATGTCTAATTGCAGCGAACAATTAATAGCATTAGCGGAAAGCTTACATATTCCTGTGGTTAATACATTAATGGGACTTGGTGCTTTTCCGGGAACGCATGAGCAATGTTTGGGGATGCTAGGTATGCATGGTACCTATGAAGCCAATATGACAATGCATAATGCAGATCTTATCTTTGGAATTGGAGTGAGGTTTGATGATCGCACCACCAATAATCTTGAAAAATACTGCCCTAATGCAACCATTATGCACATTGATATTGATCCGTCATCGATATCAAAAACGGTGGCGGTTGATATCCCTATTGTAGGCTCAGCTGATACTGTGCTGACATGTATGCTGAAATTGGTTAATGAGCAAGACGATATTGATAATCAAGCAGCATTACAGCCATGGTGGCAACAAATATCGACATGGCGTCAACGTCAATGCCTACGTTATGACACCACAACGGACCGAATTAAGCCGCAACAAGTGATTGAATCCTTGTATCGTCTTACTGACGGTAATGCTTATGTCACTTCTGATGTCGGTCAGCATCAAATGTTTGCTGCTTTGTATTATCCGTTTGATAAACCTCGGCGTTGGATTAATTCTGGCGGTCTTGGCACCATGGGATTTGGCCTGCCTGCTGCAATGGGGGTTAAATTTGCATTACCGAATGCTGATGTGGTGTGTGTTACTGGCGATGGCAGTATTCAAATGAATATTCAAGAGCTTTCAACAGCATTGCAATACGATATTCCGGTAAAAATCATTAACCTTAATAACCGTTTTCTTGGCATGGTGAAACAATGGCAAGATATGATTTATCAAGGCCGTCATTCCCAATCTTACATGGATTCTGTGCCTGATTTTGCCGCTATCGCTGAAGCTTATGGGCATGTAGGGGTGCGTATTTCTGATCCTAAACAGCTAGATCAGCAATTGGAGCAAGCATTGGCATTGAAAGATAAATTGGTCTTTATCGATATTAGTGTTGATGAAACTGAGCATGTATATCCGATGTTGATCCGTGGTGGTGCAATGAGTGATATGTGGTTAAGTAAAACGGAGCGTACATAATGCGTAGAATTATTTCAGTCTTGCTTGAGAATCAGCCAGGGGCTTTATCGCGGGTAGTAGGGTTATTTTCTCAACGTGGCTACAACATCGAGTCATTAACCGTTGCTCCAACGGATGATCCTACCTTGTCACGGTTAAATATTACCACTCATGTTGAAGACGAAGCCGCGTATGAGCAAATTGAAAAACAATTGCATAAACTCATCGATATTTTAAAGGTCAGTAATGTCACGGCGTCAGATCATATTGAACGGGAATTGATGTTGGTAAAAGTCAAAGCCAGTGGTTTTGCGCGAGCAGAGGTGAAACGTACCGCTGATATTTTTAGAGGTTTAATTGTTGATGTAACCAGTCAGATTTATACGATCCAATTGGTGGGAACTGGCGAAAAATTAGATGCGTTTTTAGCTGCAGTGGGTGAAGCAACAGAGATTATTGAGGTGGCCCGTAGCGGTATTGTCGGATTGGCTCGTGGTGAACGTGCTTTAAAAGCATAATCTTAGAATATGAACAAAGAACCCATGACATAAATGTGGCATGGGTTTTTGCTGTTTAATTGTTACAGTAAAACTAGAGATATGGACTCACTGAACTAACTGCATTTTTTGAGTGGTCATTCATGATCGTTCGTGCCAGTTCAACATCACGATTTAAGACTGCTTTCATTAGCGCTTCATGTTCTCCACCATCATGATAACGATTTTCGCTATCACGAGATTGACTTAGCCAAATATGACGATAACGTTTAAGTTGCTCATAAATATCAAGGTAAAGATCAAGTAATACTGGTGAATTACTGCCCGATAAAATAGCAATATGAAAATCACCATGCCGTTGCTCCCATTCCGAGAGATCAGCATTATCGGAGGTTGGGTTGAGGCGGCTTAATTTATGGTAACTGGTGAGAATATTGAGTTCCCAAGCTTCATCGCCTTGTAAAATTGCTTTTTTTAATAATTCATGTGAAATTAATTGGTGAGCATTAAAAAGATCTGTTAGTTCTTCCACAGAGACAGGCGCTACCCAGCAACCTTTTTGTGGTGCAAATTTAACATACTTTTTCCACGATAATTGGACTAAGGCTTCACGAATAGGTGATGCACCGATTTGATAATGTTCTTTCAAATCGGCAACAACAAGTTTTTGTCCTGGCGTCAATTTACCAAGTAAAATGTCTTGTCGTATGACCTCCATGATTTTATTCGTTTGCGTAGGACTGGACACTGTTTCCCTCTTTGTTGTTATATTTATTCGACACTACCCAAACACAACTTTTGTTAGCCGTTATGAATGTATAAGTGTCCATTGATTAGGAGTATAACTGGCTTTGTTTATTGCTTAAACATTAAAGAGAGTGATAAACAATGATTAAAATGAATTGATGGCTGGAATGTTACTGTTATGAGATATTGGTTATATAATATAAATATATGAATGCTGTTTTATGCCTATTAATTTATAAATAGTAATGATGTCATGACTGATGCGGGGGGAGGTGCGTGTCACATGTAGAGAATGGCAAACAAATAAAAAGGGAGCCGAAGCTCCCTTTTTTAGTGTCTATTTACGAACAATTATAGTACGTGAACAGATGCAGTGTTGGTTGTACCTGAAGCAACTAGTGCGCCAGAAACCATAACAACGATATCGCCTTTAGTACCTAGGCCAGTTTCAAGAGCTAACTCTTTACCGCGTAGGTAGAATGCATCAGTACTGTCGATTGCATCAACAATAACAGGTGTAACACCTTTAGAAAGACATAGTTGAGCAGCTGTCTTAGTATTTGTTGTTACAGCAAGGATACGTGCTGTTGGGAAGTACTTACGGATTGAACGAGCAGATTTACCTGCTTCAGTTGCAACGATGATTAGCGGAGCGTTTAGTTTCTCTGCTGTGTCAACTGCGCCTTTACATACCGCTTCAGTGATACGTAGGCGTGGGCTATCTAGACGTGAACCTAGCTCAGCTTTAAGTACTTTATCTGTACGTGCACAGATTTGCGCCATGATAGTCACAGCTTCGATTGGGTATTTACCCTTAGCTGATTCACCAGAAAGCATTACTGCATCAGTACCATCCATGATTGCGTTAGCAACGTCACCCGCTTCTGCGCGTGTTGGACGTGGATTCTTGATCATTGAATCAAGCATTTGTGTTGCAGTGATAACGACTTTACGAGCGCGGTTACACTTCTCGATCATCATCTTTTGAGCAAAGATAACTTCTTCAACTGGAATCTCAACACCAAGGTCACCACGAGCAACCATGATACCGTCAGATGCTTCAAGAATAGCGTCAAAGTTATCAACACCTTCTTGGTTTTCGATCTTAGAGATGATTTGAATATCAGCGCCGCCGTTTGCTTCTAGTAGAGCACGGATTTCTAGTACGTCTTCAGCTTTACGGATGAAAGATGCAGCAACGAAATCAACGCCTTGCTCACAACCAAATTTAAGATCAGCTTTATCTTTTTCAGCAAGAGCTGGAAGCTTTACAGAAACGCCAGGAAGGTTAACACCTTTGTTTTCGCCTAGGTCACCGCTGTTAAGTACTTTACACTTAACTTCAGTTTCTGTTGTTTCCAACACTTCCATTTCAATTAGACCGTCGTCTACAAGGATAATGTTGCCTTTTACTAGATCTTTAGCAAAACCAGGGTAAGTCACAGCCACACGGTCTTGATTACCGACTACAGATGTATCTGTTGTGAAAGTGAAATCTTGACCAGCTACTAGAGTGAAGTCATTACCACCTTCTAGTTTGATTGTACGAATCTCAGGACCTTTAGTATCTAGCAAGATTGCTAGTTCTTTGCCTGTGTTAGCCATAACTTCACGTAGGTTAGTGATACGCTGACCGTGCTCTTCGAAGTCACCGTGTGAGAAGTTAAGACGCATTACGTTCATACCAGCGTTCGCTAGTTTAGTAAGCATTTCTACAGATTCAGTTTTTGGTCCAATCGTACATACGATCTTGGTCTTTTTCATTGAGGATACTCTCCGGACGAACTTTTAACCCAAGGGAAAATTAACATTAATCATGATCAGAGCATCAACATGCTGCTAGGTGCCGATAATGAGTAATGAATAAATAAAAAACGCTTTAAATATTACTTTAAAAAAGCGTTAGTGCGCTTTTGTAAAGCTCATCTCTAGGTGATCTTAAGTGGCATTAAATATATTGTTATTATTAAACAAGTAGATAAATGCCTCTATAACATTGATTGCAGCCCTAATATTCAAGCGCAGGATTATAGCAGATATTCCACCATTTGGCACCCTGAGATATAGCTGTTCATTGTCAATATCACGCGTGAGATAAAAATGATGATTATGTGGGAAAATAAAAATAAAGCTTTGCTATTTATCAAGTGTCAGTGTGTTTTATGATTTTTTTAGTGGTGTGGTTACATTGGAAGAGGAAGAAAATATTTATGGGGCTAGAACGAAAAAAGCTGAAGTTAAAATACTTCAGCTTTTTCGAATTTGGTGGCCCCTCCCAGACTTGAACTGGGGACCAAGCGATTATGAGTCGCCTGCTCTAACCACTGAGCTAAGGGGCCATATGCGGAAAATTATAGGGGATGGGATCGTACTTGTCTAGTGATTAATGCTATAAAATCGTTTGTTTTTTCAACAGTTAGATGTGTTTTATGGACTTATTCACAATTCAATATTGCTATGACCGATAATAAAAAAGCGAGCTCGAGGCTCGCTTTTTTTTCGATAATGTTATCGAGTTTACTTATTCATCAAGGAAACTACGAAGTACGTCTGAACGGCTTGGATGACGTAATTTACGTAATGCTTTCGCTTCAATCTGACGAATACGCTCACGAGTAACATCAAATTGCTTACCCACTTCTTCTAGCGTGTGGTCGGTATTCATATCGATACCAAAACGCATACGAAGTACTTTTGCTTCACGTGGCGTTAGCCCAGCAAGTACGTCGTTAGTTGCCGCGCGTAAGTTAGTTGCAGTTGCAGCATCCATTGGAAGTTGAAGTGTTGTATCTTCAATAAAATCGCCTAGGTGTGAATCTTCATCATCACCGATAGGGGTTTCCATTGAGATTGGTTCTTTAGCAATTTTCAGTACTTTGCGGATTTTGTCTTCCGGCATTTGCATGCGTTCAGCCAATTCCTCTGGTAATGGCTCACGACCCATTTCTTGAAGCATCTGGCGTGAGATACGATTCAATTTATTAATGGTTTCAATCATATGCACAGGAATACGAATAGTACGTGCCTGGTCAGCGATTGAGCGAGTGATTGCCTGACGGATCCACCATGTTGCGTACGTTGAGAATTTGTAACCACGACGGTATTCAAATTTATCAACCGCTTTCATTAGGCCGATGTTACCTTCTTGGATCAGATCCAAGAATTGTAGACCACGGTTGGTGTATTTTTTAGCGATAGAGATTACAAGACGTAAGTTTGCTTCAACCATCTCTTTTTTCGCACGGCGCGCTTTTGCTTCACCGATTGACATGCGACGGCTGATGTCTTTGATTCGCTCAATAGATAGACCCGTTTCTTGCTCAAGAATGCGCAGCTTTAACGTTGAACGACGAAGATCTTCTTCATAGTTCTTTAAACGTTCAGCATATGGTTTGCCTGAGTTTAGTGCGGTATCAATCCAATCGCTGTTTGATTCATTGCCTGCAAATAAGCTAATGAATGTTTTCTTTGGCATTTTGCTGTTATCAACACACATACGCATGATAAGACGCTCGTTAGTGCGAACTTTATCCATTGAGTCACGTAGTGAGCTAACTAGACGATCAAATTGCTTTGGAATTAGACGGAATTGCTTGAAGATTTCTGACAACTCTTCAACGGCAACTTCAGTTGTTGCGTGTTGACGACCATTAGTATTAATAGCTAAGGCCATTTTTTCATAGGATTGGCGAAGCTCTAAGAACTTTTCACGTGCCAATTCTGGGTCGATGCTGCCATCGTCTTCTTCTTCGTCTTCACTATCGTTGTCATCGTCGTCATCGTCTTCAAGATCTTTATCTTCATCTTCAAGATCGGTTTCGCTTAGCTCTGAGCCAATGTGTGTTGCTGTTGGTGCTGCAGTAGCTTCTTCGTTTGGATCAACAAAGCCTGAAATGATATCAGTTAGACGAAGTTCATCGGCTTCAACTTTGTCAAACT
>NZ_CAMRAN010000029.1 GCF_947039875.1 uncultured Photobacterium sp.
ACCGATGCCTGAGAAGTTATTAACTTTGGCTGAAGCTCGGTGGTAATCAGGTAAAATAAAGTCGTGACCTAAGAAGTGAATGGCTAATCCAGTTATTACAATACTCGTTAAGAATAAATAGAATGCTATATATAACAATCCTTGAAGACGGTCATGTAAGCTATTCTTTTTAAATGGATTTGGCATGAAAACCCCCACTTTTTTAGAATAGTACACACGTAGGAGTACGAGTACACCGACAAAATAACCAACAATATAATGCCATTGGAACATTTCATTACGGATTGATTTAGCAATTGTTATAGCTTGTTGTTGTGATATGGAAATATTATCATTTTGCAATCCAGATTGAAGGATCGTTGCGATATGTGTTTTGTCCATCCACGTTGAGCGTAATACAATAGTTAATAAAATAAATAGAATAGAAAATGCTAATAACCAATGTATTAAGCGATGTAGTTTTGGGAAATGAGGTTGCTCAGTCATATAAATAACCAAAAATAAAAACATTATTTCGTAATTATACCATGGCTATAGCGAATAAATCATGAAATTGCAGGTTTATTGATTTAATATATCGTTTTTTGGCATAGAAATATCAAATTATATAAAGTAAGCCGCTAATTTCGTTGTTTTATTATGCAGGGTGAGTGCAAACTAAACAGTTAATGGCTATATGGAATAAATGTATTGATAAAATATACATCTGATTAATGATGGAATGCAAAGTATGCCATATAAGAATTAACGGTGTGATTCAGTCCAACATATCTCTTAGTAACCATGCGAAAATGATTTATCCAGATAGCCAAGCTAAAAAATACTCACCATTATGGCGCTATCGAGTAAAATTTATTCTTCGTGCAATGTACTACCATAAAGCTTTCCAGCATATCACTTCTGAAATTGATCCTTCTTTACTAGATACTTTATGTCAGCGTAATCCTCGTTTTTTAGAAAAGCCATTTCGTCCTTACGTGATTTATGGAACAAATTCTACTGAGCGGGCAAAATTTGTTGTAGAGCATTTTAAGTTTGTCTCTCAACTACCAGCCCATATTCGTGACGCTATCTATAAAGATCGTCATGGATTAACATTATGTAACTTTACTGTAGATGATGTTGATTACTGTTTTAAATTGACATTCTATGCTCGTTATCAAAAAGAGGGTGATATGAGTTTAACGCTCTTTAATGATGCGGATGAAAACTTTTATACCCTGACATTTGCGATTCGGAATGTAAAAGGGAAGCGTCAATTAGTGATTGGTGGTTTACAAGGCCCTGCGAGTAGCCCTGAAAATAACCAAAAAATAAAATTACTGACTAAAGCATTATTCGGACAACGTCCAAAAGATTTAATGATTAAAATGGTCACACTGCTCGCTAATGCTTGGCAGGTAGATACACTACTTGCTATAAAGAATAGTTCCCATACCTATTCAGCAAAGCGTTATGCTACTGGCAAAATCAAGATGGATTACGATAAGCATTGGTTAGCATTAGGTGCTGCTGAGTTCGATGAGCATTTATATCAATTAACGCTTGAAGATATTCGCCGTAATCCTGAAGATATTTCACGCCCTAAACGTGCAATGTATCGTCGACGCTATGAGTGGTTAGATAATACAAAAGTGTTGATTGAACAGAATCTAAAATAATTATATGTGTTAATTTATCTGTTACTTATTAAAAATGACACTAACAAACGGCTACCTATTTAGGTGGCCGTTTGCTGTTGTGTTTATAGATTATAGTAACAAAAGCTAAATAATGCTTAGACTAACCGCTATATAGCGCTTAGTTTTGTCTGTGAGAATGCTATTTTTACGATATATCAATATTATCAGTGGGTTCTCATATTGACATGATATATTTCGCATTATAGGTAAATTGAAATAGCACGCTATTCATAACAATAGGTTTATAAGATCATGAACAACCCAACAGATTTTTACACACTAAAGCCAGAAATCATTTCACGTCCAGAGTCAGAAGGCTCATTAGCGACTAAATCATCAATGTTTATCAAACAGACTCGCGTGTATATCCTGAACGTTCAAGAATTCGTTGATAATGACGATAAGAGTGAAAACCCATTTGGCGTTGAACGATATGCGCTTTGGCCTCGTTTAATAAAAAGTAAAAAGCGTTTAGAAGATCGTGGTTACATCTTTAATTTTTAACAATATTAAAAGATCGAGCAAAAGAAAAGAGGAAAAGATGGAAAAAGAAAAAAGATGGGACAGCCATAAAATTACGCTAGATATGACGGGTAATAAGTCCGTTATTATTTTCTGTGAATGCCTATGAGGACGATAGGGAATCTACTCACTGTGTGTAGAAATCTTAAAGAATAAAGATATGGGTGTCCTGTATTTTTTATTCTAAAAACAGCTCAGTTGATTAACCATATGAATCCGTATTTACTCGGTTTATTAACAACGGTTCCAATGGAAGGAACGGCACTATTTCGACAAGTTACTAAGGGAGATTTCAAGTTACTCGATCCTTATGAGGTACTTGAAGGGCTTAAATTACTGTTAGAAAATTTAGACCATGATAATTTGTTGATTGATAGCACGCATGGATCGAATTTATTGTCGATAAAAGGGACGTTGGGTGAGGTTAAATCGAGTACATTAGATCATATTAATCGTCATTTATTAATGAAAGATAACGATCTTATTGGCAAAGCATATCTTGGTCAGTTTTAGTTATACATAAAAAGGGCAAATGTTGCCCTTTTTACCAATTAAACAGTTACATTATTTCTTTTCTTTGTTGCCTTGAAATATCAAAGAGTAAGATATAGGTGCTCTATTTTTTTAGAGAAACAAAAGTGATCCAATATTTTGTTAAATGCCTATTGGTGAATCTTTGCTAATTTTAATTGTATTATCAATGATATTATCGTTATTAATATGAAAAGGTAATAATGGACGAATCAGTGTTTTGTCGTAACTTAGTCTCATACTCATGTCTGCATGACAAAATCCTAAATTAATTAACATTCTATTATCAGTATCAGAAAAACGATCTAATTGAGTCCCCAAGTTGCTAAGATGACGGTATTGCTTAGCTTCACTCTCAGACAGTAATGGGTTTATAGTTTTGAAGTTTTTAACCTTACTAGATATAGACCAATAGCCGCCATTATATTCACCTTCAATATAATTTCGCATCAACATCCGTTTACGTAATGCTCTTTGTTGGTTAATCATAATGTCAGTCATCCTAAGGGATAAACCAAACTTACTTTTTATCGTTTTTAGCCAACCATGCCATGGCAAAGAAAGCAATGCTCCTGCATCACAACAGAATACTGAATTATATTCCTTTTCTGCTCCGTGTTTCCATATCATTTCTAACCCCATATTATCATAGAGCCCACCATCACATAGGTTTAAGTGTTCACGAAGTTTCAATATTTGTTCAGCAGAGATATGACTATAAGGTGTGTCATTCCATGTCCAATCTTTACCACATAATCGTATTGGTGCTAAAAATGGTGGGAATCCACTGGATATAGCAATAGCTTGTGCTAAGGTAATCCCGTGATCTGAAGCTGAGCCAATTTTATAGTCTCGAATTTCACATTTTGAAATTCTGACACTAGCACCAGTATCAAGGTTGGTGCCATAAAAAATAAACTCTGGAGCTAAAGGGTTATTGGGTATATCACAAAGACGAGTTTTGCCAAACAACAAAGCTTCATATTTTTTTCTTACCTCTATTACTGCTGTTGTTGTTGGGTTTAGAGTGTGTAGAAGAATCAGAAATTTATTTGTAATTGTTTGAGAGCAAAATATAATGAGGGGGTCTGCAATGACTTCTTTAAAGTTAGTTGCACGATACCGGCCTTTACTAGCATCTATTTCCTCAAAAGTTAACTTTTCCCACTTTAGCATTAATAAACCAGCGGCAATAGAACCGCCAGAAACTGATGTGATTGTATCTAGCTCAGTCAATAAACCATCTTCATTCATGCGCCATAGAGTACCTAATGCATAGAGTGTTGCTCTAAAACCACCGCCAGATAAAGCTAAGCCTTTTTTAAATTTGTTATTCATTATCTAACACCTCATTATTAACTTTTGTCTCATTATTCACTAATAACGGTCCTACTTTATTAGTGAAAATACCACCACCTCTTTTAAGTAAAATACCAGTACTCAATATATCCATATAATTAAGTCTCTTATTATTTTATATTCTGCATAATATGTTACATTTTTTCTAAATTGAAAAAGTGATCATTCACAAAAAATGATACTGAGGCTTGCATTTGATATGGGCGTTTTGGATTAAGAAAATCAAACTATAATAACCATTGTGTTAATAATATACAGGATTAGTTTTATTGATATAGGTCAATCTTTTTTATTCTTTTTTGGGTGATTCTTGTTCTCTATGGTTGATTGGTAATCAAATGCATTTTGCATGGAGGCAAGCAATGGAAAGTATTAATTTAAATGTTAGATTTGTTTTTTTATCTATATCTTTAATCGTTTGTTTGAATTCTAATTCTTACGCGAATGAAGTTTTTAGCAGTCAAAGTTTATCTCCAGAAACTAAAACGAGTACATATTCTCTTCCTGCTTTAAATGCTATTTCTAATGCAACGTCAATATCTGGAATATCATCAGGTGCCTTTATGGCTTCTCAATTTCATGTTGCATACTCAAATGATCTTGTTGGCGTAGGGATTGTTGCTGGTGGACCATGGAATTGCGCTGCTAGCAATCCGCTTTTCCCTGCAATTGTGAATGCGACAACAACTTGTATGAATCCGTGTAAGGCTGGTATTTGCGGTCCATTTCCTGATTCAAAATTTTTATCAGCTATTGCAGAAATGGATGCTAAAAAAGGTAATATTGATCCTATTGATAATTTAAAAGATGATAATGTATATATTTTTTCTGGGTCTCAAGATAAAACTGTTATTACTAAAGTCGTTGATACTACCTTTGATTTCTATAAAAAATTAAAAGTGAAAAATATAGAATACATGAATAATTTGGATGCAGGGCATGCTTTTATTACTAATAATCCTGAGGATGCCGAATGTAATAAAACTGCTGATCCATATATTAATTATTGTAATATGTCACAAGCGAGAGATATTTTAAAACATATTTATAAAGGGTTAAAATCACCTGCAATAAAAATAAGTGGCGAATTAATTAAATTTAACCAACATGAGTTTCTTACAAAAGATCAAATAAACCGATCAAGTATGGACGACAATGCATTTGTTTATATTCCTAAGAGTTGTACAACAAATCAATGTAGAGTTCATGTCGCTTTGCATGGCTGTGCTCAAGGAGTATCAGTAATAGGGACAGAATTTATAACGGATACTGGCTATTTAGAAACAGCTGATACAAATAAGATTATAGTATTATTTCCACAAGTTAAATCATCTAATCTAAATCCAATGAATCCCAATGGTTGTTGGGATTTCTGGGGCTACAGTACTTATAATTTAAGTATTTATCATAAAAAATCAGCACCTCAAATGGAGGCTATTAAAAAAATGATTGACCGATTAATAAGTTAGAGCAATCAAAAAATAAACAAGAAAAAACATAGGACAGCCATAAAATCATGCTAAATATGACGGGTAATAAGTCCGTTATTATTTGCTGTGAATGCCTGCAAGGGCGATAGGGAATGTACTCACTGTGTGTGGAAATCTTAAAGAATAAAGATATGAGTGTCCTGTATTTCTTAATGATGATTTTATTACTTGGTTGAATACCATCAGTCTGGCATTATGCGCCCAAGAATACCGTCGTCAGTAAACGGTACCGAGAGTGTGAAGGTAGTCAGTGATAGAAAACAGCCAACAATTAAGTAACCGTTATGATGAACACGGTTACTTTGTGATTAGAAATTATTTCGATGAAGCTCAGATTTCATTGCTTAGAAAAGTGGTGCTAAAGTTCCATGAATTGTGGAAAGCAGACAACATCGAGTTTTATCATGAAGAAGCGTTTAACTCGTCTTTAATTACGGGCAGTGAATATCTACCTATCGATGATAGAACGGTACTTTTTGACTTTATCAGCTCAAAAAAGATCATGGACGTTGTTGATGCAGTGATACCTGAAAATCCTGCATTTATGAATACACAACTGTTCTTCAACCCCGTAAATCCCCAACAAAAAGACTTTTGGCATCGTGACTGTCAATATGACTATGATCTTGAAGACCAAATGAAAGTCATATTAGAAACGCAAGTGTTACATCTTCGAGTGCCTTTATTTGATGAACTTGGCATGGAAATCATCCCCGGTACACACAAGCGATGGGACAACGAAGAAGAGCACAATGTTCGCCAAGAAGAAAATGGTAAAGTCAGCAATGACAGCATCTCTGGCGGTAAACAAATTGGGTTAGCAGCGGGTGACTTGTTAGTGTTTTCTGCTGATATGATCCACCGAGGCTTATATGGCTTAGATCGTTTAGCATTGGATATTTTGATCTTTGACTCAGCGGCTGATTATGTCGATTACGTTGATGATGATTGCTTACCTCCCCAATCAATATTAAATAAGATTGCCGACCCAAGGCTATTTCTCAACACCCTACACCTAAAATCAATGGTGTGTGCTTAAAGATAAAAAGATGGGACAGCCATAAAATTTATTAGAAAAAGGCAGGACACCCATAAATTCCCAACTACCAATCTAAAAAACGGCCACCTAAAAGGCAGCCGTTAATATTATAAGTAGCAATAATCAGTCTTAACGAAGATCATCAGTAACAGCAAGCACTGCTGCTAGGGTGTCGTGACCAAAGCCAATACTACGCTCTGGAGACCAGCCGTATAGGCTATCTGGCTGATTGTTATGATCTTTAAATGGCATTTCAACAGTGTAAGACAAGCAGTTAAATTGCTCGCCAACCCAGTTTGAAGCTACTGTTAGGTTCGCTTCGCCGGGCTTATCTTTGCCGTAGCCGTGTTCGTCTTGGAATTCTGGCGTTACGGTTAATAGCGCTTGTTTGAATTTATTTTCAAGGTTTTCAAGGCGCGCATCGTATGATGGAATGCCTTCAGAACCAGCAACGAAGTTAAATGGGATCGCCTCATCGCCGTGAATATCAAGGAACATATCTACGCCAGTTGCTAGCATTTTCTCACGTACATAGAAAACTTCAGGGCTGTTTTCTAATGATGGTGTTTGCCATTCACGGTTAAGGTTCACACCAATCGCATTTAAGCGTAGATGACCACGTGCGCTACCATCTGGGTTCATGTTAGGCACAACATAGAATACCGCTTTATTTAATAGGGCACGACCAACAGTGTCAGTTTCATCTAACAAGCGTTGTACTAAGCCTTCAACAAACCATTCTGCCATGGTTTCACCTGGGTGCTGACGTGCAATAACCCAGATTTTTTTCTTTGGTGCTTCTTCGCTATCAGCGGCGTGTTCATCACCGATCACCAATAGGCTCACATCGCGATTATCAAGCGTATGACCTAATGTTTCTAGGCGACAGTTGTAATGGCTTTGTGCAAGGTGCAATAGATCTTGATGACGATCGTAGCTGTACGGTGCAAAGTAAGCGAAGTACATTGATTCATTTTCAGGAATAACAGTGAACGTTAAGTTGTCACCATCAAATTCTGAAGGGATACGGAACCACTCTTCACGATCATAAGAGGCCACAACATCATAGCCATTCCAACCTTCAGGGTAGGCTGAGTTAGCTAGATCTAATAACGTAATAGTATGCGGCTGTTGAGCTTCTGACTCTAAACGGAAGTGAAACCACTGATGAAGTTCAGATTGGTTATCGTTAGGAATACTGAGTTGAATGTCGTCTTTGCTTTCTGCTTTAACAACATTGATGCTACCACTTTCGAAGTTACTGAAAATTTTCATGAGGGTTACTCGTTATCTTTATAAGTACTGAATTAGGCTATCACAAACCACTGCAATCGATAATGATTTTTGTTCATCAAAATAAGGTTTCATTGTTAGGTTGAGTGAATAATCATCAATAGCGCAGTATGGCGTGATAAATCAGTAAAATCGTGGTGATCAGTTGATGTGTTAAATGTTGTTGGAATCTAATAATACTGCTTAAAGTAATTTAAAATAAAAATGCATAGATTTTATTAAAACAGTTATTAAAAAAACATTTATGTGATTAAGTTTGCTTTTTAAGTGATAAGTTATGCAGTAATGGTGGTGGGTCATATTTTATGTGGCTGGTGATTTTAAAAGTCGTGTGTTATTGGTAGCCGTTATTAGTTTTAAATATTTGTCTGGTAACAACACCGAATGAAAACCTTTCATCAACAGATCATTAAATACATGCGGCTGTTTCATGTGTTGCGCATTATTATCGCGTGTATCATTGCTTTTTCTATCGATATTATTTTCAAATTACCTTACGGCACATGGGCGCCAATTACTATTATTGTGGTGATGTCAGCGAAGTATTCAGGTGAAGTGTCAGATAAAGCCAGTCAACGAATACTTGGTACCACCATTGGGGCAATTTTAGGTTTGTCGTTGTATTTTTTCCCAATTGATAATGTTTATTGGCACTATGGTTTATTAGTCGTAATGCTCAGTGTGTCACTGTACTTTACTCTAGGAAAATACGCCTACAGTGCGATTTTAACTTCAGTGACATTGGTGTTGGTTGCGGGTAGTGGTCCTGGGGATTTACATATTGCATTATGGCGTACGACCAATGTGTTATGGGGTGGGTTAGTGGCGATTATTGCGAGTCAATATTTGTTTCCGGCTAAAGCGACCGATCATTTCAAATTAGTGTGTGGTGATTTTTTGCGTGTGTTTCATCAAAACTATTCTGAGCATAATGCACTGGTTAATAGTGATGATGCTTACCGCGAAATACAGTTATTCCAGTTACGCCAAACATTAAATAAAATTATATCACTAGAATCGAGTATTGGGCATGAATCACCTGAAATGAAATTGCCTGTCAAAAAAGCGATTGCCTGTCAGGTGAGAATGTTTAATTTATTTGAAAATATTATTCAGACCCAATGGCGCCATCAATATAGTAAAGAAAAAGTGCAAGAAATACGGGCTTTATCACAAGCAAAAGAACAGTTATCACTGATGTGTGAGTTATTGGGCGAGGACTTATTGTCACCTCAAAAGCCGTTAATGGTGATTAATAAAAAACAACTTGAGATTTTGGCGTTATACCCCAAATTAGCCCCAAGTGCAGATAGCCGAACCGATATTAGTTATTACGGTTATTTATGGCTTAATCGAGAATTGGCACGCCAGGTTGCAGAGCTTTCCGAATGGTTGTGCCAATTTGAAACGATTAAGAATGAGGTACTCTAACTCAAGCTGTAGTGGTTATTTCATCTCAGAATAATAAGCTGCGATATCTGCCAAATCTTGTGTGTTAAGGTTCTGTAATTGACCCTTCATCATGCTCGCCATTGGACCTGTGCGCATGTCATTAGTATACGCAAGCATTGCATCATACAGGTATTGCTGTTGTTGGCCTGCAAGGTTGGGATAATTCGGCTGTGGTGCAATACCATTACTACCATGGCAGAAACGGCAACTTGGGGTTTTAATTTCCCCTTTGCTGGCATCACCTTTTGGCATTGCGTAAGCGTTAGTGCTCATTGCGCTAATAAGCAATATAGCGGTTGTTAGGGGGCGAAAACCGTTAAATAAGTATGTCATTATAAGCCATCAGTTGTAAGGGATATGATTATCATAGTAAAACAATACCACAACTAATCAATGGCTTAACCTGTGTTTTCGTATAAAGAGTGTAACAATAAATGTCATAGAAAATTACAATCTATACCTTGGTGTTGATTATAATATTAGCTGTCAGGGTTATCACGTACTCGAATAAAGCGCGCAAAACGAGGGATCCCACGGTCGGTATAGCCGTTGTAGCGATATTGAATGGTGGTGCCTATCGCTGGTGGAGACAGCCGCTGTTGGTCGTTAAAGCCTGATCCTATTTTAAAGGTATTATTAGAGGCTGTTTTTACCCACACCGAGCCCATCATGCCTTGGTATTTACCATTGCCTTCTTCATAGCCAATAATTATCGCTTCTGCATCATGATGATTTTTGAGCTTTAACAAATGCTCTGTGCGACCAGAGGTATAGTTATTGGATTTATGGTGCAGCATTAAGCCTTCACCATCATGACTGCTAATAATATCAAGCCATTGCACTAAGATTGCTAAATTGTCGAGTGATTTATGTTCAACCCATTGTAAGTGTCTAAGGGGCTGATTATTTTGATCGCGTTGTTGCTCTATTAACGCCTGTAATTGACGGTAACGATCGCTAAAAGCTGCACTGTTATGAGGCAGATCAAATGCCATATAATTGACTTTTTTCCATGCTAAATCATCAGGTTCATTATCAAGTACAATACGTGTTAATGCTTGAAACTGGCCGCGTTCAATCCATAGCTCGCCATCTAATGGGGTACTTGGGAAGTTGGCATAAAACCATGCTGGCGCGTGAATGGTGTTTCCTGTTTTTGTTAGCAATTGCTGCCCATCCCAATAGGCTCGAATACCGTCTAATTTTTCACTGACTAAATAATCAGTAACCGTAAAAATATCGTGGATTTGATTCGCATCATTATAATATGTGGTATTTAATTGCTTATTAGGTAAGCTTTTAGCGAGCATCAATTGTGGCTGTGCGGCAGCAATTGGAAAACTCAATGAAAGGCTAATTAAGGCTGCAATAGGCGTTAAATGCTTATTAAAATATTGAAATTTAGTACTATCATGACAATGTGACAGCGGCTGATATTGTAATAAAGGCATGATATGTATTCCTAGTAAGCACAAGAGTTGTAACAGTAAATAAATGCCATCAATGGGTAAATTATAATGACCTATTTTTGGTGATGTTTGTGCTGATGTTGGAGTTATGTAGTGTGAATCAAGTTACAGTTACATGATTTATGTGTCGAAGGTGCTAAATAGTAATGAGATATGTGAGTAATAATTATGTTTAAAATGATAAAAAGTTACTTATTAACTGTGTTTATCGACAAGCTAGGGTAAAATTCTGCCACTATTGAACTCTTTATGTGGTCTTTGTTGTAATGCAGTCTTCTTTGTCGTGCTTTTTTACTCGCGTTAATCATTTTCTCGTCTCTAAAAATATTACTCTTTCTTTTCATTGTTATTTTATTCATGCAATGAGTTTTATGGCGCTAGGTCTATTTTCATCACTATTGATTGGCTCTATTTTAAATACGATTGGGATTAAATTTTCCATTCCACTATTGAGTGATGTCTTGTGGCCAATAGCAAAGCAAATGACAGGACCAGCCATTGGTGTGGCTATTGCTTATGCATTAAAAGCGCCGCCATTAGTTTTGTTTTCATCGACCATTGCAGGTGCTGCGGGGGCGGCAATGGGTGGACCTGTTGGGGCTTATGTCGCCAGTATTTGTGCTGCCGAATGCGGTAAATTGGTCGCAGGTGAAACTAAAGTTGATATTTTAGTGACGCCAGCAGTAACGGTATTAGTTGGCGTCATGGTTGGCAGTTGGATTGGTCCATTAGTGGGGGCGGTGATGACCCAGTTTGGACAATTAATTATGTCTACCACCCAATTACAACCGTTATTGATGGGCGCATTAGTCGCGGTATTGATGGGTATGGCGTTAACATTACCTATTAGTAGTGCTGCGATTGCTATTATGCTGAGTTTAAATGGTTTAGCTGCGGGGGCGGCGACAGTAGGTTGTGCTGCACAAATGGTAGGTTTTGCAGTTATGAGTTATCGCGTTAATGGTTGGGCAGGTATTTTTGCTCAAGGACTCGGTACTTCGATGCTACAAATGCCAAATATTGTTAAGAATTATAAAATTTGGATCCCTCCGATTGTGGCTTCTGCAATACTTGGTCCCATCGCGACTGTTGTATTTCATATGGAAAATACGCCACTTGGCGCTGGAATGGGAACATCAGGATTAGTCGGGCAGATTCAAACAGTAATCGCAATGGAAGAGCCAGGAGTGAGTAGTGGTTATATTTACGGATTGATTGTATTAATGCACTTTATTTTGCCTGCAGTCATCACGCTCTTTGTTGCGTATATTATGCGTCGTCAAGGTTGGATTAAAGACTCTGATCTAGTGTTAAAATTAGGCTGATAATTGTTGTTAGTTATGAGTCATACTCGTTATTGGCAATGATACTGATCATTAACGCTTAGCTAATGTTGTGATTTGTTGTTCGGCACATCGAAAAAAAGCATCGGCTTGGCGCTGACTGGCAATAAAAGTAAGAGGATTTAGTCCTTCAATGTGTAATTTTGTACGATAACTGTGAGCTTTGAATATTTTAGTAAATTGTTGCGGGCTGATATTGTTAGCATCATTGGCAATAGTCGCCGTATAAATAACGGTTTGATCGTCTATACGCTTAAATAAATTATGATCAACGATATAGTTAACTTGTTGATGCTGGTCAATGTTATCAATTGAGTGTTGGGTTAACTCACCACGAGATGGCGCTTGGAGATTGCTAAGATGATAGATTTTAACGTCATAATGATTATTTCTATTGGTCGACATGGCTAACACAATATTATCCTGTAGGCGTTGCTCTTTTACGGTGAGTGTACAATGTGTCTCGGTTTGGCTATAAGTTGAGTTTTCAAGCAAAGGTATAGAAAATGCCGACACGGTTAGAAAAAAGAGTTGTGTGATCATAAGAATACCCTTGGTTATATTGTATTAAAGTGGGTTAAATTAATCCTAGTTGAGTTGGATTGTTTTTATTGAATAATCTCACAAGATATTATGGTTGAAACACATTATTAAAATTGAGAACAGAACGGTAATTCACTCGAGTTTATTAATTATTAAGGTATTTTTTCCAGAGGCTTAACATTATTTGATAGGGAGTTAACAATTTATCATAAGCAAAGTGTTAATCTCATCAATAGTTAAATGTATTAGTTGTTCTTAATCCGAAAAATAAAATGGAGAAAGTGATTATGTCTGCTACAACAAGCAAAAAACCTTTGTTATTCTCTCTTTTAGCGCTTATTGCTGGTGGGGTCATTGGCTATGGTATCGGAATTAAAATAGAAAAAAGCACAAGTGCCCCGAATCTATTGACTTGCCAGCAGCAAGTGCAAGCTCAAACTGAACAAATTAAAAAGAGTGAACAGCAATACCAATTATTGGTAGCAAGTAATGAGAAACAAAGTCACCAATTAGAGCAGGTAACGAAAGATCTAACGGCAATGACAGAATTATTGGATAAGCAAAAAAAAGAATTTTTAGCTCAATTAGCATTGCTTGCCCAGAAAAAACAATTGTTAGTGGTGAATCAAAAAAAATTAGTGGTCAATCAACAAAAGCTAGAAGTAACGAAAAAGAAATTAGACACTGAAGTGATTAAGTTAAAAACAGCCACGACGAAGCAACAAGTGGTTATTGATAAATCCCAACAGTATTTTAAACGCCAAGCAGAAATGCAGGCCAATGTTAAAACAACTCAAGTTAGTATTGCAGAATTAAAGCAAGCAGCAAAAGGCTTTAAAAAAGCATGTGATGAGTTTAAGTCAGGTAATAGTTGGAATTGGGTATCACAAAAAGATTGCGATAATTATGATCAGCAATTGGGATTATTAAAAGAGAAGCAAGCGTTATTAAATTCTCAACAACAGGCGTTAGCTGTTATAAATGCTGAAATTAGTAAGAAATAAAGTGTATTTTGTTTAGGTTATCGATAATAAAGTAGCTGCCATGACAGCTACTTTTATTGCTGTTTTATAATTATTTTATATTGTGTCCAATAGGGCGAGCGAGTGAGGTAGGAAAACCACGCTCTGTCGCTAATTTTTCAGCATACGTTACAATATCGTGTAAGCTTAATTGTTGCGATACTGGAAATTCATTTTCACGGGTTTGCAGTGTCGGTTGTGGAATTAAACCTAAAGCCGCCAGTTGATCAACAATGGCATCAGCAACCGATAATGCAGATGACGCTTTTACAATTTCAGAGCGGGCATAACGCTGATGAGAATAAGAAACATCGGCCGCACGTAATGTTGGATCATTGCCTGGAATTTGTTGCGCTCCAAATAATGGTTTCCCGCCGACGGTTGCTTGCTTAAACTTACCTACAAACTGCGCCATATGATTAATTGCGCGTTGAGTGCGTTGTTCAATCTCTGGTTGTGACCAATGTTGCTGCAATTTTTCTTTAAAAGATGCATTCAACTGTGGTTGAGCACTGTCTTCATTAGATGACACTAATCCATTTTTAAATAGCGTAATGTCTTGTGTCATACCATGAAGTTGGAAAAAGCCATCAGGGTATGGGGTTAATTGTGCCATACCATTAGGGGTTCCCCGTTCGCCATGGAAAATGACTTCTGGCCATTGAGCATCACATTGCGACCAGTGAGTAATATAAGCAGCTTTAAATTCAACCATGCGCTGACGTGGAATATGAGCCAAGTCATCAATGGTTCCTGTACGGTAACCGCCAGCATTCACTAAATAATCAACATTGATTTGGTGTTGTTGATTTGTTGAATCTTGATAGTTAACTTGCCAACCTGTGCCTTGTTCAGCTAAAGAGATCACTTTGCTATTAGTATGTACATGGCATTGCGTCAGTTTGTCTAATGCTAAAGTCAAGGTTGCAGCAATTCTAAATACACTTAACCCATATTCCTGCACCATTATTAATGGATATTTGAACTGATCTAAATTAATCGATTTAGCGACCGGGATCATCCATTGATCGGGCGTTAGTGGATGTTCAGGATTAGCTTGTAATGCAAGAGATTCCAGTTCATGACGCTGATATAATTTAAAGTAATCTTTGGGCTCACCAAGAACACAGTTTTTAGGATCTTGTTCGACAAGTGTTTGGTAAGTTTGTTGCAATAATATTAGGCGGGGTAATAAGTCATTTGAGTTGCCTACATCATTACAGGGGATTGCAATAACGGTCGGTCTGATATTGGTGGTGTGACGGTAAACGCGTAACGTATCAATAGATTGCTTGAGTAACGTTATGCATTGTTGATCTGATATTTCACGGTAAAGATTACCACCTGCATGCAAGTGGCAAATTGGAGGACCATTAACTAAGCTTGTTCCTTCCTCAAAAAGTTGAACATTAATACCTTGTTCAGCTAATCGAAGTGCAATAGTTGATCCTGCTATACCACCACCAATAATGCCCACGGTGGTTGGTAAACCTGAATGAGACAAGGATGTCGTTTTACTTTCAATTAAATTCATCATACTTGAGCACGTAAATCAGCTAAAAACACCAAAAAGATTTATTTAATAACAACATGCGACATAAATCCTCTGAATGGATAAGATTTGTTATTTTACGTTGTAATAAGATAAAGAGAAATAGCTGCGAATTAAAATCCGATTAAAAGCCTGTATATATCTTTTTATAAAACTTATTTTTGTTGATGCTATGTTTAATTCTTTGTGGATATGCAATGATTCTTAATTTTAATGTGTCTTTTTTGTTTATTTTTGATGTGTCTATTTGTGCTTCATAATGATGATGGCCATGTTTTTAAATTTTTTTTTGAGGTTATATTGAATAAGCTCAGAAAAACTATCACAAATAAAAATGTTTATTATCAATGGTTTGTGTTTCTGGCTCGTTCTTCGTGTTTATTTTTCTGGATTTTTATTTTTCATTTTGATAGATTTGATTTTGTTTTTTGAACTTAAAGATAAAAATATGGTCATGAATTATATTTTTATGTTGAGACATCGAAAACAGCAGTAGTGGTAAATAAATATAATAAAGGATAAACAATAATGTCTAAAATTAATCTAGTAGTTTTACCTCTTGCACTTCTTGTGTCAGGTGCGGTAAACGCAGCAACAGAAAACCCATTCTATGCGGGTGCACGTGCTGGTGGTGTTCATTATTCTGATTTCGATGCGAAAACAGGTGATGCACATATTAACCCAAGCCAAGCTATCTCAATCGACAAAGATGATTTTGCTGGTGGTATTTTCATGGGTTACAACGTAACACCATGGTTTGCTGTTGAAACTGGCTACACTTGGTTAGGTGAAGTTACTCTTAAGAATGATGACCATCATGACGCTGGTAAAATTGAACAACAAGTTATTGATCTTGTTGGTAAATTCACTTACCAAGCTACAGATTCTTTAGACCTTTATACTAAAGTCGGTGGTGCATGGCAGTTCTCTCGTTACAAAGACAAGAATATTTCAGACCGTGATGATAGCTTAATTGCGACAGCTGGTCTTGGTGCTGAATACCACTTCACAGACAGCCTTTCTGCTCGTGCTGAATACCAGTACTACCACGATATGGAAGTGAAACCAACTGGCGATAACACTAAAATTAACTGGGATGCACACTACTACGGTGTGAGCCTTGTTTATGGTTGGGGTGCAGTAGCTGCACTAGCTCCTGTTATTGACGAAGTTATTGAAGCATCAACAGTTCAACTTGAGCCAGTTTCTGCTGTAATGCCATTTGCGTTTGATAGTAAACATCTATCAGAGCAAGACATTCAGCGTCTTGAGCCAGTTGCACAGCGTCTTGTGAACTACCCAAATTCACAACTTGTTGTTATTGGTCACACAGATAGCCGTGGTGCAGAAGCATACAACCAAAATCTATCTGAGCAACGTGCACTTACTGTTGCAACGTACTTAACTGAGCATTTCAACATTGATCCAAGTCGTGTATCTGCAGAAGGCCGTGGTGAGCTAGATCCAGTAGCATCTAACGATTCTTCTGAAGGTCGTGCTCAAAACCGTCGTGTTGATGTAACAAGCCCTGGTTTTGAAATTGAAAAAGCAGCAGAAGAAGCTATTGCTCAATAATATTGTTTATTCAATATTAATCGATAAATAACTGTCGATACTATTACAAAAAAGCGCCTGATGGGCGCTTTTTTTATATCTTAATATTTTGAAATATAGATACTTTATAGCAGTATTTTTATGCTTTATAATGATTATTATAAAGTATCATTTTTCTGACCTATTCTGCGAGTGGTATCATACTGGGCATATAGAAAGAATAAATATTATATAAGCGGAGAATATGATGGCGATTTGGCAACGGCCGTTTGCGTTAGCACTTTTTAATCAGACGTCTAAAAACACATTAGTTGAGCACTTAGGGATTGAATACGTCGCTGTTGATGATTCATCACTGTCTGCGACGATGCCTGTTGACTCACGCACACATCAACCATTAGGTATGTTGCATGGTGGCGCCTCTGTAGTATTAGCCGAAACGTTAGGATCATTGGCAGCAAACTTTGCCGTTAGCAGTGAATACTATTGTGTGGGCTTAGACATTAATGCGAACCATATTCGTGCGGTTCGTAGTGGTTTTGTTACCGGTAAGGCGACACCGTTGCATCTTGGCGCCACTACGCAGGTATGGCAGATTGAAATTCGTGATGAACGTCAGCATTTAGTGTGTACCAGCCGTTTAACTATGGCCGTTTTAAAACATAAAAAGCAGTAAACAAAATGATAGTCACTTTTTCTCAAGGCAAAATTATTGCAACGCAACATGAAGTTGTTATTCGTATTGATGGCAGTTGCCGAATAATGATGCAAGCACAAGTTGACGAATTAACATTAATTGGTGGTGCGAACGTGATCACAGCTGTTGGCAGTGGTTTGAATTGGTCTGTGAAGTTAGACACCGATGAACAACTGCAACAGATAGCTACTGAAATAGGTATCGCTATCACTCAATATTAAGTTGTTAGGTTATTATTTATATTAAATGAGCGAATAGTGATACTTAATGTAACAGGATGATTTTATTTATATTTATGTATGACAATGAAATGTTATTTTGGCATTATTGGCTAAGTTTGCAAATCATTGCATTCAAAGTTATTTAATATTAATCACGATAAAGTAAATAGTATGTCTAATAAATATTTTGCACTGTTACCATTGGCCGTTCTTATTTCTGGTGTTGCTCAGGCCGCACCTGCTGACCCTTACTATGTTGGTGTTCGCTTAGGTGATGCTAACTATTCACATTTTGAACAGAATGGCCATGCCTCTAATCTTGGGTTGAAGCAAAACGATTGGAGTGCGGGTATTTTTGCTGGTTATAATATTACCCCATGGTTTGCGGTTGAGACAGGTTATACAGCACTGGGTGAAGCCCATTTTTCATCCCAAAAAATAAAATTACATGCGTTTGATTTAACTGGTAAAGTAACATGGCATCTTAATAATAGCTGGGGCTTATTTGCTAAAGCTGGCGGCAGTTATATGCTGACTGATTACCATAGCCGTGATAATCGTATTAAAGATATTGATGATCATCTTGTTGGCACTGTCGGCGCGGGTATTGAATATCAATTAACTGATCACCTTTCTACTCGGCTTGAATATCAGTTCTATCATGATCTAGCATCAAAACCCCGTGGTACTGATTTAAGCTATAAGTTTGATACTAATTTTTATGGTTTAAGTTTGGTTTACAATTGGGGAGCAAAGCCGGTAGTTGATACGATTGCGCCTGCAATGGCACAAACGATGACGATTGAGCCTTCAACATTATCATTAGATTATGGTGTTAATCAGTATCAATTAACACCAGCAAATAAGAGAGCGCTACAGCCAATGGCTAAACGCTTAACTCGTTACCCAAGCGCAATGATTGTTGTAACCGGCTATACTTCTAATACGGGCACAGCAGCTTATAACCAAACATTGTCTGAAAAGCGTGCTCATGCTGTGGCATCTGAGTTAGAAAAATACGTAACAAACCCAGCTCAAGTGACGGCACAAGGCATGGGTGAACAGCACCCAATCGCAACCAATGCAACAGCAGAAGGTCGCGCACAAAACCGCCGCGTAGAAATTACATCGCCAGCATTAAAAATCGCAACAGAAGCCGCTTCTGAGCGTTAATCTATGACATTAAAACATACTGTTATTGAAGAGCCTGTTATTTAATAAAAATCACGGGAATAAAAAAGTAGAAATAAAAAGGTCAGCCTGTTGGAATAAACATAGCTGACCTTTTTTATTTGATAATTTGAGCGTTAATAGATTTATTTACATGGTGCACAAATAGATTTTTTACGCAGACAGAGTGACATGATCATGCCAAATATAGCTCCTTGCGTAATAATAGCTGAGCCACCATAACTAAAGAAAGGCAGTGGACTTCCCATTACTGGTAACACGCCACTTACCATACCGATATTAATAAAGCTATAAAGAAAGAAGCTTAATGCGAAAGCTGCACTGACTAAACGCGCAAAAGGTGATTCTGATTGATTTGCTAACCAAATCACTCTAAATGTCATAAAGGCGTAGATCCCCAATAGTAATACACTGCCCCAATACCCCCATTCTTCAGCAAAGGTTGAGAAAATAAAGTCAGTGTGACTTTCTGGAATAAAACCTAAATTACCTTGAGTTGCATCTGTCCAACCTTTACCGAGAATACCGCCAGAACCAATAGCAATTTTTGATTGAATGATCTGATAACCAGAACCAAGAGGATCAGATTCAGGGTCAAGAAACTGTAATACACGTTTTTTTTGATAGGTTTCCATTACGAAATACCAAGCTAGCGGTATGGTTACACCAATAATGCCTAATACTGTCGAAATTAATCTCCAACTCATACCTGCATAGTAAAGTACAAACAAAGCATACAAAATAGTAAAAATGGCACCATCAAGGTCGGGCTGGATAAAAATAAGCCCTGCAGGAATAGCGGTGATCATCAGGCAAAACAGTACTTTTTTCAGTGGTGGACGTCCTGCTTCTGCAATTAATACCCATGCAATCATTAATGGAACGGCAATTTTAACCAATTCTGAGGGCTGAAAACGAATAGGACCAAGGGCTAACCAGCGTCGAGAACCATTGGTGCTGTCGCCACTAACAAACACACCAAGTAAAAAAATAACGGTAATAACAAACAAATAAGGGGCATAGCGTTGGTAGGTGGCCGGAGGAATAGCCGACATTAAAATTAATATACCAATTGCTAATATACCTCGAATGAGGTGACGCTCAATAATCGGTACACTAAAGCTACTAGCACTCCATACAGTTAATGAGCTAAAGGTAATCAAAAGGAGAATTGATATACAGAGTGGTACATCAAGATAAGGACGGTATTTATTCATTAAGTACTACTGTAAACCACGCGAAGTCGCGCATCGATGATAAGTACCGTTACTTTAAAATATTATCGCGTTGCGACAAGAGATATTTTGCAAGAAAATGTATTTCTGTCGCAATGGACAAATAAATACACAAATTATCATCTTAAAGACTACTGCTAATCACGGCTATTGGGTGTTTTTTCGACAACGCCTCAGTCTTTAATACTATGCTTCACGTATAATCACGGAAAATAATACAATCGCAGTGGAGTAGAAATGGATCGTTATTACTGGGGTGTTGATTTAGGCGGTACTAAAATTGAATGCGCCATTATTGAGCGTAGCACCGATAAATGTGTAGTAAGAGAGCGCATAGCAACAGAAAGCGATCAAGGTTATGCCCATATTTTAAATCAGATTAAATTACTGATTGATCGATGCGCTGAACAATTAGGCCAACGACCTTTAGCGATTGGTTTTGGTACGCCAGGGACGTTAGATCCTCATCATGGCGTAATGAAAAATTGTAATTCAACCGCGCTTAATGGCAAACCGCTTGATAAAGATCTTTCGCTGTTATTAGATGCACAAGTTATATTAGCGAATGACGCGAATTGTTTTGCCTTAGCCGAAGCGCATTTTGGTGCGGCTAAACGTGTAAAACCAAATGCAGAAGTTGTGTTTGGTATCATCATGGGCACCGGTGTTGGATCGGGTATCGTTGTCAATGGCAAAGGTTTATATGGTTGCCATGGCATTGCAGGTGAGTGGGGGCATAATGTTATTGAGCCTAATGGCGCCCTTTGTTATTGCGGTCAATCAGGGTGTTTAGAAACCGTTATTTCAGGTAAAGGCTTAGAACGGTTCTACTTTGAACAATCTAGTGTTGAACTATCATTACCAGAAATAGTGGAGCGCGCCGCTGGAAATGATCTTCACGCTCAAGCAACATTGGCCAGAATGTCACATTACTTTGGTATTGCTGCTGCACAGATTATCAATGTGCTTGATCCTGATGTAATAGTTATTGGCGGCGGTGTGGGTAACATCGATGCTTTATACCAACAAGCACAGCAAGCCATATTGCCACATTTATTTAATGGTGAATTAAACACTCAGATTGTGAAGCCAGATTTAGGTGATAGTGCAGGTGTCTTTGGTGCTGCGGCATTGGTAAAATAAGATCAACCAAACTAATTAACAAACATAACAAAAAGGGCACAACGGTATTAACCATTGTGCCCTTTTTTACGCATACTGTGTATCAGCTTGCCAATACTTGAGGCTTGCGTTGTAAACTTGCAAATAGCATATAAATAGCGGTTGCTAGTAGCACGATAAAGAAGAAATTCATCAAACCATTTTGTTTCGCCATAAAGCTATTCGCACCAATAGGACCTAATGCTGAACCAATACTGTAACTAAATAGCATTACTTGGGTGGCAGCAACAATGTAAGACGAATCTAAATTATCACATGCTAGCGTAATCGCAATTGGGTACAACGCAAATGCTGACATACCTAACAACGCTAATGCACTAACTAGCATGATGTAATCTGACGACAAATAGGTTAAACCCATTGCAAACACGCCAAGTAATGACATTAACGCAAGTAATAACGTCTTGCTCATTACAATAGAAAGCTTGCTAATAATTGGCTGAATAACCATGCCGCCAAGAATAATCGCCGCCATTAATACACCCACTTGATTGGTAGAAAGTGAGCTGGCTTTAAGCGCTAATGGCATCAAACCATAAATACTTCCCATCACCACACCTGATGTGATGCAACCAATAATTGCTGGCTTACTTAAACGTGAAATTTGTTTAAGTGAAAGCACTTGGTGTCCGTGGCTATCTGGCTGACCTTGCTTAATAAACAAGGGAGGCAAAATAGCAATCAATAATAGGACTAATATCACGATAAAAGGTACAAAACCTTGTACACCAAAGTAACCCACAGCAAGCTGACCGATAGTTGTACCGCCGTACAATGACGTCATGTAAAACCCAAGACGTTTAGCTCGCTCTTTTGCGCTGTCGCCAATCAATAACCATGATTCAACAACAACAAAAATACCAGCTACAGCCATACCTGCAATTAAACGTGAAAATAGCCATAGTTCTTTATGTGGAAACAAAGGTAATACAGCAACCGTTGACGCTAATAATGTAAGAAAGCTAATAAAGGCAATGCGGTGACCTATTTTAGCAATAATAGGTTCGATCATTAATGACCCTATTAATAAGCCAAGATAATAGATACTCGCTAACCAACTGGCATAACTACTATCAATATTAAAATTTGCTAATGATAGTGGGATCAAGCTCATTAAGTAGCCTGAAGCGATTGCAAATACCGTTAGTCCCGCAACGGGCACAAGCATGCCGTTACTTTTATGACAAGTAGTGGTTTGTTGCACTACCGTACTCTCCACATTAAATTCGGTTTAGATAATCTGTCTCTTTATATAAAGGAATAACCCTGTAAAGAGTAGCCAAAAACCCGCCGACCGAAAAAGGCAGGAGGGAGGAAGAGACAGTGCTGTTTAAGTTTGCTTCCGACTGAAAGCGAAGCGATTATTCACGTAACGGTGACGTGAGTAAAATGAGAAAAACTAATCCGAAATGATGCTTTTATTTATAATCTTATCTGTATAGAAAAAATGCTTAGAGGTGAATTTAATCACATACTTTCAATAGAATAATGAATCAATAAAAGAACTTATTATTGAATGGGTTAGATTTATTTATTGCGTGAATAAATCAATGAGTAACAATAAAATCATTAGTGTTGTAATTGAGTTTGAAGCGTCGTAATTTCAGATTTCATACGAAAAAAATTAATGCTGACCAATAAAAATTTTTCTTTTATATCTGGGTTTATTAAAAGCATAAAAAAAGTCACTCTATCAGATATAAATTAATAAACAGATAGAAGTGACTATTAAAACTTGTGTAAAAAAATATTGTTTTATTACTTAGCGTTTATTTTTAAGGTAACGCTTGCGACGCTCTTCTTTTTTCTTAATCTTTTCTTCTATTTTACGTTCAGATGCAATCGCAACATTGATCAATTCTTCAGTGATCATGTCTGGATGTTCAAGTGTGATGTTACCTAAGGTGCCATTACGTAATTCATTAATCAAAATAACAGAGGCTTTGTGTAAATCAACACGACCCCCGCCTTTTAAACAACCACGCTTACGACCGATCTCCTCGATTAATTCAATTGCAGATTCAGGTAAGTCATCATCAAGGTTGTAACGTGCTTTGATCAAATCAGGGTAGGCTTGAATTAAGTATTCAATAGCAAAGAAGCCAACATCGATATAATCCATGGCAGTATCTTTAATCGCACCGGTTGCCGCTAAACGGAAACCACTGTGCGGGTTTTCTACTTTTGGCCACAAAATCCCAGGAGTATCAGACAGTAAAATACCATTATCTAAATTAATACGTTGCTGCTGGCGCGTTACGGCAGGTTGGTTACCTGTAATTGCAACAGTACGACCCGCAAGGGCATTAATGATGGTTGATTTACCCACATTAGGAATACCCATGATCATCGTACGAATTTTCTTACCCGCTTCTTCACGCTGTGGCGCAAGCTTACGGCAGAGATCCATAATTTGATTCACTTCGTTTAAGTTTTCCGTCGTAATAGCAATTGCCTTTACGCCTTGTTCTTTTTCAAGGTGATTAATCCAAAGTTGGGTCATTTCAGGATCAGCTAAATCACGCTTGTTAAGTACTTTAACAACCGGTTTGCCATCATTAGTTTCACGGAATGATTTGATCAGCGGGTTTTCACTACTAAAAGGAATACGGGCATCTAGCACTTCGATGATCACATCGACTTTCGGCATTGCCTCTTCAATTTCTTTACGGGCTTTGTGCATATGGCCCGGGAACCACTGAATTGTTTGACTACTCATTTGATTTTTATACTCTTTATTTTTGCTAGTAGCCCCATGGGGTACATCAGGGGGTACTAAAAACTTTTGTAAAAGATAGCAGTGGACATCATTTTCTATCCACACTGGTAATGCTGCTATCGCTTACATACAAATACTTATCACTGAGTTTACCATAACTGCTAGGGGATGCTTGCCCGTTAATGTATTTAGACGTTACAGCGCGGTAAGCATGATTAGTTATTGTTCGGATTTTTCTAATACTTGATCTGTTGTCATAGGAGTATGAACAACATAGTCGTTTGGTTTGTGCATAGCCTTGATTTCTTATGCTTAATGGGTTTCTACACAAGGATGATATGTGTTTGAAAATTTTTGATTCTGGATTTATGAGGGTAGTGAGTTAAGGCAGAGTAACGAAGGCTGGTGGGCATAATCAAAAAATACGGATTCCGCCAATTTGATGAATGAAACAACGTAAAGGAATTCATCATGAGATTCATCCGCTTAAAAGAAGTCATGCACGTAACAGGTTTAGGTCGTTTTAGTATCTATAACTACATGGCAGAAGGGCGCTTTCCTATAGGTGGTAGAGCCATGGGTTGAGAGTGATCTATGGATGGCATAGAAAGTTGCTGTCAGGAATGTATAAATTAGATTTATCTGCTGTGATTTAATACCTAGGCTAAGAACCAGATCGTTATTTATTCGTTATCGGTTGAATAGTAGTATAAATTTGTTTACCTTTTATTTAAATAAACAATATAAACATGTGATTTTTTTGATTAAAGTCACGTTATTTATATTTTTGATATTAAATGTTTTTTATATGATTTATTGAAGTATACAACATTGATCTGATTATTTTATCATTACACCATATGACATTCTTGAGACGTTTAAATAGGAAAATATTTTTATTGCGTCTTTCTCATGGGGTAAAATTTTTTGATAAATTTTCTAACTGCGCTCAGTGTGATGGATAAATCATCACCTTATGCTGTATCTACGGAGCGAAATATTGCATTATCTATTGATTTAGATGAAGTTAAAAAACATCTTTATGTAAAAACTGATATTGAAGAGGATTTTGAAAAACAATTAATTGGATTATCCGCTACGGATAAAAAACTTATCTTTTTATGCGGCTGTAGTGGTGATGGTAAATCTGAAATTCTTACCAAGTTTAATAAAGACTATGACAATAGAGCTAATTTTCATCTTGATGCTACTCATAGTTTTCATCCGAATGATACTGCTATTCAAACACTAGATAAATTGTTCACTGATTTTGAAACATTAGGAAAAACATTAGTTGTCGGTATTAATACTGGCATGTTAGGTAATTATGCACAAGAAGGAGCGGTAGTAGAAATTACTGCGTCTATTAATGCATTTCTAGATAAGGATAAGAAGTCGATACCAGAAAATCATATATATTTAGACTTTGAAGATTATCCTAAGTTCACCTTGGAAACAAATGGTAATACATCTAAATTTGCCAAAGATCTACTTCATAAAATCACTGCAAAAGATAACAACTTAATCCGTCAGTATTTTGATGCAGAGTGTAAAAAACAAAAAGTAGATAAAAAACTATGTGCGAATTATCAATTATTAGAGCGTGAAGAAATTCAAGACGTTATCATTGATCTATTGTTTAAAGCTCGTTTAATGAAAGATCAATTTTTGACGGCTCGCGCATTATTAGACTTTATTTTTCACTTGCTTGCTGGCCCCGGATATTTATTTGATAATTTATTTAAAAAATGTGATAACGAGTTAATAAATATCATTTCAGATTTTGATCCGTCGATTAAACGTACAAAAAAAATTGATAAGTTTATTTTGTCTCATTCATTACAGTTACCTGATATCGACTTCGAGGATTATAAAACCGAATTAACCGATCTTGGTATACGGCGAGGTCAAAATGCAGAATCTTATTTACGATTGTTCTACGTGTTACGAAAATCAGATTATGGCAATGAATACCATAAGCAATTCGCTCATGATTTTGATGAAGATCTAATAGAAAATTATTCAGAAGTTTGGCACTTGCATACTGGTTTCGATAATTCGCCAGAGCAAAAAGAGAAGTTACGTCAGTTTTATCGTCAAATAGCAATTACAGCTATTTATAAATATATCAATCGTAATGCACCTAAATTAGCTAAAGGTGAGTTCTTTATCTCTGAGCATAATGGCTATGTTTTAGCTTCATCACTTGAGTTTAAAGCGGATATAAAAGCCATAAAAACCCGCTATAACAATAGTATCTCATTTTTTACTGCTTATTTTCGAGTTGGTGATAAAACCTTATCTTTGAAGGTAAATATTAACCTGTTGCATTTAATGCAACGTATTGTTGCAGGTTACCGACCAAACAAACATGACAAAAACACCATTGTATTGCTGGATGAATTGGTCGATGACATTAAGGATATTGCAAATAGTTCGGATATTCTTTACATCGTTGGAAAAGGTAATAAGCGATACAAAATAACTAATGTAGATGATGAAGACTTTGAAGTGAGTGGGTTATGAGTTTAATATTGAAAGCTAATTTACCTCAGGTTAAAGATGAAGTAAAAAATAATACGTTAACAACTTATTTTCCAATTAATACCAAAGATAGAATTAATACTAAAGATAGAAAAGATATTTTTAATTGGGATAGTGTATTGGGTTATGTTGTTAAAACATCATTTCGTAAAGAGTTATATCTTGAAAAGCTAACAGATGAAGAGAAATTAGCCGTTAAAGAGGGCTATATGACAGAATCTGAAATTGCACTGGAAAAGTTCAAAAAAAGCTGTGAGAAAATTTTTAAAAATAAATTAGATGAAAGTGATTTCTGGCCAATTTTAGAAAAGATGTATTTTAAAAATGGCCAGATTTATAAACTAGCGCCAGAATTTTTACTGTTTAAAACTATTAAACAAAAAGGCAGTGCGAGAAATGAAAGCTTAGGTGGCATGTTTACAAATCAGCTACAGAATTTCTTTTTTGGTGAAAAACCCAATAACAAATTTAATTTCTTAGAGGGGCTGCTTTATTCTGAACTGTTACAGCTAATGAAACCTAGTAAAGAGATGAAAGAAGGTAAACTTCTATTATCTAAACCAAGTGAAGCTCCGTATCTGCCATTTATGGCAAAACAGTTACAACAAGATCTGTATTTTTTAGGTAAAAGGCCTAAATATTTGCTTTCAATATTCAAAGAGTTTTTACGTCTGTATGCGCATGTTTATACAGCGCAGTTAGCATTAAACTTAAATGGCTGGCAGAAAGGAGAGCCGCAAGCACAGTATTGTTATTATATTTTAGATAGCGAAAAGGCCAGTAATGAACGTTATTTAATAAAAGATTATGGCTTTAAGCAATTATCTGAGGCGCTATGGAATATCTTTCCATACTTATCTATGAATGAAAGCTTGCAATCAAAAAAGATTGATAATGTTATAAATACTATCCAACCTCTATGGGTACTAGCTGAAAACATACAGCAAACCCCTCAATCCGTGACTTTGCTTAAAAAATATGCTCAGGCATTTAAAGAAAATCGTGAATTAGACCTACCATTGAGTGAAAGTGAAGCCCCTCAAGATGTATTGGCAGACCTACTTAAACTTAGCCAAATGCAGTTTGGTGTAAAAGAAACCAGACATGAGATAAATAAACTCTATGTTAAAGCGACGGAGTCTGAATTCTGCAGTCATTTTACACAGTCTCGTGGTCGAGCTGGACGTGTACTGGTATTTAACCAAGATTACCTATTGCTATTAACCAACTTAGCAATTGGTGAGCAAGATAAACTTCGTTTTCATGAGCTAATCAAAGCCTTTGAATCAAGAGGTATATTTTTTGATAAACAGAGCCAACAAGCCTTAATCAAATTTTTCGAACGTATAGGTAATGTTGAACGTATGAGTGATAGTGGAGATGCCATCTATGTTAGAAAAACAATTTGAGTACTTTTTAACTGAGCAATTTTTAAAAATAAACGAGACAAAATTACAGCATGGGTACAGATATCAGTTCCAATCGCCTGATAACCAAAATAGTCAACGTTTATACGATGCTTTTATTGCAAAAAGTGATGATAAAATAGCCATAAAAAATACTGTAATTAATGTATTAAATTGTGGGAATACAAAGTTATTACCTGTTTTACATAGTGAAAATGGTAACGGTTATTCAGAGAACTTTATTTCTCACTTACGTGATGAAGTAGCGGGTCAACAAGGTAATTTTAAAGGTTGTGCTCTGTTAGTTATTCATAACAGTATGCTTGATACATTGATAAATTCTGCAGAAGATATCGCACAAGAGAATAGTGTTTGGCACCCTGAAAAAATCAAAGATGCGTTAAAAGCTTTGATCGAGCCACATGCAAAAGATCGCAAAGTTTCCGAATGTTTGTTAGATCACCGTTTTGCACAAATTGTGGAAGATGAGGCTACCATGTTTGGTTTTGAGGAGCTTTACAAGGCTATTTTAGATGGCGATTTACAGTTTCATGAATTAGGTTTATTAAACGATCCTGAGGTTCTCAATTGGAGTGGTAAACCTGAACAGATAAATAAACGTTTAGAAGAGAATAAAAAGCTGTTTGATCGTATTAATACGGTAATCGAACGTTTTTCAACTGAGCTTGAAGAGAAGTTTGCAGAGAATGATTTTAGTGGCAAGTTTGTCGTTAAACATTTTTCTGATGAAAAGTTAGAAAATTGGAAAACAGAACTAACATTTGCTGATTGCCTAGATGAGAAGAAACGCAATATTAGTAATGTACTGGTGCTAGAATCGATTCACTCGCAGCAAACAGATAAACCAGCTAAGAAGAGCAAATCAGACAGTCTAGCAGGTAAACGTGATCAACATATAATTTTGCCTTTGCAATTGGGACAACATAGCTTTGATTTATCATTAACCTTCTTGGGTGGAAAGATAGAGAAAAATCAACTGAAACTACAGCATACAAAAGATTCGAGTATTGAAATTCTGCAACCAAATAATAGTGGTGGCAAACGCAGTAAAGTAACAATAACAGGGGCTTTCTCCGGCGAGCCAACCTACTTTAGTTTGGAATTAAAAAGAGATAAAACAGCTGAGTGTTATAAGTTTCGTGTATTGATATTAACAGCTGACAGTTTTTATCTACCCGCGTTCGAGAATATCTTTTTAATCGAGCCAAATAAAAAACGTATAACACTGCAAACTGAAGATAATAGCTTTGTGATTGCCGAGCAAGGCAATAAAGTGGAATTAGAGAAAACGGGTCAGGTGTTTGATAATAGAGAGACTAAAACGATCAACTTTGACGTGCTAGCTAATGAATCAAACGATATAATTTTTGAGGTGATTAGCCCAACAGGTAGCTTAATTTTTAATGTTGAAGGAGCTGTAGCATCAGATTCACTTTCGTTACCGTTGATGTTAGATACCGACCGTTTTGTTCAGTTATTCAAAAATGATTACTTTGCATGCTTTAACCGTAACAAAAGTAAAGTGTTGTTAGATAATAAAGAAGTTTCACCTAAAGGACGGCGTTTAACCCTATTACAGCGTGAAGCTGACTTTTTAGATAGACAGTTATTAAATCTACATGTTGACCTTCAAAATAGCGTAAAGCTAAAAGCCATTGAAGCTGACTATCCAGAGCTCTACTTTACATATATCCAATTATTTGAATACTGTATAGCTAATAAAACACTGCCAAGTTTATTAAGCTGGGGTGATGAATTCCGAGAGATAGTTTCTGAGTTAGTTATTGCATATAACCAAGCTATAGCAGCCATTGGTTATGATGTTATGCTAACAAAATCGGAAAAACTACTCGTTAATATCGGCTATGCAGAATACCAAGAAAATGAAGAGTGCCGTGAATATATTACGCCATTTCATCCACTTGTTTTGGCTTATTATTTGAGCTTAGCAACGGCGATAAGCAATGATAAAAATAATGATAACGACAGTTTTAAAACACTTCCTAAAGTGACTTTAGAGCGTTTAAATGTCCGAGGTTTATTACCTTTTGTGTATCATCCTAAACATGAGTTTTCTTTTGCTAAGTTAGAAAAAGATAACTGTATGTGGTTAGAGTTAGTTCCTCATCAAGAAACAAGTTACAGCTACGTGCGAAAACTAGTGAAAGATAAAGTAACTGAGTTTAAAGATGCCTTTAGCTCGCTGTTCACTGTTGGTAGTAAAGCTACATTAATTATTAACTCTGTAAATAACCATAAAAATGTAGAACTGTTTATGGGGCTGGTGGATTACGTTAAAACACAAAAAGATAAAGTCTGCCATATTCATGTCAACCTATACGATGACAAAGAAACATGTTGTGAATTTGATCGCTTTGCAGAAACGGCTAGCTATGACGAGTTGAAATCGCTATATGGGTTAGATAAAGGGACTATCCGTGAACAAGCCGATGCTATTATCGACCTGCTACGCACACGCTTAACCTATAGTAAGTTCCGTAATTCTGATTGTGAAACTCAATCTCAAGCTTATGCCCACCTAAGTTTCTTTAGAAATAATCATAAAGTAGAGCCAAGTGATGTAAATGTAACAGAAGAGCTCAGTGGTGTGGCTTGTCATGGTTTATTATCAGGGGAAGCTGCTGCCAGTAAAGAGGAAAGCTATTTCACTGCTTTTGGTTTAAAGAATGTTGATACGGACAACAACGTACATTTATACATGGCACAACGGTTAAATGGTTTGATTAAACCGGCTAGAAAAACCAACGTGCAACATGGCCGCTCTAACTCATTAGCATTAGCGGTGAGTGATGATTTTAAAATGCTGCTTCAACGCTCTTACGATAACTCCATTTGGACCACTATTATTGACCCTAAGGTTACCTTAGACTTTTTTGATAGTGCTAAAGATATGGTGCTTATCCATTACTCAGATAACTACACTAACTCCACCAACTATGATGCCATTACCGTGACTAAAGAAACAGATCTGTACAAAAAGGTATTGGAACAGGATGAGGGTGGCATTATTGAAGAGTTTAATGCCTTTAATGGTGAATGGTTACTGAAAATGATCACAGCCAACAGTAATGAGCGGAAAGAGAAAAAAGGTATTATTGGTGCCTATAAATACATTAATTGCTTATTAGCTAAATCAGATATTACTTGGGTGCCGTTGTCTGTCGCAGAGATGTTGCGTGTGGCGGGTAATATCGGTTTAAAAATGAATGACAGTGATTTCTCGCGTAATGTGCATGGTTACAAGTCAGGTGCAATTTCAGATGATGTGCTGTTTGTTGGCTTTAAAGATAATCAACTTTATCTATTACCACTTGAAGTAAAAGCAGGGCTTAAACAAACTCATAAAAAAGGGGTAGAGCAAGCTAAAGAATTAAAACGTTATTTAGAGCAGGATATTTTAGGGCGTGATGATTTAGCAGGACATCTATACCGTGGTTTGTTTATACGTCAGATTCTGATGCAGATAGATAAATACAAACTTTATAATTTATACCAAGATAACTACTTTGAACCATTGTTAAAACAGCGTGAATGGTGGTTGCAGGGAGATTATCACTTGGCTGAATTGCAAGATTACCCAGAAGGATTTTTAGTTGCGATGGTTGAGAATGATACTTTCTTTGAAGCAAGCTTTGAAGAGGTTCAAAATATTCTTAAAATTCAGCTACCCAGTGCCAATTTAAATTATTTAGTCAGTACGCCATTAACAGAATTAATGGTAGGTGCTTGTTCTGATACTTTAAGTAAAATACCTGAGCAATACTTGTTAAAAGAAACTACTTGCGTAAAAGTGGAAACAAGCAGTAATAAAGAAGGTATCAATGCTAAATCAGAGTTAGGAGATGGCGCAATTAAAAATGACAACTCTCAAATAACTGATCCTGTACTAGAGAATGAGTTAGATAAAACCTTAGACTTAAAGTCTGAATATGATCCTAACGATAATTTAAAGGTGTTGTTAGGCCATAATGTGCGTAACGAACAACCAGTTTTTTGGGAGCCTACTAATACAGCTAAATTCATGAATACCAACTCAGGTATTATCGGCACCATGGGCACAGGCAAAACGCAGTGTACAAAAGCGGTAGTGACACAGCTTTATCGTGACCAACATAAAAATATAGATGGTAGTCCAATTGGTATTCTGATTTTTGATTATAAATCAGATTATGTGGATGACAAGTTCATTCATGCGACTAAAGCGAAGAAATTTGATTTAGATTGCTTACCATATAACCCATTAAGCTTATTTGGAAATAAGGCAAAACTCCCTGTCCATACAGCAAGCGCATTTGCGAATACGATGACACAAGCATTTGGGTTGGGACCTAAACAACAAATGCGTTTGAAGAATCTAGTTCTTGAAGCTTATGATCTTAAAGGGATAGATCGCTCAAATAAAAATACATGGTCTATTCCTGCACCTACATTAAGTGATGTGTGGGATGTGTATATGGATCAAGATAAAGTTGAACAAGATTCTTTATACGCAGCTCTTGATAGCTTGGTATCTTTCGAAATTTTCGAGTCTGACGCGACTAAAGTAAAAAGCCTGTATGACTTGATTGAAGGTGTTACAGTTATTGAACTTGCAGGTTATGACTCAAGTATTCAAAATCTAGTGGTTGCGTTAACTTTAGATCTCTTTTATTCACAAATGCAGAATAATGGTAAACCTGAAGTTCAGGGGGATTATCGTCAAGTGACTAAGTTGGTACTGGTGGATGAAGCCGATAACTTTATGTCGCAGAATTTCCCAAGTTTACGTAAAATTTTAAAAGAGGGGCGAGAGTACGGAGTCGGAGTGATTTTATCAACGCAAGATATTACCCACTTTAAAACCAGTGAAAATGATTATTCTGCGTATGTTTTAAGCTGGATCGTACATCGTGTTTCACAAATTAAGAATCAGGATATTAAATCGATTTTTAATAAAGATGATAAAAACGAACAAGAAAACTTAATGAAATCTATCCGAGAACTGGAAAAACATTATAGCTTGTACGTGGATGGGGATAAGAAGATTACAAAAATGAAAGATAAAGCATTCTGGGAATTATTAGAGTAATATTATGATCTTAAACGCCCTTTTAGGGCGTTTTTTATTATATCATTAGCGATATATTACTTTGTTTGTATAATTTCTGTGTCTTAATTTTTGGATGTTGATAGTGGAATTAGTAGATAAAATTAATGCAATTTCACAGTGGCGACGTGGTGATGAGCGAGCGCCTCACAAGCCATTAATGCTGCTTTATGTACTATCTGAATACAAGAAAGGACATGAGCGTTTATTTCATTATGCCCAAGAGGTGGATAGGCCAGTAAAAGCACTACTAATGCGATATGGGCCAGCCAGAAGCACCTATAACCCGCATTACCCATTTTGGTGATTAGCTAATGAAGCTGATCCGTTTTGGGAAATTGAGAACGGTGAAAAGTGCCAGCTTTCAAATAGTGGTGATCCGTTTAAAAAAGACCTTATCGCATATGATGTAAGGGCTGGTTTTGATGTCAATTCGCATCAAACTGTGCTATCGAAGCCCCGCTTGATTGATGACATCGCTTCCAAGCTGATTCAGGACAACTTTCCTGAATCACTGCAAGAAGATCTGTTTGTACGTTTTGGGTTTGAATTGGATTCATCACTAGAGATGCGAAATTAAAAAATCAGGAAAATACACTGGGAGCTTAAAATTATCAATATAGGTTGTTTGTATTGGATGTTAATTGAGAAAAAAGAAGTTTTATAAGGCTAAAGGTTAGTTTTTATGACAATAATAAGTGCAATAAGTCGTACCTTGAAAGAAATTGGGAGGCCAGCTACATATAATGAAATTCATCAATATATAGTGGATAATAATTATTTCAAGTTTGGTGCAAAGTCACCTGTTTCTGTTGTACGTGTTAAGTTAAGACTGCATAGTGTTAATGTCGATATAAAAAGCGGTTATGGAAAGGAGAAGTTTTTTCGTTCCGAAGGTGGTTCTGGGGTAGATGAAAAATTTAGCTTATTAGAGGCTCCTATTCGGATAAATAATAAAGAGGTTAAAAAAAGTAACAAAGGCATAAATAATGCTTCTGTCATAAAAGATGATAGCATTTATGACTCAGTAAAAAAATGGTATAAAAAGCTAGACTTTTCTATTCATAAATCCGCATGTATTGAGTGTTTTTGGATGCTTTGTGGGTCATTCCTACCAATATTAATTGATTCTTTCTTGCGTAAGTCCCTTTTGAATATTGGTTTTTTTGATGCTGTGAAGCAAAACCTCAAATCTGGAGAAGTATTTCTTTTAACGTCAGCTTTGATAATGCCATTTTTCTTTATTTTAATCAATTACATGCGCAGTGATGACGAACATAAAAGGGTTAATAAGTTACCATACTTTGGTTGGATGTTTTTCTTGACAATAGTTTCATTATTATCAGGGATATTTACTTTCGTTTATTATCGTATTGGGCAGTTGGTATGGAAAAAAGCAGAGAGTGAAGTAGTTAAAGCGATGTTTGGTTTTGATTTTAGCAATTGGGCAATGTTCATATTTATTATTTCATTGTTTGTATGGTATTACTCGAGTTATATGAATCATAGAACTACTGATACGTTCAAAAAAATAAGAAGCAAACAACAAAAAGAACTTGAAAATAAATTTAATGCTGTTCATGACCAACAGGTAATATAGTATGAAAGAAATCAAAATAGATGCTTTTGAAGTCAAACAACCTATTGGTAGTTTTTACTGTGGAGTTATTGATGCTTCAAAGTTAAAAGATATAACATTTTCAGATATAAGAAGGTTAGAAGAAAATGAAAGCAGAGAGTTAGATGATTTCATTGGTATTCAACGACCACTATCAGAGATAAGAACTAAAGCGATTGAGAAATATATATCTGGTCCTGAAGCAACATTTCCAAACTCAATAATAATATCTATCAATGAGAAAAACATTGATTGGAACAGTGAGTCCAAACAACTTGTCATTAAATATAAGGATAATTCAGAGAAGCATAAAATAGCAAAAATTCTTGATGGCCAACATAGAATTTCTGGTTTTAATGATGGAAACACATCATTTGTCGATGATGATGATAATCAACAGTCTTTTGGATTAATTGTTACTATATTTATAGAGGCAGATATTTCAACCCAAGCTAATATTTTTGCTACTGTTAATTTGGCACAAACTAAAGTAAATCGTTCACTTGTTTATGATTTAGAGTCATTGGCTAAATCTAGAAGTCCTGAGAAAACTAGCCATGACATCGCAGTATTGCTTAATCGAGAGAAAGGACCATTTTATAAGCGAATTAAGCGATTAGGGGTTGCGACAAAAGGGGTTAAAAATGAACTGCTAACTCAAGCATCATTTGTTCAAAACATTCTAAAGCTTATGACTCATGATGCGACATCAGATAGAAACTATTACTTGGCCAAAGAAAAAGGTGGCGATAAGTCTAATAAATATAAGCTTGAGAAGACAAACTATGATGATGCAATTCGGTATCCTTTTCGAGCTAGTTTTTTAAATGAAAAAGACAGTGTAATCGCTAGTAATATTAGCAATTTTTTTAGTGCTGTAGAAAAACTATGGCCTAGAGCATGGGATAAGAGCAATAAAGCTTCTTCGTTGAATAAAACGATAGGTTTTATTGCGTTAGTTAGAATATTAAAGCTCATTTTACAGATGTTCTCAGAACAAGAAGGCGTAGATGAAGAACGTATAATTGATGTTGATGAATTCTTAGGGATTCTTGATGGTGGTGTATTATCTGATGATGATTTTGAAGCATTGGTTGCAACATCGAAAACGACAAAAGTTATTTATGACATAATTTACGATAATCTACTTATTGATGAAGATGAATAGAATTAGTTTATAGTGATAAAATAAGCACTACTCTGCTAGAGTAGTGCTTTATAAAGTTAAAATATTAGCTTCCTCATAGGCTACTTGCAAAATCAAGCAGATTCTTATGATTCCTCAATGCCGCAATCCCATCTTCAACATGAGATGCCCAAGCGGCCATGGTTTCTTTATCATCAAGCTCTGGGTAGATCTGCTTCAAAACTAACTCAGTCACAAGTTGGGTATCACCCAGCCACGTTACTTTATCAAGCACTAGATTACCATCGAGCTTTTTGGCTGTTTCTACCGAGTATGTAAAGCCTGATTCCACCGAGCGGAAGAAAGCAATACGTGAAGACACGTTTGGCGAAATACCTGTTCGTTGCTTAAGTAGCTTTAGCTGATCTTCAGTTGTTTTTGATAAATTCATTCTATTTGGCAGCATACTAATTTACCTCTGCAACTGTTTTTGATTTTTGTTCCCAGAAATAGCCTTCTTTTAGCTTTGATGATTGAGTCACACCATCAAATTTAATTTCATAGGCATGTGAAATACCGTATTTGAAATCAGCACAATTAAAGTATTTTTCATCAATTTCAGTATCAGTCGATAAAATAATCACCTGATGGCTTGCTTCTGGAAAATAATTGCTTATTAGTTTATCTCTGTGTTTAGAATCAAGACGACCTAGAGGAGTATCAATAATTATTGGTAGCTGTTTACCTGAGGTCTTTCCTAATGCTTCTAAAATAGCAATGGCATAGATTTGTTTTTCACCCGCAGATAATGCCTTGCGATTGATAGTTTGTTGTTTATCATCGATAAGTTCAACATCAAATGTTTTAGTGTTAATACGAGCTGAAAGCTTAAGATCTTCTTTACGAGCAAGATTCTTGTAGCTTTTAATAAATTCCGCTTCTAATTGTTTAACACGGATATCAGTAAGTTTTTCACTGAATTCAGCTAACATGAGATGTGCATTTTGAGCATTTAATAAAGAGGCTTCTGCATTATGGGCAACTTTATGTTTATCATGAAGCTTTTGTATTTTTCTTGCATTTTCAATTGCTTCTCGATATTTACGTTTTGCTGATTCTGCTGTTTCTTTAAGTTTTAATATAGCATTTGTGCGTTTATTATTTAGTGTTTTTATTATATCAAGCTGAGATTGCAATTGCTCTTGCTCTGGAGCTCTTGCAATATTAGATGAAAGATTCGCTATTTGTTCTTCAACTTGTGCTAATTGTTGCTTTACTACATTAAAGGTAGAAGATGATTTTTTAGCTTGAATATTCGCTTGAGAATAAACTGTATTGTATTCACGATCAGAAATATCAAGTAATAAGTCTGTTGAATTTTGATTGATATTTCGTTCATTTAAACAATCTTTTATCGTATCTAACGCTGTTTTTGCATCCGTTAATCGAAAACTTAATGCTTTGCTAAGTTCTGTCATAAAAGAGTCTAATTCAGTATTAAAAGACTGGGATTGTTTAGCAGATTTTTCATTATCTAGTTGCTCAAAGAGTTTTGATAATGTATTTGGAGATAACGATAAAGGAAGACTACCTTCTATCTCTGTACGTAATGTTTTTTCGAGATCTTTACGCTCATTTTCTAGTGTATTTTGCTTTTCTATTTCTTGTTCGCGACTTTGTGCCCAAGCACCACCACGTTGTGATAAAGCAGCTTCTGCTTTACCAATATCATCTGTAATAAGTTGGACTCGTGCTTTACATAATACAGCTTCATTCGCTTCAGCTTTTGCTTCTTGTGAAGCTTTTTGCTGTTCTGTTTCTAATTTTTCAATTTGTGTCTTGATGTTTGTAGGCATCGCTGACGCATCATGTCGTTTTAGAAATATAGCAAGGTCATTACGTAGGCGTTCAACAACATCAATACCGAGTAGACGTCTAACAGCCGTTTGAAGAACTTCACCTGATTCATCTTCTGCAAGTTCGGCGATTTTTTCACCATCAAAGAAGAATAAGTCGGCAATACCTGATGGAATTAGTTCGTTCAAGAAGCTTTGGCATTGCTCGTAGTTTAATTCGATTTTTTTAGAGTCTTGCTCAAGAACGAGTTTATCTTTTTGACCTTTTGACCAACCGCGAATCACCTTGTACTCGCTTTCTAGACCGTTTTGGCTATGGCTAAAGACTAATTCAATTGAACATTTACCTTCACTAAGGTCTGTGCCTTTATGGATAAGTGCATCAAGTTGGTCTTGGTATTCTGCAGAAGACATACCTCGGCCAAAAGCTGCTCGACCATATAAAGCAACACGTACAGCAGTAAGAATTGATGTTTTACCTGCGCCATTTAAACCACCAAATAAAATGATAGGAGCGGCGGTTTCGTGATAGTCTTTTTGTTTTCTTGGTGCTAGATCAATTTCATGTACTCCTCTGAATACACGGAAATTATTGACAATAAGATTTTTAATTATCATGTTATAGTTCCACCTTTGAAATGCGATCTAGCTGTGCAATTTCGTCTTCATATTTGTTTATTTGATTTTTATGTACGTCTAAGTCAGCTTTACTTTGTAATTGAGCATGTTTTTCTTTGATGTCTTCGAGTGAGCCCCAATCTCTTTTAAGTAAGCTGCCTATCTTATCAAAGACACCAGTACGTCGACTTAAGCCTTCTAATGATATTTCTAAGTCGAGTAGCTTTTGGATCATTTCTGGGGCAACATCGTAATCATTTCCTAGCTGTTGGAGTATTTGTGCTTCCACTTCACCAAAACTATTATTGTCATTCATCACCCAATCAAGATCTGTACCGTGAATGTCACGGTAAATACCTGGTAAAGAGTCAGCCCAATCTGGTTCATTCGGATCATTTAGCCATTCTTGGCGAATAGCATGCAATTCTGGCTTGGTGATTAATGTAACTTGGTAGCCTGACTCATTAAATGCTTTTTCTTGTATTAAAAGTTGTTTGACCCATTGCTTACGGAATTTAAGCATATAAGGACCTGGAACATGTTCACGATCTGCCGTTAGTTCTTGACCATCTTTTACGCGCTGATAGCTTACTTTGCCAGTACGACGTTTAAAGTTACGATAAAGAGGTTTATTTTCAGGTACGTTGGTATCAGCTAACATATTCCGAAAATCAAGTAATGGACGCATCCATTCTTCACCATTTTGAATCAAACTTTCCATAGCTCGGTCTTTGGTGACGACAGTACAAGTCCAACAGCCAAAGCGAGAGTTACCACACGAAGGAGTGCTATCATCAATAACCATTGGACATTCTCCTTGGTCTGATGAATCTTTATAGAGGTTCCATAATGTGAGATTCTTACCACCCCATGGATTTTCCCATTCAAGGCCATAATCATTAGACCATTTTTTACCAATACCCATTGGTGAAATAGTAACTTCTAGGCTACATGCTCGTAGTATTTTCCATACATCATCCATACTCCATGTATCTATAGGAGTGTAGATAAACGCATTCGCGAGTGTGGTATGACGGGCTAGACGGGTATTTTCAATTTTATGTTTGGCAATAACCTGCGCACGTGAAGCACTTTCTTGGCTACGAGAACCGAGTACAACAATCACTTCATCATGTTTGGCAACTTTATCTGTAATAAAGTCACTAACAGGATCTATTTTCATACGTTCAGTACACCAGCGGAAACTTTTTGTTGGCGCGGGATAACCTTTACCTAATAAACAAGACCAAAATGTTTCATTTGGTTTAGGTAAAACTTTATGAGTACTAATTGGTAATCCATCACGACGAGCATTGTTGCCAATAGATTCTAATGATTTATTTACATGATCAACAACAAGTGGTGTTTCAACCAAGGTGTCTGATGCAACGATATAAACATGTTTAGTACGTTTGTCTTCGTTTAATGCTTGTAAGGCAAGATATACGAGCGTAACAACAGCTGATGAGTCTTTACCACCACTATAACCAATAACCCAGGGGCGGTTATCTGCACAATAAACGGTTTGAATATCATCAATAAAATGCTTAAGTGTAAAGCCTTCAGTATTTTTTTGTTCGCGTAATAATTCACGACATAGAGTTGTGCTACTAACATTACGCAGTTCTTCATCTAATGAAGCATAATGTTCTAATTTTTCAGGTAAAGAATCGTGGTTACTATAGCGTTTGAAGCCTGCAAAAAACTCATTTTCGATATAGTCAATCTGTTCTTCGTCCAGAGCATCGGCTGTAAAAAACTTAGCCATGGGTTGCCTCTCTACTTGTAATGTATTGATTTTCTAACGCTCTTTCATCGGGTGTTAATGGTAGGGCGAGAGCATGTTTTAGTGCATTTGTTGTTAATATAATGTTGGTCGAAGCCTTACTTAACTTGCCATGTAGCATACTTCTATTTGCCCATAGTGGATTTGATTTTTTCCAATCAACATTTTTAAGTTTTTTGATAGTTTCATGCCAGTCGTTTGGCTGTGCTGTAATAAGAGCACAACCTAATGTGCCAAGTGCATGTAAACCAACACCATGAGCATTGATATATTCTTGTCTAAATGCTGATGGTGACAATTCTTTTTTTAGTATCATTTGCCATTCAGGAGTCGATTCAAAAACAGCCTGCCAATAATTACTTGCTAATTTTTTTTCATCTTCTGTAAAGCCGTCTTTGGTTCCTTTACCTAAAAGAGCTTTATTAGCTTGTTTGATGCTACTGAGAGTAAATAATTTGCCACTTTTAGAGCTAATACTAGATTTTTCCATTTCAGTAAAACCTTTAAAAGGTTCAATAGTATCGGCCAAATAACGAGCTAATTCAGAGCTAATATCTCGATGGTCATAAAGTGTACCAAGTGAAGGACTTGGTTTTACCGCGTATTTATTTAGATCTGCAAACATTTGTTGACTACGTTTTAAGCCTTCATCAACAAAAAATAAGACAGGAATATTATCATGAGCCAAGTCTGGGTTTTCTTTTAATGCTGCTTCAATTGCTGCTCGTCGATGCTGCCCGTCATTGATTAATATCTGAGCATCCATCGGTATTTTAAGTGTGCCGAGATTTGGAGTGTTTATTTCACTGTTCTCAATAAATGATACGCTTGATGCAACAGAAACAGTTAATGCTGAAAAAACATAATCATTTGGATTTTCAACAAGATACTTCACCATTTCGGGAATTCGAGATTTATTTAATGTTCGTTGAGCTCTTAGTTCTGGCGGAACTTCATCTTCATCGAAAACAAAAATTTTAGGAATTGTATTGAGTGGACAGGTGGCAATATAGAAGGGTTTGCCAGCTTGTAGTCCTCTTACTGCGGGAAAAGAAAAGCAGTAACCATCTTGTGTTTTATTCATAGCTCATCCGAACGTTAAGTTTTACGTCACTTAACTATAGCTAACGTTATTCGATAACGTTAGTTTCAATGATTAACGTATTATCATTGACGTTGTGACGTGTATTTTAATTTAGATGAATATGAATTGCACGTTTCATTTGGGTATACAGTAATAAATTAGTCTTATTGGCTTAAAAAGTATTCAATTTCTGTGATTGTTATTGAAAAAACATACCTTTTTATCATTTGATAACGCATTTCGAAATTGTGACGAAGTAAAGGGTTATTAATAAATTAAATGGAAAATAATTTTAATAATCAATATAATGCATACTATCTCCTAAAAATGAATATTAGGGAGCATATGATGAGAATATATTTTTGTTCCTGATAATTTTATTAATTTAGAGTCTGAGGTTTGAATGACTACGTTTAATAGTATCAAAACTGAAGTTGAAAAAGTTGGTTTTTGTGTCAAATATTGGTCTGATATTGAAACAAATAATAATATAGATATTTTGACTTCATTTGGATTAGAAATGTTATTAGATGAAATTCAGGCATTAGATTTAGATATATTACCTAAAATTGTTAAGTCCTCAAAAGGATATTCTGTTGCTAGTTTTGATAAAAGTTTAATAGAGCAACCACTTGTTTTTTTTAGGAAGCATTTGCCTCTAAATAGGAATAACCGATACTTTAAACAAGCAATAACAACTGCTCGTATTGCTGCTTTAATGATTAAAACTGATGGAGTAATTAGAGATTCTGAGTTAATAGCTCTGCGAAAATTACTTTATTCATTATCTTTCCTTTCTGAATCTGATAAATATGCTTTATTTATTCGCTCAGTGTATTTTTTATATCAAAAGATGAACCAAGATGAACTTATTGGTGATTTTAATTATTTTAACGATAAAGTTAAAATACAAATTATTAGAATCGCTAAGAGTTTAGCTATAGCTGATGGGAGAATCGAAAATAATGAAAGAATTTTGCTTCGCAATCTTTATAGAAATTCAGGAATTCCGACAAATACTGTTGTTAGAGATTTAAAAAAATATGCTATAGATTCTGGTATCTTGATTGAAAATCGAGATAAGCAAGAATTAAAATTTCAGCATAAATATGACATTTTAGATGAAACGCTTGACTCAGTATTAGATGATTTAATAGAAGATTTTACGGGATTTTAAAATGACATTGAATTCAGTTGATTTACCATTAAGTATCACAACAGGTTATCAAAATCCAAATGCGGATTTCTTTTCTCCGGTATTAGCATGTTCATGCCAGTTTGATGTTGCCGTTGGATTTTTCACTTCAGGATGGTTAAAAGATGTGCTTGGAGGAATGCATCAACTTGCTTTAAATGGTGGACGTTGTCGTTTTATTGTGTCTCCACAGCTTGATCCGTTGGATATGGAAGTAATATTAAAAGTACGTGAACCATTACTCAACGAAAACGGATTAAATTGTATAGAACAGTTGTTATTTGAACAGTTTACTCAGATTAATCCTGATAAACGAGAAGTACTCAGTAACCTTATTTCTGCTGGTATCTGCGAGTTCAAGATTGCTGTACCTAAAAGAAAGGGGGCTAACTTGTTCCATGCAAAAATAGGTATTGCAATTGATAAGAATGGTGACAGGCTTGCTTTCAATGGATCATTTAACTTTACAGCAAATGCAAAGGATAATTGGGAATATATTGATATCTATCGGCAAGATTCAGAAAGAGATCAACAGCGAATCATTATAATACAAGACCGTTTTGATTGTTTGTGGAACGAGGAAGATGTTTTTTATGATGTTACTGTACCCACTAAGGCTCTAAAATTAAATATTGATAAATATTCTTCTAACTACAAAGCAATATATCCCTTGGTGAAAATTAGGTCACCAATAACGCTTCGCCCTTATCAACAGCAAGCCATTGATGCTTGGGGAAAAAATAGAGGTAAGGGAATGTTTGTTATGGCAACAGGTTCAGGAAAAACTATCACGGCATTATCTGCAGTAGAACGTGTCATAACTAAGCTTAAAGATCAAAATAAGCCTATTACTATTGTTTTTGTACTCCCATTAAAGCATCTTCTTGACCAATGGCATGAAGAAGCCCAAATATTTGGGCTTGATGCTATTAAATGTTACGAGACGAGCTCTGTTTGGAGAGAGCAATTATCTGAAAGTCTTTCACACCAAGCTTTACATGGGGAAGGTATCGTTACAGTAATGGTAACCAACGCGACACTTTCTTCGAAAAACTTTCAACGAGTTATCAATGGGATTAAGACCCCTTTAATGTTGGTCGCGGATGAGGTTCATAATCTCGGTTCGTCAACATATCTGAATAGTCTTCCTAAACATGCTGTTTTCCGATTAGGTTTAACTGCTACGCCTGAAAGATATAACGACCCTCTGGGCACAAAAGCTTTAGTCGAATATTTTGATAAGGTTGTTTTTGAATTCACTTTAGAAGATGCCATAAAAGCAGGTTTTCTCGTTAATTATAATTACTACCCGTTTATCTGTGAATTTAATTATGAAGAGTTTTATGAGTATAAAACCATCATGTCTAAGCTAGAATCTGAGCAAACATCTCTGATTAAAACTGAATCTGAGCTTGAATTGATCACAAGTGGTGCAAGTAACAAATTGGTAATTTTGAGGAGAGAACTTGAGAAGCTTGTTGCGAATAATCAACTTAAACATACTCTTGTTTACTGTGGCTCTTATCGTGATGATGAAGGTTCTCGTCAGATTGAAAAAGTTTTAAAAATGCTTGGAACTGAGTTGGGAGTTAAAGCCCGTAAGTTTACAGCTGACGAGAGTGTTATGGAGCGGCACGAAATTCTTGAACAATTTGCTGTGACTGATTTGGAAGTGATTGTTGCTATTAAATGTTTAGATGAGGGGGTTGATGTTCCAGCGACAAAGCAAGCGTTTATACTTACATCGACTTCAAATCCAAGAGAATTTATTCAACGAAGAGGTCGTGTTTTACGGCGTAGCGTAGGTAAAGAGGTAGCTAATATTTATGACTTTATTATGGTGCCACCCTCAGGTGAATTTAATTCTTACTTAGTCGCAAAAGAAGTGAGACGAGGAATTGAGTACAACTCATTAGCAATAAATGCACAAGATAATATAGCAATCTTTGATGATCTTATTTTTACTCACGATGTGGAACTAGCAAAATGACCCAAAAAGAAATTATAGAGGTATTAACTAAAGAAGAGCAAGATGTACTTCAAGCAGTATTAAATTTAGAACAAACTAAGTTAAATATAGTTGATTTAAAAGCTAATAGCTCGGAAGAAAAAACACTAGTTCAAGATATCTACTTCATTATTGAGGGGAAGATAACACAATGAAATTGAAATCTATTTCTATAATTAATTTCCGTCAGTTTTGGAATGAAGTAAAAATTAATTTTTCGGTTGATTCACACAAGAACGTAACCGTTATTCATGGGGCTAATGGGTCAGGGAAAACATCACTTCTGAATGCATTTAAATGGTGTTTTTACGGTAAGACTGATTTTGATACTAATACTGACAATATTCTCAACGAATCAGCTATTCAATCCGTTGAAATTGGTCAAGATATTGTACTAAAGGTAACTGTAGTTTTCGAAGAGTTAGGATGTACTTATGAGGTGACACGTACTGCAAAATATCGAAAGAATGGCGATATGAGTATTGAAAACCTAAATTTTATTGAGTTTTCGATCATAAAAATTGATGAAACAGGTAGTGCTAAACTCGTTTCGGCTCCGAAGTCAGAAATTAATCGAGTTTTACCAGAGACGCTTCAACCTTATTTCTTTTTTAATGGTGAACGAATTGAAAAATTAGCAGGAGTAAATGAAAGTTCTCAAATTAAAGAAGCTATAAAAAAACTAATGGGTCTTAAACAAGTTGAACGTGCGCAGCGTCATTTAGAAAAAGTATCTAAGATTTATCGTGCAGAAGTTGCAAAACAACAAGATACTCAGAGTCAGGATTTAGTTAAACGTATAGAGTTGTTTGAAAGTGAGCTAGATGAAAAAAAAGCATTACAAAAAAGAGAGCAGCAAACACTGAGGTTAGTTGAAACACGTATTGCGGAAGTAGATAAAAAGCTTGAAGAATTTAAAGAAATCAAATTTATGCAAAGGCGCCGTAAAGAACTGGATGAGTTAAATAAACAAATTGAGCAAGATCTGTATGCAGTTATGCAAGATCGAAAATGTCTTCTCGATAACTACCGAGCGGTACTGTTAGCAAAGCCTATTATTGAACAGTGCCATAAGCTAGTAGATGAGAATAGAAAAAAAGGTATTTTACCTTATAAAGTTCGAGCTCCTTTCATTGATGATCTGATTGCTAAATGTGAGTGTATTTGTGGCCGTCAGATTGATGAAGAAAGTAAAAAAGTGTTAGAGAAAGCGAAGAAGAAAGCGGGAGATGATGATCTTGATGCCGCCTATATGTCTGTAGATGCCTTTTTGAGATCTTTTGAGAGTAGTATTAAACATTATACGGATTCGGCAAAATCTCTCACTGAACGCCATAAAGAGCTATCTAAAAGACGCTCAGAAAATAGCATAGAGCTTTCAGAAATTTCAGTACAACTTCAAAACTCTCAAGATATTCAAGTTTCAGAATATGAGCAACAACGGAGAGAACTTGATAATAAAAGAACCATTTATTTAATTAATATTGATAAAATTAATAATGATATTCCTATAATAACTAAAGAACTTGATGAGTTGAAAAAACGATGGAATAAATTTCAAAAACAAGCTCAGAATTATAGCCTTTCCAAAAAACGTCTGGAATCGACAGAAAAAGTACATGAAGTTTTGGTTAAGCTGAATTCATTTTTTACTGAAAATGTTAGAGAAAACCTTTCGCAACGTGTTAGCGATACATTTGACGGTATTATTCGCAAAAATATGCGAGCTTATATTGATGACGATTTTTTATTAAGAGTAGAAAAAAAGTCGGTGAGTGGTGTCTATGATGCAAAAGAACAATCGACAGGCGAAAAACAAGTAACAAGTTTATCATTTATCGGTAGTATTATTTCGCTAGCCAAAGAAAAACATGCATTAGGAGGTAAATTCTTCAAAGGTGGTCTTTATCCATTAGTTATGGATTCACCATTTGGTGCGCTAGATGATGATTATCGACTGAAGGTTGCCGCGAATATATCCTCATTGGCTGACCAAGTTGTTATTTTTGTTTCAAACTCCCAGTGGAATGGCAATGTAAAGAATGCATGTGAAAATAAGGTTGGTTATTGTTATAAATTAGTTCATTACACAAACTCTTCAGCAGCTAAGCTTTCTGAACATAGTGATTATTTGCGTTATACAGAAGAGTTGGGTGAGTTCTCAATAATTGAAGAGGTCATGATCCAATGAGAAATTTAGATTCTATTCGAGTAAGACGGCCTGAGTTGTATGATGTTCTGCTAAATAAGTTAGTTCGTGAGGATAAGATCTTTTCAACTCTTGCTAATGCTTTGGTATTTGCGGCATCTGTGGGCTTTAAAAAGCAGCTAAAGCTAGTTTTTACTGATTCTGGTGAGCCTATTAGATTATCCGTTTTTGATTGGGATCAAGATATACCGTTTATGTATGCATTGGCACTTGCTCATAGCAATCAAATTGAAATGATGCGTGAGGATTATTTTGAACAGGTTGTTAGTATTTTTGAAGAGTATGCAAATGGTGGGTTATCGTTTATTGAGTCTGTTTATGATTCCGCTTCACCAGTACAATCTCTGGAGCAGTTAGTAAGTGAAAGTTATCGCACTGATGACGTATCTAATATTTTTGATGATTGGTAATAATAAATATTTATCATATTAAGTTAAGCTCGCTTATAACTGAGCGAGCTTATAGCCCATAATTTTCTTTCCAGTCAGCTTAAGAAGTAAATCGTATTGAGATCTGGTTAATAATGTTTCTTTGCTTACACTCGTGTTTAGATGTTTAGATAGCCGCTTATCAAAACTAAGTTGCTTTTTATATACCTCACTATGTTGTGAAAGGTAGAGGTGTTTGTTCAATAGAGGCGGTCTACGGCTCTCATCAACATAATCAAAGAAGTCGATATCTTGCTCTGCCATTTTTATCTTAATGCGTTCAACTAGAAAGGGCACTGATTTATTAAAATCATCATAAGCGGTAAGAGTTAACTTTCCTGAACGAATATGTATTTTAATTAGATCGATATCGTCATCAAGTTCACCATACATCTGTAATGCTGCACCAACATAAACACGCAATAATAGTGGTAGTTCATCAATAAAATCACGATGAAAGATTAGAGAATGACTGTCGTTTAATAAGCTAGCAGACATAGTTTTATGTGCTTTTTCACATTGGGTGTAGATCAATTCAGTATCAGCAATCGCGAATAAAAGATCTGTTGCTAGATTAATAGCGGTATTGTATTCACCAAACAGTGCTTTGATATCTCTTTTTAATGCTTCAGATTGTTGTGTGTAAGGTTTACGCTTTTCAAATAACCCCATTGCAAAGTAGAGTAACAAATCCTCTTTGCGGTTTTTTTCTGCTTGTTCGAACTCTTCAGTGTTAAACATATCTTGTAGTAGATTGAATACCTTTTTGTGTGAGCCAATGAGTTCTCTGATTTTTCCAGATTGTTCAAATTCTTCATTAGCTGGAATACGCCCCAATTCTAAGCAGGTATGCCAGAAATCATCAAAGAGCTGTTGATGCTGCGCGACGAGTAATTTAGCTTTATCTTTAGCGTCTACTGGTTGGGGAGATGTGAGTTGTTGCCATGTATGATGACGTTTATATTTTTGCTGAAGATAACTTTGCTCTGCTAGTTTATCTTTGAAGATATAAAAAATACCGGGGGCAACAGCTATTGCTTCTTCTTGTAAATTCCGTTCAATGTATGCCTTGATTTCTGATTGAGCATAATATTTTTGGAATGTATTACGAGAAGTAATAACACCATCTTTGTATGATTTAAATTGTGCAATGTAGCTATCATTAGCAAGCATTACAGATACTACAAGTAAGTTAGTAGCTAAATCCCAAGCGCCAAGTAATGCTTCTAAACGTTCATCTTGATCTTCAATAACATTAAGTACAAAGCCTAAGTTAACAATATCAGACGGTGTTTTATCGTTATCTGGCTGAAAGTTAGGGTCCCAGCCTATAGCATCTAGCCCATGCGCTTCAAGCTCTCTGAGATCATCGCCTCGACCGCAACCATAGTCAAAAATAGAATATTCACCGTTTAAATAACCATTCTTAACTAACGTTTTCATCGGTGCTGAAAGGTCGTGCCGTACAATCGCTGTTTTATGTCTATCTATAGTTGGATCGTCAGTTGATGGATTAATAGCAGAGGATCTGAATAATCTCCCGTCTACTAACTCATAACCGTGCCTTTCTATAATATTGTGCCAAGAACGTTTGAAACCAATAATACGAGTATTTTCGTATAATCCTGCATTTTCGCCTTCTTGGGTAATATTTTTAAAATGTTCAAAGTGTGGGTTATTCGGTGTGATCATGTTTTCTTTGCGGTGCAGAATCGGTGGGTTATCGGAGTTACTGTAATCGGTTACCTTATGTGTAAGCTTAACTAAATCGATATTTACACTTTGTTGCAGGGCGGGGTAAGATTCTGAATAAAAAGTAGGGTAACTTAACAGCGATAGTCGAAATTCTTTCTTATAAAGCTTCACAAGATCCCATTCGTTAACTTTAACAGCTTGAGCAACGGCCGGAATAAAATTCAGTAATGATTCAGATGCTTCAATAAGGGCATCTTTATGAAGATATACTGCATCAGGCAATTGTTTGCCTACTTTTAGTTGTGATATGAGCTCTTTAAATAGCGTTGCATTCATCTTTCATCCTTAAATTCTGCAGTTAAGTAGTTATCTTTATTATATCTTTTTCCTGGATAACGTAAGCCTGTTTTTGGTGATGGCAACATGTATTGAATAAATTGACTATTGTCTGGACCAATGCTGACATGAAGTGGTTTATTATTGCCATAGAAGTAAATACGATCAAAAGGTAAGTTCTGTACGATATATTTTGCAATGATGCCCATGTTTTCTTCAAATCCCTCGACGATAAAATCACAAGCTAAACCACCACGTTTGCAGATAAGATTTCCTCGACTATTCACTTCATGACTTGTGTGTTGATCTAAAGTTGGTGCGGTATGTTGAGGGGATGATTTTTGTACTTTTTTATATAGCTCAAAAGATGTGAAGCCATAGGTAATAGTAGTTAGTCCAAAATATTGTTCAATAGGTATTAGGATTTGTGTTTTATAATCATCAATCGCTCTTTTGGTTTCGTTAGCAATTGGATCATTGTTATTATCTAATTGCCAATCAGGATGTCTCTGCTGATACCAGTTTAGAATGTTTGATGTATTTATATTATTCATGGGGTCTTATTCTAAATAAAGTTAAGTATTTTTCATCTTTGGTATTAGTACTTAGGTTAGCTGTAAATTATGTTTTTAATCCCAATTTTAGATATGCAATAATATGATTTTTATCATGTCGTTAAAATAACATAAAGCCGCAGTGCGATTTACGATCAGCGTCATACTAAAACCATTTTAAGATTAGAGACTATATGACAGCAGCAGATCGTATTTCTTAAAAAATAAAACGTTCTAGACGTTATGTTTTTGAACATATAGATTTAAAATAGACTCCTCATCTTTACAAAATTTTACTGGTGAAAGCACTCAAATACCATCTTCAGTAAATTACTCGTGGAACAAAAAACAATTTAATCGGCGATTGGTTATTGGTCGTTGAGTACTTCATTCTCCAAGCTGATATGAAAAACTATTCTTTATTTATGAAGAAGCTGCCTTGTGCCGCTTCTTCTATATATGTACTCCACCAGCTCATAATCTCTTTACGCTGTTCTAAATAAGTAATTTGCTCTTACTTCATTTTGATCGGCATGTGATAAGCACGCTTCATATTTTCAGCTGGAATTGCTCACTCTCGATTTTCTAAGTCAATATCAGCCCAACGAGTTGTAGTTGCTTCATTTGGGCTTGTCATCATGTTCAATTACCACAGAATGAGTAATTTGATTTTAGTTTGAACTCTTGCGCATGCGTTTAAATGTTCTAAAAAGTCAGGCAGTTGTTCTGGGCGTATTCAGCGATGCTTAAAATGTTTGCGAGTTTCTAGCTTTTTGGTTTGCTCAAATTACTTTGAGTTTATGGTGCGCTTACACATTACAAAGTAATTTATATTTTTATCATTCAAGGTTAGTGCTGCGTTGGTAGATAAATATAGATGTTGTGAATAATTAAGTTGACTGATTAATGTACCATTTCGCAGGTAGGAAAATGTAACTCTACATGAAATATTAAACTTTATAGTCATAGACATGAAATAACTAAGGAAGGTTTTTTAATGAGGATGATGAATTTCCTCTTACTATTATTAGTTTTTGTAACATCTCATTCAACTAACGCTGGAAAAGATGATTTGCTTTGGCCTGCTACTAACTTTAGTGGATATATATTTAACGACTTTAACTCTGGGTCGGGTAATAGTCAGAGGGGATTGGCTGTAGGTGGGAATCTTGATATAGGTGGATATTCTATTGGTTCTGGCTTACCCCAAGACTATAGTGATTTTGGCTTACTTGTTGAAGGGGATGCTAACTTTAGATTAGGTCGGCTTTATAAAGGGAAGATTCGTATTGAGGGTGACGCTAGCGGAGTAAGTAGCTCAGTTATTACCGGCTTTCCTGTTGGTGTTAGTATTGAAAACATAGCTCTTGAAAACTCTATTTCTTCGTCGAAAGAATACTATCAAGAAGTATCAAAGCAACTTGCTGAAGCTGAAGTAACAGGCGAGTCAAAATATCAGTGGGGTGGGTTATACCTCGAAGGTGATTGTGTTTCTCCGGTTCAAGTCTTTAATATTGATGGTGTACAATTTCAATTCGCTCATACTTTTGAGTTTAGCTGCCTTCCTCCAGAAGCGACCATTATCATTAATATGCTTGGGGATAGCACGAAATTTAATAGTGTACAGAGTAAAAGTATGTCATCTCTTGCTGTTCATAGAGAAAGAGTACTTTTTAACTTTCCTGATTCCAGTAAGCTGAACTTTGCAGGAATAAGAATTGAAGGTCATGTCTTGGCGCCGAATGCAAATATTACCGCACCACATGGCGATTTGATGGGAACAGTGATAGCGAACCAATGGGTTGGATCTATGCATTTGGGCGGGGAGCTCTTTAAAGGAGATTTGTCCACCTTAGTAAGCTTCAATGAACGTCCTTTTATTGAGTCAACACCTGTCACTCAAGTTACTTGGCCCGATGAATATCAATATGTTGTTGTGGCAACTGACCCTGATCAGGATCCGATTACGTATTCATTGACGCAGTCACCCAATGGTATGATGATCAATCCAATCACCGGGGAGATTTCTTGGGTTACAACCAACATAACCGCTTCTTCTTTTGGTGAGTTTCCAATCGAGGTGATTGCGACTGATGATAAAAAGGAGTTTGACAGTCAGTTTTTTGTTGTGAGATTAGATGCTCCGTCTAATTACGCTCCTGAAATCACGTCGACGCCAATTACAGAAAGCACCATAGATACTCTGTATAGCTACACGGTCTCCGCTATAGATTTAGATGGGGATGAGCTTTCATTCCGTTTGGATAATGCGCCACAAAACATGTTAATCGATGCTGAAACAGGATTGATTACATGGCATATTTCTAACGGGGATACAGGTAGCCATCTTGTTAAAGTCGTTGTTGAACGAAGCCGCTACGCGGCAGAGTAAAGCAGACAGCGATTAAGCTACCT
>NZ_CAMRAN010000030.1 GCF_947039875.1 uncultured Photobacterium sp.
TGCTTGGTATAACGGGCGTTATTATGCCGTAATTTTCAATTTTTTATGCATTTTTCGTGATAAAAATTGAAAATTTTTGTTATACATTAATAATCTTATCAGTCAATATGTTACATCTAATCATTGTATTTATCGCTAATACACTAACATACCAGACAATTTATCTTTCTATACTGAGTATATTAACAATTATTATCAGCAGTGATAGACGAAAAAACCTATTAATTTGATAGGTTTTTTTGTCTATTATAATAAATGTTAATAACTGCCGCTTTACAGCTAAGTTTGATTAAAACCGTTCAAGTGTAAAAGAGATGATAAGATCAATGCAATCGTTTACTTCAATAAAGACTGATGAAAAAACATCGCAGATCCTATTTTTATTCATATCTAGACTGACTTTTATGGCTAAAGCTCTGGCTCAATACTTGATAACGCACACAATGGCGGTTATTATGCCCGCAATTTCAGCCACCTTAACTTTGGTGGCTTTTTAGTTATTAAGCGTACTCATTCACGAATGATACGCGAATATTTCATAGCAAACAGGTTATCCCATGTCTAAATTTTTCTATAAAGGTCGCATCGAAAAAAAACCAAAGCACACAAGCTTTGGCTACAACACGAAGCGCGAAACTAAACTTGGCACGGAAACCAATCCGCTCACATTGATAGTGAATACTGAAGAGCGCCAACAGGAATTAGAAGTACAACTTGCAGAGCAGCAGCTCTTTGCAACATTTACAATTAATGCTGACGTTGAAGAAGATATTGCGGAATTTACAGCAACATTAAACAAACCTACGACAACAGTATTTGATAAAACACCTAACCGTAATGATCCTTGCTCATGTGGCAGTGGTAAGAAATATAAAAAATGTTGCGGTAAATAAAACGTCACTTAAAAGCAGGAACCCTAAGTTCCTGTTTTGTTATCTTCTTAATAATGATACCTACTGCAAAAAAATCGTCTTTAGGTATACAATCCCGCCACAATTTCTAAAGTAGATGTACATATGAGCAAAAAAAGTCAGGGTTACTCTTGCGTAGGCCTTTTTAACCCCAAAACACCTGAAAACGTCGGTTCGGTTATGCGAGCAGCGGGTTGTTATGGTGTCAACTCTGTCTTTTATACTGGCACTCGTTATGATCACGCTGCACAGTTTTGTACTGATACCAAAAATGTTGCGCTTGATATTCCATTAATTGGTGTTGAAGATCTAAAAGTAATTATTCCTGTCGGCTGTGTACCTGTTGCCGTTGATTTAATTGATGATGCAAAGCCCCTACCTGAATATAAACATCCAAAACGTGCATTTTATATTTTTGGCCCTGAAGACGGTACATTAAAAAAAGAAATTACTGACTTTTGTCGTGAAACTATTTATGTTCCAACTAAAGGCTGTATGAATCTGGCAGCAGCAGTTAATGTGATTTTATATGATCGCATGGCAAAGGGTGATAACTTCTCAAATCATAAATAAGTATTTTACTTATAAAAACCACTGTAATAATCCATATTATCGCAGTGGTTATGTTTATTATCGTCCAATTCCTGTTTGTTCATAAAAATGACGTTTATCTTTATACATTGCTTTATCTGCAACTAAACAAATCTGCTCTGCTGAGTATTGATCAGTACTGGCATACCCAACAGCAAAATGTATTTCAACCTGTTTTCCATTTGGTAAACTGGCATAGTTAATTTGATCGCGTACTGTTTCTAATCGACGCCATAAAATGTCACAGCTGTCACAATCAGCGTCCTCTAAAATAATGGCAAACTCATCACCACCAAGACGATAAACCTTATCTGTCAATCGACAGGTTTCAACTAATAGCTTACTGGTTTCAATTAATAACGCATCACCCATACTATGACCATAGTGATCATTTGCTCGTTTCAGTCCATTAACGTCTAACATGAATAAACCAAAATGGCGATCGGGGTAGCGGTTAAATAATTGTATGTGCTCTTCTAAATCTTTATCAAACGCTTTTCTGTTAGCAAGCCCAGTCAATGAATCAGTAATCGCAATACGCGCTAATTCTTCATTTAATAGTCGACCCTCTAATTCAGTGGCTAATTGACGAATAAATAAAGAAATAACTTCAAAATCATCGTGCTCTAAGCATATATACTGCATCACAATAATACCAACAATATCATTGTGACTATTTTTAACCTTAAAACAATGTAAATATTTACCATTATTCGGCACACAGTAATAATCACTATAATGACTTTCAGGCTGTATATCTGGCTCTTCTAAACGAGATTGATCTATATTTTCGCAGACCCATGTCTCTTTATTATCAGTATAACTTTTCATTGCCCAGCCAGCCATTGGATATAAAGCAACCACTTGCGTCATTACCGTTTCAATAATATCGCCGGATTGAAGCTCATGACTAAATGATAATAATGATTGCAACATCGAACGTCGATTCTCTTCACGCAATAACGATGAACTTAGTGCTAATGTTTTCTCTTCAACTTTTCGTTCTAATTCATCATTGAAGTTAACTAATTGTAAATTAGCTTGTTCTTTTTCTAGATAGGCAGCATTTAGCTCTTTATTCGTTGTGGCTAAATCTGCCATTTGAGCTCGAATAGTTGTAGCCATATTACGAATTAGCCGCTCAACCATGATAAATTCAGCAAAGCGTAATTGTTTATTCGAATACTTGTATTCACCGCGAGAATAAGAACGAACAACATCCATTAATCCACCTAATGGCCTAGCAATCCAACGGTACGTCAAGGCTGCACTAAAAAGTGACAGTAGAATAATAACCACCCCAAATAATGAAATATATTTCAAAGAGTTTATATAAGGATTTTCACCTAAGTATTTATCCATATAAACTTTCATTGTGTATTGGATTGGCTCTGATATATATTTATTTTCTAATTTTATATTGATTGTTTTCTGTATTGTTGGTGTATTTTGATCTATTTTCCCTTGACTAATAATAATATCACTCATATTACCTTCATGGTGCATTAGATCTAAACGATGATTTTGAAACACAACCCGCTCGCCATCTTTTAAATAAGGCCGTAATACTTTAATAATATTCTCAATTGGGACAACCACAATTAAATACCCTAAAGGAATACGTTTTAAGCCATTAGTCATTGATTGAAAAATAGGTACCCCAATCACAATCCCTCGACGTGTTGGATTAAATTTTAACTGCATCAAATCTTCATCATTATAATAAAACACCCATTGGCGACGGCCTTCACTATTACTAGTTGATAAACCATACGTAAGGAGATCTTTTAATTTTAAAAAAGAAGATAAACCAGGAATTCCATTAAAACTTTCAACTTCAGACCATTGATCATCAACTAAGTAAGCAGCCTGAATTAATGGTGTATTTTTAACTAGCGTGCCTAACGAAGAGTTTACATGACCCGCTAGGAAAAAATTATCAATCGCCTGCACAAATAGTCTATCTCGTGATAACACATCTAAGCTTGTCGATAATAAAGAAAAACGATAATCAAATTCTTGTTTTATTGTATTCGATAGTCGATCTAACATACCAATACGGTAATTCGCTTCCACATCGGATTGTTGTTTTAAAAGGAGCCCACCAACAATTGCAGCAGGTACTACAGCAATAATTAACATTAATAATGCTAATGATGATTTTAAGCGTAACTTCATCAATTATTATCCAATTGTTGATTCTGCTTCATTGCCATTTTTTGCATATATACAGCTGCATATTTTGCTTTCGCACCGGCTTGATAATGCTGAAAACCTATCGCGATAGCCTGCCATGAAATAGCCATATTCAACGTTGATGGCATGAGTTTTGTTAATGCCATTTGATGAAACATAACCAAGCTATCTCCTGTCGCCTTCAGTCTAAGTTTCCTATAATAATTCATTGATATAGGTAATAGTTTTGTTTTTTCATATACTGCTTGTTGGTTAGTTGGCTGTTGAACAAACTTAGAAAAATCTTTAATTAATTCCTGTTTATCTTTTGAATACTGTGACTGACTAGGAACAGCCAAGACAAATGTGCTCGACATAGGATGCATTGTTTTACCATCAACTTTAGGCAATACAGCCACGCCTAGATTATCTCCAAGCATCGCTTTTAAATCATGGTATGCCCAATCGCCATTAATAGAATATGCACTTTTACCTTTAATAAAATCCAACTGAGAACAACGGTAATCACAGCTACGATCAACTATGCCTTGCTCAGCTAACGAATGATAATATTTTAGCGCTTCAACCATTGCTGGTGTATTCAGTTCAATTTGCCTATCAACGGTAGGCCAACCATTAAATGCAGACAAAAAGGGAATAAAATAATACATGTCATTATAATTCCATCCTATAGGTCTGATTTTTTTATCTAGAAATTGTTTTTTGTCTAAAATAATATCTTTAAAATCTGTTATCGGCTTTGTCACATATTTTTTATTGTAATATAAAAGTAAAAAATTACCCTGAATAAGAGGAACTCCCCAATATTTACCATTTGATTTCACTGTAGCCTTCACTCTTGGGCTCAGTTTTTCTATATACCAATCACGGGGAATCATTGATAAATTCATCATTTTATGTAAGCCTAAAAAATCTGAAGGGATAACGATAAGATCAGGTAACCCTCCATCTCGGGCACTTAATAAAATTTCTGCTTTTATCTCTGATGGATCAAGTTGTATGATTGAAATATTAACATCATGATTTTTTTTATATTTATCAGTTATTACTGTTAAAAAATCACGATTTTGATGTGAAGACCAAATGGTTAAGGTCGGTGTTGCTAATACTGTTTTTGAAAATAATAGTATTAATAACAAAAAAGAGAAATGAACAGTGTTTAATAAATTATTAAATATTATTTTAATCATACCTAAATACATCTTGTAATATTTTAATGTGGCATATAAAAATACATAGTAAACAGCTCTCATTCAACTAATAGCTATACTAAATAATTATAAATCAATACACGTCAATAATGAATATAGATTATACCTAACTCTAAAATCTAATTTGATATTAATCAATAATAATAATGTTTATAATCTATTGTAAGCTACAAGCAAATTGTTATTATAGAACTGTTCACACATCAATTTTAAAGGATAGAAATAATAATCACCATGAATAAATATTTAAAAATCATATTACCTTTATCATTATTACTTATTATCGCTTGTGAGTCCAATGCGAGCGCAGAACCTAAAATAACAAAAGAAATCAATACATTACCCAACAAAAACACTAGCAAATCAAAATCTATTGTAACAATAGAACAAAAAAAAATGATTAATTTCGCAAGAAAATATCTTGGGACACGTTATGTTTGGGGTGGAGCCACACCAAGAGGATTTGACTGCTCTGGATTTATTCAATATGTGTATAAACACTCTCACATTTCTATCCCAAGAACTACGGCCGCATACCCACAACTCTTCAATAAATCAATACCATTGAAGAAAGCGCAGGTTGGCGATCTTATTGTTTTTACTGGTACAAATGCAAAAATAAGAAAACCGGGTCATGCTGGAATTATTACGGAAGTAAAACCAGGCTCGATTAAATTTATTCATAGCTCATCATCTAAAAAGCACTTTGGTGTAAGTGAAACGAGTTATTACCAGAGCGGCTATCCAAAACGTTTCTTAACTGTGGTAAAAATGCCTAAACCATAAAAAAAGGGAGTATTCATACTCCCTAGATAACCTTCATGGTGAGACGCATTCTGTTAATAACCGTAAACAACCATAATCAGTTAACCAGTCATATTGCTGCTGATCTTTAACTAAAAAATAGCCTGAGTAGTTAAGGGCATTAGCAAAGATATCACCAATATGATTAGTTAATCGAGGGATCACCAACATCCAATGCTGAGTTAATAGAATATTATAAGGTAAGCATTCAATCGACTCATTAATATTCATAGTCGCGTTATTGGGCGTTAGTCCTAAATCATGCATTGCAGCTAGATAGCAAAAATACGCTTTTTCACTGTTAATGCGATCAAAAGTAAATAATTTATGCCTAAACGGTAACTTACCAGACAGAATCATATCTTCTAATGGCACTACGGTTTTCATTAACTGCATGTGCCGATGGCGCTGACTAGCACCGGCTTCTGATGCTGAGTTAAAAAAACCCAGTACATTGGGATATGTTACTCCTTGAATCCAAGCAGAAAAATCATAAAGATCGAGTAAAGATGATTGGCTAATAAATGCCTTACTGCAAATGAGTAAATGTGGTTCTCCTATTGGATATTTATTTAATAAGCACACATGCTCATTCCCGACATTACAGACAAACATTTGCTCTTCATACGGCAGAAATGGATTATTTTTCGTCTGTCCTTGTTGTATTTTTTTAGTAAGATTGTCATTCATGATCTTAATAAAAAGATCGACTCCCTGCTCAGAAAAAACTAAGCTTGTGGTCGCAATAGGCAGCAATACTTGTGCTTCTTTCGCATCGTTAGCAACTGTTAAAGCTTTATCCCATAACATCTACAACTACCTGCAACCATTCTAATTTATTAGAAAATAAAACAACCCTAATCACTCACCTAATAAAAAAACAGTAAGATTAGATCCCAAACATAGATTGTGTAATTTAATCTTTACACTTTTAGCAAAAAATCCACGTTGCTAAAAACGTCTTGATGATAGCCCTCATTACTGAAACTTTGTATGATTGCAGCAGCTAATTCTATCATCGTTTACGATATTACATCGTACTCCAAGCGGTTCATATAAATTAGTGATTTAACTTTATACTGGTCATATAAAGTGCTTTAAAGGGTATTTCAGATCGGTCAATCTATTACCCTACTCTCCTCATATCTCCAATTTTTATTTTAAAGATAAAAAACGCCCATTTATAACATCATGAGCGTTTCATGTCTGTTGCTCACTCACTAAATCAGTTGAGCGCCAATTAAAAAACAACCAAAGAGTAAACTCATCAACATTGCCAGTGAACCACCAGCAACTTGGTAGTCAGAGCTTTGCTCTACTGGTGTCGCTTGGCGAATATTGTGAATCATCAACATCGGTATGAAGACAGCGATAAAAACAAGAATCAGCCCTGCATAATTTAAGACAGCTAAAAATTGATTCGCGGCAAAGATCGCGCCAAGTAACGGCAAAATAAACGTCAAAACATAGGTTACAGCACGATTCTGTCTGAATAGATCCACATTCTGATCAAACAATGACATTGCCACACCTAAAAATGAAGTTAGTAAGGCTAAGCCAGTAAATACCGATAAAATGATATGTATACCAGAGAATCGCGTGCTTAATGCATCAATTAATACCGAAACATTATCAAATTTAACCAGTTGTTCTGCTGATAAACTACCAACAACCGCATATAACCACAGTAAATAGCAACTTAAAGGAATCAATGATCCTAGTAACACCATATTTCTTAATTGCTTATGGCTTGCTTTATCATTGTATGACACTAATGACGGTATAACGGGAAAGAAACCAAAACTGGTGAACAATACTGCACTGGTCTTAATTAAATCAATATTACTATTATTACTCGCTTCAAAAAAATGATTAAAACTCATACCGGGAATCAAAGCGCATAAGGTAATGATTAATACTGCAACCATGATTAAAAATAAAACACGATTCAGCTTATCAACGACGCCAGTTCCTGCGGCAACAATAAAACCAGCAAGTACAGTAAAAGTGATCTGGCTTTGTAGCATTGACAGATCAAAACCAAAACCAGTCGCTAACTTTTGAACTAAATCACCAGCGCCAATAATGTAAGCCATTAATAAACAAACTAATAATGCATACAACAATCCATTAGTGACTAATTGACCACCTTTACCCAATGTTTTTCGAGCAATAGTGTTCATCCCTAAGCCACCACCCACTTTAATACTGGCTTCTAATAATAATAAAGCAGCGTAAGTCGTGCCACTCCATATAAGTAACATTAATAAGGAACCAGATAACAAACCAAACTGTGCTAATACCATCGGTATAGCAAGCATACCAGCACCTAGCGCTGTGCCCGCAATAATCAGCGAACTTCCTAATAATTTAGTATTCATATTTTTCTCTTTTCTTATTGTTAGATATAGCAATCCATATATCTATAATCAGATACATGAGTCATAACCTGTGATTTTTAATCAATAACAAGTGCGGTTACAGAGAACCGTTACTAAATCGGAAACTAAAATAAGAGGCAGAAAAAAAGGCCATTACAGTACATACCGCATTAAAAGAAGACATATGCGATATCGATGATAAGGGGGGTTCATATTGGTGGTATTGCGTCATTATCGTACTCCTAAACGATGAAACTCAGTTTATTAGCCATATTCGGTCAGAATATAATCGCTGTTTCGGTCAAAACAGTGTGGTCAGCTAATAGCATCATACTAAAGCACATTGTTCAGGAATGGAATGAATGATTCTATTTCTGTTTCTATTCAACAAAAAAACCCAATCCGAAGACTGGGTCATGTTCATTTAATTAAGATATCAACGAATTTAGACGCTTAGTGTTGAATTATCATTCTGTTTTGGATTACTACCAAAACGGTTACTGCCTTCGGCACTGTTTTGCACCATAAAATAAAGCAGAACCAAAATACCAACAATTGGGATTAACATAATTAACGCCCACCAGCCGGTACGATCTTGATCATGCAAACGACGAACAGTAACAGCTACTGTCGGAATAAAGGCAAAAACTGCATATAACGCGGCTAACACCCCATAGCCTTCCATCAAGGTTGGTAGCTGTAATGTTGTATCAACGAGACTGCATGCCATACTTATCAATGCGTTAATTAAGGTAAAAAACCAAAATTCTTTTCTGCGGGAACGCCCTTGAAATTGAGCATATTTACTAAGAACTAAAAAATACCAATTCATTCTTTTTCCTTGTTAATATTAATAACGCTTAATGCGAACAACTTTCATTATTTCAAATTCTAAGCCAGCAACAACAATGATGTCAGCGTAATAAGTCATATTGACTTTTGCACCAGTCAGCGTTTTATATTTTGACTTACGCTTAAATTTAAAAGGCACATTATAACCGTCTATCATCAACGAATGCTGTATCCATTCACCATCATCCCGTTGAGTATGAGAAGACACGGTTAAACCATCACTATGAATTAATTGTTCATGCTTAGCAATGAGCTTATCGCTTTCCGATTTCATTGATCTTCTCCCATTATTGGTGCTTTTATTAGATGCAAAAACAGAGAGCTAGGCTCTCTGTTTATTTTAATTGCTTAGCGTGAATATATTACTCTTAAAGAGGAAGAAATAAACCTGCTAACGTTGCACTCATTAAATTTGCTAAGGTTGCGGCAAAAATAGCCTTCATACCTAAACGAGCGATTTCAGGGCGACGTTTCGGTACGATGCCGCCTAACCCACCCATTAACATCGCAATAGAGGTTAAGTTAGCAAACCCACATAATGCAAAAGTAACTATCGCTTGAGAATGCTCACTCAGTTTAGCAATCGTTTCTGGTTTCATTAGCTCAGCAAAGGCAATAAACTCATTAACAGCAATTTTAGTACCAATAAGGCTAGCTGCCGTTGTCGCTTCTGACCAAGGTACCCCAATTAACCAAGCAACAGGTGCAAACAGGTAACCAAAAATCAGATTTAAACTTAGATCATCAATACCAACCCAGTGACCAATATGACCAAGACCACCATTCACCATGGCAATTAAGCTGATAACAGCCAATAAACTTGCACCCACAGCCATTGCAATCTGTAAACCACTCAAAGCACCACGAGAAGCTGCATCGACTAAGTTAACGGGTTCATCTTCTTCACCGTCATCTTCTTCTTCCATGCTGTGTACACCTTCAGTTTGTGGCACGATCAGTTTCGCCATCATTAATCCAGCAGGAGCAGACATAAAACTTGCCGCAATAAGGTACTTTAGCTGTACGCCAAGCCCAGCATAACCAACCATAGTACCACCAGCAACAGAGGCTAATCCGCCCACCATTACGGCAAATAATTCAGATCGTGTCATTCGAGCAAGGAATGGACGAACAACCAATGGTGCTTCTACAGAGCCAACAAAGATATTTGCTGTTGCAGACATTGATTCAGTACGCGTCGTGCCCAATAAACGTTGTAATAAGCCACCAATACCGCGAATCACCCATTTCATGATGCCCACGTAATATAATACGGAAATTAATGCTGAAAAGAAGACAATAGAAGGTAAGACATTAACCGCAAAAATAAAGCCTAATTTAAATTGGGCTAGTTGACCAAATAAGAAAGATGTCCCTTCATGGCCATAATCAATCACGCCAGAAACTGCGCCAGACACACTGTTTAGTACCACTCGACCAATGGGTACATAAAGAATAAAAGCTGCAAAGACAACTTGGATGCAAAAAGCACCGAGTACACTGCGCCAGTTCACTGCTGAGCGGTTTTCAGAAAATAAAAAACCAACTGTAAAAATAGTAATTATACCGAGTAGGCCGACGAGATAATGCAAAGTCATTCCCCAATGTTTGGTGTAGTAAACGATTGCGGAAAGAGTGTATTCATAAAAAAAAGTGTGACAAGGATCAAATTGTTATTACAAGCAACAGTAAATTAACAAAACACAGCTGAATTGCATTGTTTTTAAGCTAAGCAAACGAAATTCATTAGATTAGTTCCTGTGAGGGATACTATTACCCTCAATGTTTACAATTTGAAACATTCAAAGGTGAGTTTTAGCCAACCGTTTGCGCGTAATCGCTGTTTTTTACATCATTACCATTTACACAAAATATTACCCACATCGATATGGCGTCGAATAAATTCAATGAATAGATTTACTTTATTCGGTAAAAATTTATGCCTTGGATAAACAGCATATAAAGGCATATGCTGGGTTAATTGCCAATCTGGCATCAACCGAATCAACTTACCTTGGCGAATTTCATCAGTTAACAAATAGGTTGCTAAGTACCCAACCCCATTACCTGCAATTGTCGCATCTCGAATAGCATCAGCAGAGTCAACACGGTAATTCCCCGTCACTTTAATATCCTGATTATCGCTTTGTTGACTAAAGCTCCAGACATTATCTTTACGCTCACGACTAAAATAAATAATGCAATTATGCTCAATTAAGTCACTTGGATGATAAGGCACACCGTGAGTCGCTAAATATTCAGGACTTGCCACCAATACAAAGTCACAATTACTCAAATGCCGCGCCACAAACCCTTCTGGTGGAGAATCCATAAACCCAATCCAAAGATCGAGCTGCTCTGCAATTAAATCAACACGATGATCAAATAAACTCAACTCTAAGTTTAATAATGGATGTTGTTCATGGAACTCATTAATATAGGGTGCTACGTGGTTAGATGCGAAAGACTGCGCAATACCTACGCGTAATAAACCTTGGGAATTGTCTTCATTTCCTAATAATTCACTTTCAGCTTCATTGATTTCTTCTACTACTTTTTCACAATGCTTAGCAAACAAACGTCCCGCCTCTGTTAATGCAAAAGAGCGCGTTGTTCGTTGTACTAATTGTACTCCAAGTCGTTGTTCTAGTTGCTGGATAAGTTTACTCACTTGAGTGCGAGATATATCAAGTAACTGTGCTGCTTTAGTAAAGCTTTGTTGTTTAGTAAGTGCATTAAAAACAATCATTTGCTGTGCTTTTTTTAACATCTACAACCTTTATCTTTAAATAAAAAATCTAATAACACCTATACGGGAAGATTCATTTAATCCGTAATTCTGTTGTCATGGATAGTATATGTCAGCCCTTTATTAACTGAATATTAATTCCTACTTGTTATACATAGAAAATAACACGTAATAGCAGCGTACATCGCTACATACCTCATCGTATTTTATTACAACATTCATCGAGTGTTCAAACTTCTGAAACATTACTGTCACATAACTTTCCTACTCTTTGTCATGTTCATTCAAACCTATTGGCATTTTGCCCAACAAGAAAGGATTAGGAAAATGAAAACAAAGATTATCGGCGCAGTTGTTGTTGCAAGTTCACTTATAACGAGTTCTGCAGTGTTTGCTGGCGAGACTATCTCTGTTGTAGGTTCTAGCTCTGTTTCTCCCCTCATGGAAGTTTTGGGTGAGACTTATGCAAAATCTAACGATGTTACGGTAGAAGTTCAAGGACCAGGATCATCAGCGGGTATTCGTGTTGCTCACGATGGCTCGGCAGATCTTGGCATGTCATCACGTAGCTTGAAAAAATCAGAAGAATCACCACAACTTAAAGAAGTTGTTATTGCACGAGACGGTATTGCCGTGGTGGTGAATAACAGTAACTCGGTCACCGATCTAACCAAAGAACAAATCACTGAGATCTACAAAGGCAATGTCACTAACTGGAAACAAGTGGGTGGTGAAGATAAACCTATCGTTGTCGCAACTCGCGATACAGCATCAGGTACCCGTGGTGCATTTGAAGACATTATGTCACTAAAGAAAAAAATTAACGGAATCAAAGTCTCTGCCATTTCACAAAAAGCACAAGTGGCAAGTGGCAATGGTCAGCTAAAAACAACGGTTGCGAATAATCCTTTTGCTATCGGTTACATTTCACTAGGTTCAGTTGATAACACAGTAAAAGCACTTACCATTGATGGCCATAAACCATCGGTTGCTTCAATTAAAGCCGGTGATTATAGCGTTCAACGCCCATTCATTGTGGTTTATAAAGAAGGTCGTCCATCAGCTGAAGCATTACAATTCCTTACATGGACACAATCGCCAGCAGCACAAAAGATTGTTGCAGATAAAGGCTTTATCTCAGTTAACTAATTTTTTTTAACGCTCAACATTTGAGTTGAGCGTTTTTGACTTCTCAGAAATAGACAATTATTGGTCTTGTTTCTGGAGTGTAGATTATGACCATCGCAAATATTGAAAAATCGATCAAGGATACACCGTTGCTAAAGTCGAAGAAACGTATTGACTGGCGAGAATTGTTCTTTAAATACCTATTTATGCTCAGCGCAGCTATCGGTATTTTATCCCTCGTAACCATTGGCTATTTTATTTTCCGTGAAGGCTATGCGGCTTTTGCCTATTCAGGCGTTACTGGCATTATCTTTGGTACGGATTGGTTACCTCCAGCTCTCTATGGTATCGCACCGATGATTGTTGCTTCATTAGTCTCAACGGCTGGAGCAGTGATGATTGGCGTGCCTATTGGCGTATTAACCGCAATTTTTATTGCTGAAGTCGCCCCAAGATCACTCGCTAACTTTATTCGCCCAATGATTGAGCTTTTAGCGGGTATCCCCTCTGTTGTGTATGGCTTTTTTGGACTGGTTATTATTGTACCGCTGATTCAAGAAATATTTAACGTGCCAGCGGGTAACACCATCTTAGCGGGAATTATTGTACTTGCAGTGATGATCCTTCCAACTGTGATTACGATTTCTGAAACCTCAATTCGTGCAGTACCTCGTGCTTATAAAGAAGGCTCTTTAGCACTAGGGGCTTCATCAATGTTTACTATTTTTAAACTGATCGTCCCAGCAGCACGTTCTGGCATTATGACAGGTGTTATTTTAGGCGTAGCGCGTGCACTTGGTGAAACCATGGCCATTATTATGGTAATGGGTAATTCCCCTGCTATGCCTGAGGGGTTACTTGAATCTGCACGAACGTTAACAGCAAATATTGCCATTGAGATGTCTTACGCAACAGGAATTCACGCTAGCGCATTATACGCAACAGGTATTGTATTACTGGTATTTATTATGACGCTAAACGGTGCCCTCCTTTATCTTAACCGTGAGCGAGCAAGGTAATTTCTAATGACTAATAATCACTCATTATCATCTCAACACTGCCGATTAGAAAATGCTAATCCTGCAGCCCAAAAACTAAAAGATCGTCTGTCGCTCGCCATCATCTGGTTATCGGCAAGCATTACTGTTGGCTTTTTATTATGGGTAATGTGGTACATTCTTAGCAATGGCCTCGCTCATGTTGATTGGTCTTTCATTAGCTCTAACTACACCACTATAGGTAAAGAATCCGGTATTTGGCCGATGATCATTTCAACACTATATATGGTCATTGCCTCTATTTCGGTAGCGGCTCCATTAGGAATCATGACAGCCATTTATCTTACTGAATATGCCAAAGTGGGGAGCCGTTTAGTTAAAGTCATTCGTTTTTGTACTGAATCTTTAGCCGGTATTCCCTCTATTATTTATGGCCTTTTTGGTATGACCTTTTTTGTGGTTATTCTTAGATTTGGTTATTCCATTTTATCAGGAGCATTAACATTAAGTATCTTAATTCTCCCAGTGATTATTCGTACCACTGAAGAAGCATTAATGGCTGTACCACAAACTTACCGTGAAGGCTCATACGGTTTGGGTGCCTCTAAAATTTATACTATTTGGCGACTTATTCTTCCTAGTGCAATGCCAGGAATTGTAACCGCTATTATCCTCAGCGTCGGTCGTGTTATTGGTGAATCAGCACCGGTATTTATGACAGCAGGCATGGTAGCGCGTATCCCTGAAAGTGTGTTTGACTCAGGACGTACGCTTACTGTTCACCTGTACAAGCTAACGCAAGAGCTCTACACCGTACATGAATGGAACCAAGCTTATGGTACCGCTACCGTACTCATTATTGTTGTTCTTGTTATCAACCTGATTACCAAGCTTATCGCTAGCCGTTTTAACACTGCGACTTACTAAATTCTGAGGATATGAACATGAACAAATTTAATATTGAAAATCTTGATCTTTTCTATGGTCAAAACCAAGCACTGAAAAAAATCAATTTACCTATTCCTAATCGCCAAGTTACCGCACTTATTGGGCCTTCTGGCTGTGGAAAATCAACCTTATTACGTTGTCTCAACCGTATGAACGACTTAATTGAAGGTGTGTCGATTAAAGGCTTACTGACTATTGATAATGAAAATGTCTATGGCAATATCGACGTTGCTCAGTTACGTATTAAGGTCGGCATGGTATTTCAAAAACCCAATCCATTTCCGATGAGTATTTATGAAAATGTTGCTTATGGTTTACGCGCACAAGGCATCAAAGATAAAAAAACTTTAGACACCATCGTTGAACAATCATTGCGTGGTGCTGCCTTATGGGATGAAGTAAAAGATCGCTTAAAATCACATGCATTTGGCCTCTCTGGCGGTCAGCAACAGCGATTATGTATTGCGCGTACTATTGCAATGAAGCCTGAAGTAATATTAATGGACGAACCGACATCAGCGCTTGATCCTATCGCAACCAAAAAAATTGAAGATTTAATGGAAACCCTAAAGAAAGAATTCACAATTGTGATTGTTACCCACTCAATGCAGCAAGCACGTCGTATATCAGATCGTACCGCATTTTTCTTAATGGGTGAATTAGTTGAACATGATGAAACACAAAATCTCTTTAATAATCCAGCAGACGACCGTACTCGTGGTTATGTAAATGGTGATTTTGGTTAACGCACTATGTAATGGATAATAATAGCGATGGTACAACTTGCCTCTTCTTTTTATGAAGGGGCTTTTTTAATTTAAAACTGAACCCATTGTATAAAAATGATCACCACAACAATAATAATAAAGCCATTGCAACCTTAATATTAAAGATGTATTTTATAGTCATGTTTTATGGCATCACTATCGTTAATCAAAGGAGATTCTCATGCCTATTATTCCAAGTGATTATGTTAATTATAAATCTACACCTATTTTTACCCCTGAAAATATCCCCAAAATGTTTCTGCACCTTCATAATACCCGTGCTGGTGTCTATGGAAAAATCTGTGTTTTACAAGGCCAATTAAAATTTTATGGTTTTAAAGATCAACGTGGCGATATTGAGCAAGAAATTGTTGTCAATGCCGGAGATATGGCGATTAGTCCACCACAATATTGGCATAAAGTGGAATTTTTAACTGAAGATACCCAGTTCCAAGTGCGCTTTTATGCGCAACAGAACAGTCAAATTGTACGTGATAATCTTAATGAACGTGCAACTCAAGCATAATGATGCAATAGCACAGACTTACAATTATTATCACTTCAATGTGAAATTAACCCTATAATGACAGTACTTTAAAAATTATAAGCTAATCTTATCTATGCAGACCAATCACTCAAGAGTGATGTATATTATAAGGTGTAAGAATGTGCTATAAGCTACCCATAAAACAAGTAACATCGTGGATAAACGTACTAACATCGACCAATATCCCGATCAAATCAGTCGCGTTATTGATCAATAATTCGCCTGTGCAAAACTTATTTATTGAACAGTTTTGTCATTTGAACATTAAGACATATCAATTAATAAAAGAAGCAAATCCTGACCAATTGCTCAAGCAGATCCTTAATAGTGACTGTAATATTCTTATAGTCGATAGATCTAGCTACCCGCTATTACGACAAGTCATGGCCTCTTATACACAACACAATATTATTATTGCCCTAACACAAGAATCTTGGATCCCTGATTGGACGTGGACTTTCACTCAATGCCATTTTTTAAGTCAGCAAGACCTTCCATGAAAACCCCTTAAATCTTCATAATCGTAACGCACCCATATTTCTTAAGATTATTTTTCTATATAACATTGATTATCTATAGCCGTAAGCGTTGATTTAGCTATAATCTGCTCATATTTGTCGAACGACAATAAATAGCTGTTATCAATTACTGATAACGTCATATTTTTAATATCACCAGCAGGAGTTTATCGCGACATGCGCTTACTGGTACTAATGCTTCTCTTTGTTTCTACGTTAAGTTTTGCAAATACACAACCACAGCCGATAAATTTGGAATATCAACAACTTCAAAAACTCAATATTGAATTAATGACGTTAGCAAAAGAAGCGGCATCAACAACAGGTTCATCACTTGATGTAGTACGCTTACAATTGTTAAATAAAAACAAAGAGTTAAGAAAAACACTAACCAATTTAATTGATGATAAACAAGCAGATAAAAAACTTTTAGTTCAACAAGTAGAGCAACAAATAAAGTTTGCAGCCGATGCTGAAAAGTTTCTACAAACTAAAGTTGAACGTGATCAAAAAGATCTCGATACCGCAAAAGACACTGATAAATTAGTGGCGTTAAAAGCCCTCACTGAAAGCCGTGATTTTATTATTCTTGTTCTTAATGATGAATGGGAAAATTACCAATGGATGGCGCGCTTAGGTAAACCACAACCTAATTCGGTTAAGGCACTTAAAAATAATATTGAACATCGTCTCGATTTCATGTCTACATCATTAATTTTTGGAAGCCAAACACTAGAGTTAAACGAGAAACAAATAAAATCAGCCACTGGTGATGAGTTAAAAACATTACAAGTTACCCAAATTCTATCCCAACGCCAAGTCGATAGTGATACTAAAAACTTAACCGATTTAGTCAAACTTGCTGACAACATGGGACTGGATACGGCTGAATATAAACGGTTACTATTTGAACAAACGGGTAATGTTACTGATGACTTACTAAATAGTAAAGTTATGTGGTCAATCGTTACATCATGGACTACTGATTTTAGTTCGTGGTTGTTTGAAAATTTACCACAGATGATATTTAAAGTTATTATCTTTATTTTTATTATCTTTTTATTCAAAACATTAAAGAATATTGTTCGTAAAATGGTAACGCGTGCAGTATCGACAAAGAACTTGAAAATGTCGATGCTTATGAAAGAATTCTTTATCTCAATGTCAGGCAAAATTGTGTTTGCGATTGGCATTTTAATCGCACTATCACAAGTAGGTTTAAACCTTGCACCGATCCTTACTGGTTTTGGTGTTGCAGGTATTATCGTTGGTTTCGCATTACAAGATACATTATCTAATTTTGCATCGGGAATGATGCTATTAATTTACCGTCCGTTTGATGTGGGTGATTTAGTAGAAGCAGGTAGTATCACCGGTAAAGTAAGCCATATGAGTTTAGTAAATACCACGATCAAAACATTCAGTAACGAAATTATTATCGTACCAAACAGCAAAATTTGGGGCGATATTATTAAGAACGTGACTCATGAAAAAGTACGCCGTATCGATATGATTTTCGGCATCGGTTATAGCGATGATATTGAAAAAACAGAACGTGTTTTGCAAGAAATTGTTGAATCTCATCCTTCTGTTTTGCGTAGCCCAGAACCAACTATCAAGCTACATACATTAAATTCATCATCAGTAGATTTCATTGTTCGCCCTTGGGTTAAAACAGACGATTATTGGGATGTATATTGGGACATCACTCGCGAAGTAAAAATTCGCTTTGATCGTGAAGGTATTTCGATTCCATTCCCACAGCAAGATGTACATTTGCACATGGTTAAAAAAGCCATTGAATCAAAAACGGCATAATAACTAGCAATACATCATTTATAAAAAGGGCTCGTACTCACTAGCCCTTTTCTTTTACTGATCATTCGTAAAAATATTTTTATTTACTTATCTGTTTTTTAGATAAGTCACAAATATACCTTTAGTAACAAATAAATCGACATCATTAAGTAAGAAAATGGGTATAATAATGGCGAGCAAGTATTGAACTAACATAAATTTTTATTCAATATTCCCACAATTAGCATGAGCATTAATGAACATGCTTTAAAAATAAGTGTCCATTATTTAGTTAAGCAAACTTTCTTTTATGTTTACACTTTTGCTCACTCATACACATTACTGTTCAGGAATAACTATAATGAAAAAGCGTCTATTAGCTGCACTGGTACTCCCTATGATGTTAGCCGCATGCTCTACAACAACTATAACCAAAGCGCCACAACCAATAACAAGCAATGATCTTGCTAATGGTAACTGGTCTTTAGTGCAGATTGATAATCAAGATCTTACTCAACCAGAAACGGCTCAAGCACCCACTCTAACACTAGCTGCAGATCTTGCTGCTAATGGTCACTCAGGTTGTAACCGCTACTTTGGTCAAGCTGAAGTAAAAGACGGTCAATTCCGCATTGAAAAAATGGGAATGACAATGATGCTATGCCCAGATAGTGAAATGGGGGTTGAACAAACATTTACTCAATCACTTTCTGATTGGAACAAAGTTAGCATTTCAGGTGATACCATGACGATGACTAACGCAAAGCATACATTAACATTTACTCGTGATGTTGCTGCAACAACAGCGAAATAATCGCCTCTAAATAAAAATAGAGCCGTTTACACACTTTCGATAACAAAGAAAGCTGTGTAAACGGCTTTTTTATTATTCATAGATTATGAACTACTAACAAGGCATTAAAACTGTTTAACACCTTGTATAATGCTATCGCTATTTACTTAAACTGATTATTCAACGGATCGTAGTGATAACCTTGTTGAGCCAGTTTTTCAGAAAGCTTGGTCTCACTTAATTCATAACGAGATGCTAATTCTGCCATTGAATGACACTCTAATCGTAAACGCTCATTAACGATACCAATCACAATATGGGTATCCATACCAAGTAAATTATTGATTTCCATTATTCCCCCTTACTGCTTAATGATCACAGCCAACCTTTGTTTTATTAAGCATAGACGACTTATTACTGTTTCTCCTTTCCATCAATAACAGATAAAAAAAAGCCCTTATCTCAACCAAGATAAAGGCTCATAACACTGATAAATATTTAGTATTAAAATAACGTTAATTGCATTACCGCAGAAAATGTAAGTAGCGCAGCCGCCACTAATAACTGCCATTTATTGATAGTTTTATGTAATAAAATATGTCCTGACCACACCAGCATTGCTACAACTAAACACAATAATGCAACAACAATTTCAACAGTATAAGGGGCTGTTGCTGCCTCACCCATGAAGATAATTTTCCAAACTAAGAGTAATACCGACACTATCGCACTGATAAAACCAACAAATGGCAATATACGGTGAAAAGCCTGTAAACGTGTACGTGAGAACGTCAATAAAACATGAGCCAGTAAACTACCATATAAAGCCATCGCCACTAAACTTAGCAATACTTCCGGCATATCCATTATAGGAAATAGAAAAATCCAACTAATAAAACCTAGTAAATTAGATCCATAAAGTACCTTTAACGGTCCTGAATCTCGCGTTTTACTGGTTTTCACTTTGACAGTAAAGAATAACAAACTCAATAAAGGCAATACAGCCCATGCTTGGCTAATAGCAGCCAATAACCAACCAATAAGCAGTACTGGCAGCATTTTATGCACTCGACCTCGTTGGCCAGGGCAAATCTCCCCTTTAGTGAGTACTAACGTAAGAATACATTGCGCACCAAGCAGTGCTGGAATTAAAAATGCGAGATAGCCGATCATAATAAGCATCAATTAAAAATAAAAGGAGCACAATTATACTCAAGTCACAGCAAGATGCGAATGAGAGCTTTCTATTAACAATTAACCTCCACGAATTGATTCGTAACTTATGCCAACCAAGACTTTATATTATCTAAACGACACTTCAACGAACAAAAAGGAACGTATAAAATGTTCGTTCGCTCATTTGTGTGCGATGGCTCACCAAACGTTATGTAATTTAGTGGCATATTAACCCTATTAAAATAGTGGGCGTTATCAACGCTAATAGTATATTCAATAACGATAAGCGAAACGAACATGACGACTTGGTTAGAAACAGAGGTTGTGATCATCGGTGGTGGCGCAACAGGAACAGGAATTATGCGTGACTGCGCCCTGCGCGGTATCAAATGTATCTTGATTGAAAAAGACGATTTAGCCTCTGGTACAACCGGCCGTAATCATGGCTTACTTCATTCTGGTGCTCGCTATGCGGTTACTGATCCAGAATCAGCCAAAGAGTGCATCATTGAAAACCGTATTCTTAAAAATATTGCCCGCCATTGTGTGGAAGATACGCAGGGATTATTTATTTCCCTTCCCGATGACGATCTGCAATTTCAACAACAATTTATCAGTTCCTGTCAAAGTGCTGATATTGACGTTGAACAATTAACACCACAGCAGGCATTACGATTAGAGCCTAATTGTAATCCACAGCTTATAGGTGCGGTAAAGGTCCCCGACGGTACAATTGACCCTTTTCGTCTTGCTTCTTCCAACGCGCTTGATGCGATCGAACACGGTGCACAACTTTTTAATCACACTTTTGTCACCGCCCTTATTCAAGAAAATGGTGCCGTTAAAGGGGTTAAATGTTTAAATTTAAAAACTAACACCCACTTTGAAATCAGAGCCCAACAAGTGATTAATGCCGCAGGGATCTGGGGACAACAAATATGCCAATATGGTGATCTTAATATCACGATGTTCCCAGCCAAAGGATCATTATTGATCTTAGATTATCGAATTAATAACCTAGTCATAAACCGTTGCCGTAAACCTTCTGATGCCGATATTTTAGTTCCTGGCGATACTATCTCATTAATAGGTACAACATCTGAACGTATTGATTATAAAGATATTGATGACTTGCATGTCACTAGCAAAGAAATTGATATTCTATTAAAAGAAGGGGCCAAACTTGCGCCAATCATGGCCAATACCCGTGTATTACGAGCCTATGCTGGCGTTCGCCCATTAGTTGCTGTTGATGGTGATACTAGCGGTCGTAATATTAGCCGTGGAATTGTGTTATTAGATCACGCTGAACGCGATAGCATGGACGGATTTATTACTATCACCGGCGGTAAGTTAATGACTTACCGCATGATGGCAGAATGGACAACCGATCTTATCGCTAAAAAGCTAGGTAACACCACCCCTTGCACCACTCATCAACAACCATTACCCGGTTCTGAACAACCCAAAGCCATTAAGCATACCGCTAGTTTAGCTAAACCCGTTTATCAATCAGCTTACTATCGTCATGGTGAACGTGCTGAGCAATTTTTAACTGACAGCAAAAAAAGCCAAGCCATTATTTGTGAATGTGAAATGGTGACCTGTGGTGAAGTTGAGTATGCCATCAAGCAACTGGATGTGCATAATTTAGTCGATTTACGCCGCCGTACCCGTGTTGGAATGGGGCCTTGCCAAGGTGAATTATGTTCTTACCGTGCCGCAGGTTTATTTGCTGAATATGGTAATACTGATGGCAACCACGCTAGCCATATTCTCAGTGATTTTCTTGAAGAACGCTGGAAAGGTATCAAACCTGTTTTTTGGGGTGATGCGCTACGCGAAGGTGAATTCTCTTATTGGATCTATGAGGGTTTATTTGGTGTGAGTGATATTCCACCAGCATCTACATCTACATCTACATCTACCAACACTATCAATCCAAGCTGTGAGGAAAAGTAATGAAATTTGATAATATAATTATTGGTGGTGGTGTTGCTGGCTTAACCTGCGCTATTCGTTGTGCTCAAGCTGGACTCAAAACAGCCGTTATTGCAGCTGGTCAAAGTGCACTGCATTTTTCTTCAGGCTCAATTGATGTCTTAAGCCGTTTACCTAATGGCACAACAACACATTACCCTTTTGATGAATTTGATACTTTATCCCATCAATCACCACTGCATCCTTACAGTAAGTTAGGACTTAATGTTACTCGTCAAGCAATTGATTGGTATCAACAAACAATGGCAAATATTGGTATTAAACTGCACCATCAAGCAGATGATTGTAACCATTTGCGTATTACACCAATGGGGACATTTAAAGCAACGTGGTTATCACAAGCAACGGTGCACCCTTTTCCAATGTTTGAGCCAGCTAAGTCATTACGTAAATTAGCATTAGTCACAATTGATGGTTTCCGTGACTTTCACCCCCAATTAGCGGCTGATAATTTACGTCTACTGCCCCACTTTGCTAACGTGGACATTACCACTGCCGCTATTGCATTGCCTGAAGCGGAATTAATGCAACGTAATCCGTGTGAATATCGTTCAATTGATATTTCTCGTGTTTTAGCTGATGACAATAAACTACAACGTTTTGCCTTAGCCATGAAAAATACCATTGGTGAGGCTGATTTAGTGGTTCTTCCTGCCGTGTTTGGTAATGGGACTGGTCTTAAAGTTATTAGCAAACTGGAACAATTAACAGGTTACACATTATGTGAAATTCCAACGATGCCGCCATCATTACTGGGTATACGTTTGGAAGATGCAATGAAAGGTTATTATAAATCATTAGGTGGACTTATTCTGGCAGGTGATGAAGTCACTCATGGCGAATTTGAAGATAACCAACTCCAACGTATTTTTACGCGTCATCACGGTGATATGCCGTTAGTCGCTAATCATTATTTATTAGCCAGTGGTAGCTTCTTTAGCCGTGGTTTACACGCTGAACGTCATCATATTGAAGAAGCTATTTTTGGATTAGACATTGCGCCATTAGCATCAACTAACCACCAGCACTGGTATCAACCACAATTTTTCAGTGACCAAGCGCACCCGTTTTTAGGAATGGGTGTTGAAACGAATCAACAATTACAACCAAGCCTTAATGGCAATGTAATTACTAATCTTTACTGTGCAGGCGCTATTTTAGCCCATTACAACCCTGTTTTTGAAGGTAGTGGCAGTGGTGTTGCTATCAGCACGGGTTTTCATGCTGCGCAATCAATGATCGCCTTACACGACAAACACACATCCACAGCAATTTTTCCATCATTAGCAGAGGGCAATATCTAATGCTCAAGCAAGATACCAGTTTTGACCAATGCATTAAATGCACCGTATGTACCGTTTATTGCCCTGTTGCTAAAGCAAACCCTAATTACCCCGGCCCTAAACAATGTGGTCCAGATGGTGAACGATTACGAATTAAAAGTGCTGAATTTTATGATGATATGCTTAAGCTGTGCACCAACTGTAAACGCTGTGAAACCGCTTGCCCTTCTGGCGTAAAAATCGGTGACATGATTGCGGTTGCACGTAGTAAGCATGCTAAACATGACCTCAATATTAAAACAATTCGAGATTTCGTATTAAGTCATACTGATTTAATGGGCTCTGTGGCAACCCCTTTTGCGCCTATTGTTAATGCTATCACTGGCATGAAACCCGTTAAAAAGATCATGCATAAAACCATCGGCGTTCATGATCATAAAACATTACCTAAATATTCTCATGGCACATTCCGCCAATGGTATAAAAAGCACTGTTCGAATCAAACCCACTATCCACAACAAGTACATTACTTTCACGGTTGTTATGTCAATTATAATAATCCACTGTTAGGCCAAGATTTTGTAAAAGTCATGAATGCAATGAATATTGGGGTACAATTATTGGATAAAGAAAAATGCTGCGGCGTACCATTAATTGCCAATGGCTTCTTTGATAAAGCAAAAAAAAATGCATTACTTAACACGCAAAGTTTTAAAGCGGTTATTGAAAAATATAATTCAACCATTGTTTCAACCTCTTCAACCTGTGCCTTTACTTTACGTGAAGAATATCCGCATGTATTAAAAATTGATAATGCAAAAGTTGCCGATCGGATTGAATATGTCACCCGTTTTTTACTCAAAGCATTTATGAACGGCAAAACTCCTAAACTAAAACCCGTTAATAAAAAAGTAGTTTATCACACACCCTGTCACCTTGAACGTACTGGCGGGAGTTTATATACCATTGAACTACTTAAAATGATTCCTGGGCTAGAGCTTGAAGTATTAGACAGTCAATGCTGTGGCCTAGCGGGTACTTATGGTTTTAAAACTGAAAACTACGATACTTCAATGAGAATTGGTGAAGATTTATTTCAGAAAATACGCAGTGCCAACGCTGATTATGCGATAACTGATTGTGAAACCTGTAAATGGCAAATTGAAGAAAACACTGATTTAACAACAATTCACCCGATCAGTTTGCTCGCAATGGCACTCGCTGATTAAACATCACTTTACCAATCTTCTATTTTTGATAATACTCATCATATACGCAGTATTTCCCCCCGATTAAATACTGCGTACTTTTATTTTTCCCAAGGGTTAATTCGGGATCGGTTCATCAAAAATATAAGAAGTCATATTATGTTATACATCAAGCAACTAGGATTACTTTTTGTCACTCTCATTTTAAGTTGTTGTTCGTTTATGGCCATTGCCGCAGATAGCCATGAAACGATCCACTTTAAAACAGGGGCCACCAGCGGTGAATATGTCGCAACAACAGCGGGCTATGATGTCAATAACTATGTTTTTTATGCCCAAAAAGGCCAGCATTTAAACGTTACTCTTGATACTAAAAGCACCAAATTATGGGTAGTACTCTTAGACGAAAAACTTGAGAGACTTGCCGATTTAACCCCATTTTCAGCAGATCTAAATGATAAAGGTGATTATGTTTTACCTTACAGCGGTAAATACAGTATTCGTATTGGTCAATACCGAGCCTTTGCTCGTCGAGGCGAAAGCAGTCATTATAAATTAACCATCACAATTGATTGATTGTTATGAGTCGTGTTAGCTAAGTTGTAACTGTAAAACAGACTGCTGCTTCGCTTTAATTAATAATCCACAACAAACAAACATCAGCATATATAACAATGTGCCACCAATAACAACAGTATCCCAACCACCATGTAGCCAACAATATATCAAGAAGAAACCGCCTAAACTGCCGCCAATGTAATAGTGGACTAAATACAACGCAGTGGCGGTTGCCTTCGCAACTTTAGCATGCTGACTTACCCAAGCATACGCTAATGAATGAGTAAAAAATGCGCCAGAGCTTAATAATAATAAACTAATAAATATTGTAATACGCGATTCAACTAACCCTAGCCACATTCCAACTAAACTTAAAATACCCCCCAAAATCATGCCTGATAATGGGCTATATTTACTCGCCCAACGCCCACTCAAACGTGATGTTATGGTACCAGTGAGGTAACAAAGGAAGATTAATGACGCCCAACTTAAAGGTAAATTAAACGGTGCTGCAACTAATCTAAAACCCGTAACTGAATAAAGATTAACAAATAAAGCAAAGTTAACCCCACCAATGAGCATCGCCAACCATAATATCGGTTGTTTAATATGAGTGACCACTTGATAAGCATGAATACTAAAACTGTGGTGATGATGAACAAAGTGTTGTTGTGGCGGTAATAATTTAATCACAATAAGCGCCCCAATTAGACTCATGACAGCCATACCCAACACAGCCCAATGCCAACCTAATTGTTCCCCTATAATACCGCCATATAATCGCCCTGCTATTCCACCTAATGAATTAGCACTGATATAGCCACCAACCGCGAGCATTAATGCTTTAGGACTAAATTCTTCTGCCATATAAGCAACAGCAACAGCAACATAACCAGCGACTGATATTCCCATTACCGCACGAGCTAAGGTCAGTGCAAACAAATCATGAGTAAACATCATTGCAATACCAACGATGGGCATCAGCAATAAACTGATCACCATAATAATACGTCGTCCAACAATTTCTGATGCAATTGCCCACGGAATAAGACATACCGCTAACATTAATGTTGTTGCCGCCAATACCCAATTAATCTGAGTAGCAGACACTGCAAATTCCGTCGCCATTAATGGCAACATCGGCTGGAACAAATACAAGTTGCAAAAAACAATAAAAGAGCCTAATGCCAATGCAAAACTGGTTTTCTTATAGGCTAATGTATTTGTTTCTATCATGATTTCACCATCAAAAAAGATCCATGCTTAGTCTGCAAAATGATTAATATTTAAGTGTTAAATTGCATAAGGCTAAACATAACGTGACAAAACGATAGCAACAGCGACATAATAAAGAAAATATATAATTTATATTGCAGTAATAACTAAAGGCTATAGCTATGGATACTCGTTTACTGACTTATTTCACGCAATTAGCCACAACAAAAAACTTTACTCGTGCCGCTGAACAATTACATATTGCACAGCCTGCTCTAAGCGTTGCTATAAAAAAATTAGAGCAACAATTAGATCTGACATTATTTTATCGAAATGAACGCAAAGTCATACTGACTCAAGAAGGTGAAGTATTACTGGTGCATGCGAAACAAATTCTACAAAAAATAGATGATGCGACACTTGCAATGAAAGAATTACGCGGGCTCGAAAAAGGAGAAGTACGATTAGGCGTACCCAGTATGTTGGGATCGTATTTTTTCCCTCAAATATTAATGGGATTTAAAAGCCACTATCCTAATTTAAAATTGACTATTGTTGAGGCTGGCACTCAATCGATACGGAAAATGCTTCTTGATGGTGAGTTAGACTTGGGCGTTATTATTAATTATAACGTTCCCCCAACTTTACATATCGAACATCTTTTACATTCACAAATGGTTGCCGTAGTCAGTGAACAACACGACTTTTCTACGAAAAAAAACCTAAGTTTTGATGATTTTTTTGGACAAGAGTTAGTCGCATTTAAATCGGGTTATTTTCACCGTGAAATGTTAGATCATGTTTGCGAACAGCATAATTTATCCCCTAAAATTTCATTTGAAACCAATTTATTACCAATGATCTTACAAATCGTCCGTCATGACTTTGCTATTACTGCTCTGCTTGAACTAGTAACCGATCACGAACCACATCTCATTCCAATCCCTTTTTCAGATCCGATCCAATTAGATCTTGCAATGGCATGGCGTAAGCAAAGTTATCTCTCACTCGCGAACAAAGCTTTTATTGAATATGTAAAGCAACAATGTCAGCAATAGAATCTAAAAAAGTGTCATTTACCCTTCTTAATTTAACCGCCTCAAAACAGTTATTGGTCAATTTTCATTTAAGAAACAAACCAAATCATTAACATTATCAATAAAAATATGGATGAGATCATATATTGTTCGGTTAACAGTCGTTCATAAACTTTTTTTTCGCTACATTACACCCATAATTTATGACAAACATACCGATAAATGTAATAAACACACATTTTTTGATTTAAGAAAAGGAATTTCCATGACGGAACTATTAATTGGTTTAGTGATCACCATCGCTGTTGGTTATTACATAGTAAAAGGATATAAAGCAGCAGGGGTCCTTCTTGTAGCAGGTATTCTTTTATTAATTTTAGCCGGATTTTTAGGCCATACAGTCTTACCAAAAGCAGTGACATCAACAGGTAATTTACTGACCGATTCGCTTGAATATGTCAAATATATGCTGCAATACCGTAATGGTGGTTTAGGTCTGCAGATCATGTTGTTATGTGGTTTTGCAACGTATATGACCCATATCGGCGCAAACAACGTTGTAGTAAAACAATTTTCAAAACCCCTTTCTTTTATTAAATCACCTTATGTTCTATTAGTTGCGGCTTATATTGTTGCATGTTTAATGTCATTAGCGGTAAGCTCTGCGACAGGTCTTGGGGTGCTATTAATGGCAACCTTATTCCCAATGATGACCGCAATGGGCATTTCTCGTCCCGCAGCAGCAGCAGTATGTGCATCACCTGCCGCAATCATTCTTTCACCAACCTCTGGTGATGTAATTGTGGCCGCAGAAAAATCAGGCTTACCATTACATGTTTTTGCAGTAGAAACAGTATTACCGGTTTCTATCTGTGCCATTATCGTGATGTCAGGTGCTGCCTTTTTCTGGAACAAATACCTTGATAAGAAAAACAATACTCCAATGGAAAAGTTGGATATTTCTGAAATAGAAGTAAAAGCCCCCGCTTATTACGCTATTTTACCCTTCTTACCTATTGTTGGTGTTTTCCTGTTCAACGGTGAAACTATTCCAGGTCTGAAATTAGATATCTACACTATCGTGGTACTGTCAATTGCCATTGGTGCTATTGTCGATTTCCTAACAAGCCGCTTTAATGGTAAAGAAACCCTTGAAAACCTTGAAGCTTGTTACGCTGGTATGGGCGATGCTTTTAAAGGCGTGGTAATGTTATTGGTTGCAGCAGGTGTATTTGCTCAAGGCTTGATGTCAATTGGAGCGATTGATAACCTACTCGCTCTTGCTGACAAAGCCGGTGCTGGCGGCGTGGCATTAATGTTATTACTTACCGCGCTTACTGTTGCTGCTGCCATTGCAACAGGTTCAGGTAACGCACCATTTTATGCCTTTGTTGAATTAGCACCACAGTTAGCGGTTAAACTTGGTTTAAGCCCTGCATTCTTAATTATTCCAATGTTACAAGCGTCAAACCTAGGTCGTACTATTTCTCCGGTTTCAGGCGTTATTGTTGCAACATCAGGCATGGCACAAATCAGCCCGTTTGAAGTTGTTAAACGTACGGTTGTTCCTGTCATTTGTGGTCTCGTTACCGTAATTATCGGCACAATGATATTAGTCCCTATGTACGCTTAATAATTATTACAGCGTAATTTAACGAACGAAGCCCACTGATAATATATTCTCAGTGGGCTTTTTATATGGCATCACTCATAACCGATAGTCGGTATAACAATCTTCTTCTTTTCTGTTATTACACACTTTTTATTGCACGAATTAGTTGAACGATATCATTTACAATGCAAATTGCGTAAACTTTAATTGATATAAAGGCTGTTTCATCACTTGCTCAGTAACATCCTCAAGAGACCCCATTAAGAGTAAAAGAGATGTAATTAATTGATACGTTTTATCCATTTCATCTTGAGTAAACTGACCATACAACGATGGTAATTTTCCTCGATAGTCTGTTAATTTAACCTGCAATACGGTTAATTTAGAGGCATGTGTTGTTGAAATGTTTTCACAGATCATCCTAATCCCAGTGATCGCAATAAGTTCCTGAACACACCCAACAATAAATATATCAATGTTTTCATTATATTGCGTTGCTTGCCATTGTTCATAGCTATCTGTAAATGAGCGGTAATAAAAACACGACCGATAACCTAAGTTAAGTAATGTTGTTACTTGCGTTTGATCGATCTGTTCATAGTTCGCCCAACTAATTTTGGTACTCGCCATTTCTGCAAGTGATACCGCTTGTACTGGTGTTGAAAAACTCAATGAAAAGAATTTATTCGCATTTTCATTAACCAGTTTTTTTAATCCAAAATGTAATCGAATTCGAAATTGACTAAGCTGGCGTAAAAATACATATTCAGGCTGACTTGAATAAATACCATTATAAACCCAGAAAATAACCAACAAACTGATGGATAGTAGCGTAATCGTTAACAGTGACGTATCTACGCTATAGGTCGGTGTTAGTTGAATCGCACTGGTTGTCATTAACATCAAATTTTGACAACCCAATAAGCGATGAAATACCTGTTGCGGTTGATTAAAATAAAACCACAGTACAAAGACATTAATAAAATAAAATAACCCTAACTGCCAAAGTTGACTTAAATGAGGCAAAATAAAAATATATTGCAATAATGCTAATACAGACCAAACGATCATATGCATTAATATATAACGCGGGCTTACAAAGGGTAACGATAAAGCAACACTACCAAAAACAAGGCTTAGCAGCACTATCATTACTCCCCCTTGCATGGGAATAAAAAGCCACAAACCAACGCTGATCCAAAAAATCACTAATATCTTAAAAACGTTAATAAGCCGTTCTGAATCTAAAGATATATTAAACAAAGCAGATGATGCTTTCTTGGTTGTTTTTATCTTTGATGGACTTTCACTCAAAATTGCTTGAGTTAAATGTTGGTATATCGACGCTTGTAGCGTATCCATCTTCACTAAATTTTGTGCCAACATCATAAAAGCACCATGATGTAATTCTTTACAATTAAGTAATGAATCCAATGAAAATGGAGCCACAAATAAAGTGTTATCAACCATATGCTGACGAATGCAGTGATTCGTCGCTTGTGGATTCTCAACGACATAACTTAATAAGGTGATTGAATTTATATATCTATTTTTGAGCGCTGTTAATGCCGCGATTAACGCTTGTTTTTGTTCCGTAGTAAATTTTTCGTCAATAAGATTTATCGCTTCAGATAAATGCCCACCAAGTAGAACCCACTGATTTTGTTCATCTCTGATAATTTCCCATATAGGAAATTCACTGTTTATTTGATAACTATCCGTTTTTGCAGCTTGTAGTAAATCATCGATACGGGCTAAATATTTTAAGCTATCACTCCAAGAAACATTACGGCTTAACATTTCATTAGATTGAATATCTATAATCGCTTGTTCTATCTTTTCTTGCTTAGTTTTAGCGTTACTTAGTAACGTATTAAGTAGCACAATACGACTAGATACGGGGCTAAAAACACTAAAAACAAAGCTAAAACAAATAACGCCAAGAATGGTTTCTTGTAATCTAAGTGCTGCAATACCAAAGGTTTGTTCTGCTGACAGTTTCCCCATCACAATAATGATGCATGACACCATTAACCCAATGGTCCACGCATAACCATTTTTAGGATTCGTCTGTTGATAGATGCACACAGCAATAATCAAAGAATAAACCAACAGAAAAGCCAAAGGTTGTTGACCAAATAAATCAATTAACACGAAAGCAATAATCACACCAGCAAACGTACCAATGATTCGATGACAACCCTTTTTTAAAGAATGACCATTAGTTTCTGTTGCAGCCATTACAATCACAGCAAAAGCAGCCCAATAAGGCTTATTCCACCCCAAAGCTAAAGCAATGACGATGGATAGCGTTAAAGCTGTAGCAACTTTTAATGGCATTACCCAGCGTCTTGTACTCATAGCATTCCCTTAACCATTTTGATTAAGCTCTGATTTTGTTGGTTTTTATGAATGACAATAGAAGCAGAAGAACCAATACGAAATTGAATACCATCAGGAATATGATCTAAGCGAATTTGAACGGGAATACGTTGAGCTAAGCGGATCCACTGAAATGTTGGACTCACATTTGGCAACAAAGAAAGCCCTGTACTGCCATTTTTATGAGAAATACCGTAGCCAATACTCTCAACAGAGCCTTTTAACGGTTGATCGCCATACGCCATTAAGGTCACCGTCGCTTTATCACCAGAAGCCACATCTTTAATATCTGTTTCTTTAAAAAATCCTTCAATCCAAAAACTATGCTTATCAATAAGAGCAACTACGGGTTGATTAGCGACAACTTGAGTGCCGATATTTACATTTAAGTTAGTAATATAACCATCAACAGGAGCTGTCACTTTAGTAAAACTTAAATCTAATTTACTTTGATCATATACCGCTTGAGCCGCTTCAACGCCCGCTTGAGCTAATGTCACTGATATTTTTTGCTGCACTAACATCATTTGAGAAATAGCACCAGGTTGGCGGTGTATTAATTCACGCTCCCGTGTTGCTTCATCTTGTGCTCGCTGCAATTGTGCTTTTGCTTGATCTCGATTTCCCTTCGCTTTTTCTACTGCTATTTTATAAGGTCGAGGATCAACAATAAAAAGAACTTGGCCTGTTTTTACTTCACTATTATTTTTTATATTCAATGCAATAATAGGCCCAGTAACCCGTGGCGTAATTTGGACAATTTGGGCGCGAACTAAACCATCTCGCGTCCAAGGATTAATAATATATTGTTGGTATTTCCAGCCAATTGCAGCAAGCGCAATAATGACAAAACTACTAGTAATAAATAAGCGTTTAAACATGGTTATCTCTATTATATTCAAATTACTACAGAGTATTAGAACGATCTCTTAACATAGTTTGAAATCATTATGACGGAAAAATAAACGTACTAATGAGCACGGTATAAATAACTGCAATCGATAACTCAACTAACGGTGGGTTTGATACATATCGATACCATTTAACCGTATTAAAAAGACGGACAGTTAAAGAGGTACAAATAATTGCGATAAAACCTGAAATCAGAAGAGGCGGAAAGTAAATTTCTCCGATAGCAATCTCTTTAGGTACGAGATTTAGCATGGTTGTTGTCCGCTACTGTGAGTTTATATAAGTAATAAAAAATTTATTTACAATAAAGTGTAATCATAGTCATATTATTGACTTAAATAAAGATACGAATATGGAATACAATCACAACTGTGAGTTTCTAATAATAGAAATTATCGTTAGTTTTGGTTAGGAATCGTTTAATGGATCGTATAACAAGTATTGAAATTTTTGTAAGAGCGGTTGAGTTAGGTTCATTTGCAGCAGTCGCAGAAGAGCGTGATATTAGTGCACAAATGGTAGGCAAGCATATTCATGGCTTAGAAACATCATTAGGTGTTAAATTACTCGCCAAATCCACGCGTTTTCAAGCGCTAACCACCGCTGGCGAACAATTTCACCTACGGTGTATTAATATTCTATCGGAGCTAAAAGCTGCTCAAGAAGACATATATCTAGATCTCAATGAGCCAGTGGGTAAACTAAAAATATATTGTGGTGTCAATTTAGGTATTAGCCTACTCTCCCCTTTATTAGGTAAATTTATTCAACAATATCCGCAATTAGAGATTGATTTAACATTAGATAATAATCCACCAGATATTTATCGTGATGGTTATGATGTTATTTTCCATGATCGAATTGAGGGATATGAATTTTTAGTCGGCTACCAAATTTGTAGCTACGATATGGTCACATGTGCAACACCTGAATATTTACAGCAACATGGCACACCACTAGAACCCAAAGCATTAGAGCATCACCAATGTTTAAGACACACAACGGCTTATCATGCCCATCGTTGGTGCTTTAAAAACGCAGCTGGTGATTATTTTTCACCACGTATTTCATCTCGATTTACGATCAATAGTGGGCAAGCTATGCTAGCAGCGGCAATGGAAGGCACTGGAATTACAATACAACCCTACTTTCAAGTTCAAGCTGCGTTAGATTCAGGGGAATTAGTACAAGTGTTAACCGATTATCAATTACCAAAAATTGAGTTGTTTATGCTTTATAAGCCGTCATTACGAGACAAACCTCTCGACTAACGTTATTAAATGATTATCTACAAAGAGAGCTAAACAGCCAATTAAATATTAAATAGTTATTTACGTTAATAACAAATAACTCAATTACAAATTATTCCATTAACACTAAGATTAATTTGTAACTGAGCAATAAATATTCCAACGCTTAATTAACCTGCACGAAGTGCAAGTAAAGCTGGTAAATCATAAGGCGGTTGATATAAACAAAAATCAATAACTTTAGTATCGACGGCTAAAATTGACATTCGATCCGCAAGTTCATTACCTTCAATACCGACATGACCATTGACATGGTGAATCATAAGTTGTGATTTTAATGCTTGGTAACGAGTGAACATTTGTTGAATTAACGCGAGGTTTTTTATCTCACCGCCAGCCTTTTTCCAACCATTTTTTTGCCATGTTATCGCCCATTGGGTAATACATTGTATCGAATATTTTGAATCACAAAAAATCGCCACGGTAGACCCTTGAGCCAATACCTTTTCGGCTAAGATCAGCGCTTGATGAAGTGCATTTAACTCGGCCGTATTATTGGTCCCCATCGGCTCATATAAGCCATACCATAACTCACTTAGTTGATTATTACGGTATAACGCCAATCCTGATCCCGCTTTACCAGGATTAGGATCACAACCACCATCAGTGAAAATTTTAATTTCCGCTGTTAATACATGAACTTGTTCACTGGTTAATGACCCTTTACTTACGGTGGTGCGTTTTGCTGATGTTTTTTTAACTTGTGGTGATGAACCAGAAATTTGTGTAGGTTTTCCAAAAGCCGCGACGGCTTCAGCTTGGGTTGGAAATGATTTATATCGTGCCCCTGCAAATTTATCCACTTGCTGCTTACAACTTACCCAGTCACTGTAAATTCCTGGTTCACGACCGCTCCAAACAACATAATATTTTTTGGCCACCATTTTCCCCACTCTCTTTAATATCGTACTGCTTGCTCAAGCGAACATACAGACTTGGTATTCTAAGATTCTACCACTAATGTACCTTTCTGATTATGCTAAGATAAACATCACTATAAAAAAGCACTCGTATTCACTGTCAATTGTGTTCCCAAACCAATGACAATATCGAGCCATGTATATTTTTATTCACAGGTGAGTTTGGAGTTCCATTTTGAGCCATAAAATACGCTTGGACATTGCTAATGGCATGTCACAGCTTGGGATTAATGTTCAACCACAAGACAGCATCTCAACAGCCATCTTCATGGTACTTTGTTGTGTGGTTGCCTTTTTAGCTTATGTCTTTGTTCGCTGGGGATTACTCGCGATATTGCGTTCCGCGATTAAACGTTCCCAAGCAACATGGGGACACGTTATGGTGCGACACAAAGTCTTTGAAAAGCTATCATTAACCATCCCTGCAATGGTGCTCAATCTGGTTATACCGCTGGTCTTAGATAAGCATGCGATCCTAAGTAGTTTTATTGACCGCACATTAAGCCTATGGCTTATTATTGTATTAGTAAGAAGTACTTATGCCTTCCTTGATGCCACTAATGATATGGCAGATATTAATCAAATAAGTCGAAATTTACCGGTAAAAAGCTTTGTGCAACTATCAAAACTCATTATCTTTTTTATCGGGTTTATTATTGCGATTTCAGTACTGACTAATCGCTCACCAATTTACTTTTTAAGCGGCCTTGGTGTTGCGACAGGTTTAGTGTTATTAGTCTTCCGCGATACTATTTTAGGCTTTGTCGCAGGTATTCAGCTATCAGCAAACCAAATGGTCAAGGTTGGTGATTGGATTCAAATGGATAAATATGGTGCAAATGGCAGTATTGATGAGGTTTCTTTAACAACCGTTAAAGTAAAAAACTGGGATAATACCGTAACCAATATTCCTGCTTATGCCCTCGTACAAGATTCATTTATTAACTGGCGTCAGATGCAAGAATCTGGTGGGCGCCGCATTAAGCGTTCAATTTTAATTGATATCGAAACCATTAAATTCATTGATGAGCAGCAACAGCAACAATTATCAACAATCCCTTATGTGGCGGATTTTATCGCAAAAAGAAATGCAGAAATTGCAACCGGTGATGCTCATGCACTTCAATTAACCAATATCACTGTATTTCGTGCTTATTTAGAAGCTTACTTAAAACAAAATAATAAAATTCGCCAAGATATGACTTTTCTCGTACGCGAATTAGAGCCAAGTGCGCAAGGATTACCCGTTCAAATTTATGTTTTTGTTAATGATACGCGTTGGGCTTTTTATGAGGCGGTTCAATCCGATATTTTTGATCACGTATTAGCCATTTTACCTCAATTTAATCTCGCGGTTTATCAAAGCCCTGACGGCTCAGATGTTCGTAGTTTACTATCGCCGATAACATCAGCCTAATGCATCATTTATTACGTATTGAACGACTATATCCCTTAACGTCAATACGTCATTTATAACAAATAAAATCATTTTTTAACGACACCTATCACACAATAAACCGCTATAGTTAAGCGTCAGAATAGAGATTTATTAAAAACTTTGTTTAACATCAAGATTTATAATCACTAGCCAGCCTTTTTATGAGCCGCTATAATTCCCGCCTCAAAATATAGAGGTCAAAACATGCACACGAAAGTAACACCTATTGATAGCTATCCTAAGTATTGGGCTGAATGCTATGGCACAGCTCCATTCTTGCCAACATCTAGAAAAGAGATGGATGCTCTTGGCTGGGACAGCTGTGACATTATCATTGTTACTGGTGATGCCTATGTTGACCATCCTAGCTTTGGTATGGCCGTGATTGGTCGCCTACTTGAATCTCAAGGTTTCCGTGTTGGTATTATTGCCCAACCTAAATGGGATAATAAAGATGACTTTATGGCGCTAGGTAAACCCAATCTTTATTTTGGTATAACCTCTGGCAACATGGATTCAATGATCAACCGCTATACCGCTGATCGTAAACTACGTAAAGATGATGCTTACACGCCTAATAATGAAGGCGGTAAACGTCCCGATCGTGCAGTATTAGTTTATTCTCAACGTTGTCGTGAAGCTTATAAAGAAGCACCTATTGTTTTAGGCGGCATTGAAGCTAGCTTACGTCGTCTTGCTCACTATGATTACTGGTCAGACAAAGTTCGTCGTTCAGTATTAATGGATGCTAAAGCGGATATTTTATTATTTGGTAATGCTGAACGTGCGCTAGTTGAAGTATCGCACCGTATTGCCAATGGCGAAGATATTAAGTCATTAACTGACATTGCAGGCACTGCGGTAATGATCAAAGATATTCCTGAACGCTATCAGGAAATTGATTCATCACGCATTGAAAAACCTGGCCGTCCAATGGTAATGCAAAATCCATATGCGACCGAAGAAACATGTGCGTCTAATAAAGAAGAAAAAGAAAAACAGCCACAAGTTATTCATATTCGTCCATCTCGTCATGATGCTGAAAATACTGTTGTCCGTTTACCATCATATGAAAAATTAGCAAATGACCGTATTTTATATGCACACGCTAGCCGAGTCATGCACCTAGAAACTAACCCTTACTCTGGACGTGCATTAATTCAAAAGCATGCTGATCGTGAATTATGGATCAACCGCGCACCGATTCCATTGTCTACTGAAGAAATGGACTTTGTATTTGGATTGCCTTTCGCTCGTGTACCTCATCCAAGTTACGGCAAAGCAAAAATTCCTGCTTATGACATGATAAAAACCTCGGTTAATATCATGCGAGGCTGCTTTGGTGGTTGTTCGTTCTGTTCTATTACTGAACATGAAGGTCGTATTATTCAAAACCGTTCTCAAGAATCAATTCTTAATGAACTAGAAGAAATCCGCGATAAAGTCCCTGGTTTTACCGGTACTATTTCTGATTTAGGTGGCCCAACAGCAAACATGTATCGTTTAGGCTGTTCAGATCCTCGCGCAGAAGCAAACTGTCGTCGACCATCATGTATCTTCCCTAAAATCTGTGAAAAACTGAATACTGACCATCAGCATCTGATTGATTTATACCGTAATGCTCGTGGTGTTAAAGGTATTAAAAAGATCATGATAGCTTCAGGTGTCCGTTATGATTTAGCGGTAGAATCACCTGAATATGTACGTGAACTTGTGACTCACCATGTGGGTGGCTACCTTAAAATTGCACCGGAACACACAGAAAAAGGTACACTTGATCTGATGATGAAACCGGGCATGGGCACCTATGATCGCTTTAAATCAATGTTTGAGCAGTACAGCCAAGAAGCAGGAAAAAAACAATACCTTATTCCTTACTTTATTTCAGCGCACCCAGGCTCAACCGATGAAGACATGTTGAACCTTGCACTATGGCTTAAACAAAACGATTACCAGTGTGATCAGGTCCAAAACTTCTACCCGTCACCAATGTGTAATGCAACGGCAATGTACCACTCAGAAACCAACCCGTTGAAGAAAGTAAAGTACAAAGGTCGTGAAGATTTATTTGTGGCTAAAGGTGAACGCCAACGTCGCCTTCATAAAGCGCTATTGCGTTACCACGATCCACTAAACTGGCCTCTTATCCGTGATGCATTAATTACCATGGGTAAAAAATATCTAATAGGTAATCGTCCTAACTGTTTAGTGCCAGATGCTGGCAGTGAAGCAGAAATAACACCCGCTGAACGTCGTGGTTCAGGTCGTCACGGTTCTAAACGTTTTGCAACCAAGAACCCGAATCAGCCTGATATTCGCACTGATGGTAAACGCCCTCAGAGTAATCGTAATGGTAAGCCCGTTAATAATGGAAAACCGCAGGCGAACGGCTCTCGTAATGGTAGTACGGCTAAAGCAGGCACTAACAGTAACCGTGGTGGTAGCAATAATAACCCTACCAGTACGAGTAATAATCGCAATGGTAAACCTGCTCCAGCAAGTGGTCGCCCAGCGAATCGTAATGGCAAAACTAGCGGTCAACGACCTAATGGAAAGCCAACACGCAGTCGTACAGGTGCCTAATTAGCACTAAATATGAAATGCTAATGGTTTAATAATAAACGCCGTCTTTTTTAGACGGTGTTTTTGTTTTACAAATTTCTAACTTAATGTTATTCCTTTGGAAGATTTATTAGGTACACTAATGGAAACAAAAACACACAGAATTAGTAACGTCTTATTTTCCATTTTTTAGGGATAACACATCATTGTGAGATGCATTTATACCGTTTGCTTTACTTCTTCATTATTCATAGCAAGTACAGCTATTGCTAGTGCATATCCAGATTATGATGCTTGCCTGCTAAATGCCATAAAAACACAAAATGGCACGTTAACATTGAGTGATATTCGCTCTAGCTGCTCTGAGAATATAGCTAAAGCCGCACCTGTTGTTGTCACCCCACCTTCACAGTCATCGCCTTCTCTTATGTCGCAACGTTTACAAGATGAACGTGATACTGCTTTCAATCGTTTTGTTATTACGCCCCACCGCATGAATTATTTTCTCCCTATTGTCATGTCAGATAGCATTAATCATGCTGCATATAAAGACAGTGAGTGGGGTGGGAAAATGAAAAATGCTGAAGCAGAGTTTCAGATAAGCTTTAAAACACCATTAAGTTATGGGGATTTACTGATCCATAATGATGGCTTATTTGCTGCATTTACATTGAAATCATATTGGCAAGTGTATGCTGAAGATATTTCACGTCCATTTAGAGAAACCAACTATCGTCCTGAGCTCTTTTACCTCGCACCAACCCCTTGGACGCCTTTTGAAGCAAATACGTGGATAACGTTAGGTATAGAACATCAATCTAATGGCCGCACTCAAGGACTATCACGTAGCTGGAACCGTATTTACACCGATTTAATTGTTGAGAAAGGAAATTTTGTTTTCTCTCTGCGTCCTTGGTGGCGTATACCTGAAGATAAAAAAGAAGATCCTTTATCGCCCAAAGGTGACGATAATCCAGATATCATGGACTATATGGGACACTACGAAATCAATGCTGCCTATAAATGGCAGGATTACGAATTTAGTTTTACTGGACGCCAAAATTTTTCAACACACAAAGGTTATGGTGAACTAGGTCTAACCTTCCCTTTATGGGGTAAGTTACGAGGATATACTAAATATTCAACAGGTTATGGTGAGAATCTAATTGATTATAATCATAAACAACAACGGTTAGGTATCGGGGTTGCATTAACTGATGTGCTCTAACGAAATAATTCAAACCCAATAAAAATGATCGCAGCAGAGCCTAATACGGCCACTAATCCCGTTACTATCTGGTTTTGCTGCGATTTAGATAGATACCGAATAACCCAATACGCGAAAGCTAGTAATCCAAAAATAACCAATAACTTGAACATTTTGCACTCCTTTAGCTTGAACTGACACTTTTATATACATTGATACAATAATGATTTACAGCTATTACTTTTTGATCTTATCTATAAAGTGTAGGTGGTTATCCCAATAAAAATAGCACCCTTGAGTGCTATTTTGACTATGGTTAAGCTTTGGTCGCAATTACATTTTAAACATAGGTATATTTTGCAACTGTGGAATTATTTGCTGAAGTTGTTGTTCTTGCTTTGCTAACCCTTCAATTGAACCACACAAATCATTGGCTTTAACTTTCATTTCACCACTATGCTGAGCCACAGTATCGGTGATCTGAGTCTTTAACTGTGAAAATTTTGTCTGCATCTGGCTAAAATCTACATCGCCATTTTTCATTTCATCAGCCAGTGCTGCTAATACACTTGATATCGATTCAACGGTTACTTGTTGCATTGCATTTTCAAATTCAGTTTTCCACGTCGTATCCATACTAGTAAATACATCAGCAGGCATCACAAATTCACCTTGCTGATTATAAAATTTATGCTGTGCTTGTTCACTTAATTGATTAACGAGTGCTTGCACTTTTGCAAACGCTGTTTGTGAATCAAAGCTATTTGATACATCTTTCAATACAGCTAAAGCTAACCCGGTTCCTTGTTGGGCCAATGCTGCCATTTGTGGTAAATAGGTCTGCATATCATCACTGTATACTGTTAATGCTTTTTGTTGCATCGCATTAAGATCAACCTGTTGACCATTAATAAATAAATTATTGTTATCATCAATCAATAACTTAGGCTTTCCTGCTTCATAAACAGAGACACTGCCTTTATCAATATGAATAGGGTTAGGCACATCAACAGGACAGCTCTGTGCATATACAGTTCCTGAACTTAATAATAGTAAACCGCCAATTAGCCCTTTTCTCATCACTATTTTCTCTTTATTTATAAAAAAGCAGCTAATTAAAGCTGCTTTTTCAAGTTAATTAGTCGTTAATTATTATTATCGACATGAAACGCATTATGGTTAAATAAGGATGACACAATATCAGCAGAAGATGCACCATCAGCTAAACCTAAGTCATTCTGTGGGTTAATATTTTCTAACACTATGTGTTGTGATTTACCGTCAAGGCTACTTACTTCAAGATTAACATTGCCTTTATTGTCTACATCAGCACTCACATGACTTAATAGATCATCCATCTTTAAACTAGCATTTTCATCATCAGTCAGTAAATCATGAATATTGATTTGATCTTTATCTAATGCAAAATCAGCAATGGTATCAGTATTTGCTACAGTAGAAAGCGACGTTTCATGCCATGTAAATACATCATCACCATGTCCACCCGTTAAAATATCATTACCTTGACCTGCAATAAGGTCATCATTACCATCAAAACCAAATAATGACTCACCTTGGTTATCTGCAATCAATGTATTCGCTTGTTGATTACCAAAATTATCGCTCAACTCTAGGTTACCGCTATTAAGTAACGAACCTAATTTATCTTCATTAGTCATACTAGCGGCATTGTTACCAAAGAGATCATTATGGCTAACACCATTCAATATGATATTTTGCACTACTTGATGTTGGTCATCAAAAATCTGAATTTCAGTATTACCTTGCTGCTCAATAATATTCAGACGATTATTAAGATCATCTAAAGATTGAATGTTTTGACTATCAAGCGTATCACCAAGATTAATCGTATCAATACCCACTTCAAAATCCATTATGGTGTCAGTTGCTGGCGCATTAGCGGTACCAAAATCACTGTTCGACCATAGGAAGGTATCTTTAACACCATCACCACTGCCATCAAGATCGCCCCCCCATAAGATATCATCGCCTCGGCCTCCGACTAAAATATCAGACTCTAATCCACCAACCAAAATATCATTACCATCCCCACCAAATAACGTTGCTTGAGCTGTGCTATCAATGACTAAATTAGCTTGGTCAGAAGCATTATTTTGACCAATAATATTATTGGTTGGGCTAAGGTCATCAACCGCAACATTAATATTTACAGCAGGAGAGATCGCCTGAGAACCATCAGATTCAGTCGATACCGCAACAGCACTAATGGTATGAGTACCTTGTTCTAGGTCCTTGATATAAACATCATTCAGATCTTGAGCTGTAATTTGCCAATCACCATTGCCTAAATCAGTACCAATAACATTACCCGCTTTATTAACAACTTGTGCTGAGCCTAAATCACTAAGTTTGACTGTCAGTGTTTCAGAAGCATCAGCAGATGCCGCAACAATCAAACCAATTAAAGGTACCATGGTTCCTAAAGAGCTTTGAATGGCTGCTGTTTGAATATGATCAACACTTAAACTTAAGGACGGCATATCCGCTTTTGGTGTGACGGTAATATTGACTTTATTGGTCGTCGATAGACTGCCACCAGAACCGGTATTACCACCATCATTGGTTGTAATGGTCAATTCATCATTACCACTAAAGTTTTCAGTGGCGGTATAACTTACACCACTGTCAAGCACGGCATTAATGTCCGCCATTGAGCCTTTTAGTACTACATTGCCGCTGCCATCATCAATAACTTCAACGCCATTTCCTGCTGGTAAAGAAATCGATAATGATCCGTGATTTACCGCCAAAGTAACTGACATTACTTCATTATTTGCAAGCTCATTAAAGTCTACATCTATCACTTTAAGCCCATCTACAACCGTCGCAGTATCTTCACTCGTAGTGATAGTTGTAGGTATTTCATTTACGGGTGCATCATTTACCGCTGCAACAGTAATATCAACAGTACTCACATCCGTTAATGTACCACCGCTACCGACATTACCGTTATCAGAAGTGGTCATGGTTAGCTGGTCATTACCGTTGAAGTTTTCCTCACCAGTGTATTCAATGCCACTGTTTAGCAAGGTATTTATTTGTTCTATATCCCCACTAATAACTAATTTACCATCACCATTATTGGTAATGATTAACCCTTGAGTATCGGAGGCAATAATAGATAACTGTCCATGTTCAACATTGAGTTCAACCGTCATCTGGTCTGAAGTGCCACTCTCTTTAGCATCAACATCGGCAATGCTTAACCCAGTAATAATATGGCTGCCATCTTCATTAACATCAAATGCTGCTGGTACAGTATTAATTGGGGCGTCGTTAACTGGTGTTACTGTGATATCAATACTATCGGTGTCGGTTAATGCACCGCCGGCGCCTGAATTACCATTATCGTCAGTCGTCATGGTAAGGCTATCAGTACCATTAAAATCTTTGTCACCAGTATAGTTAATGCCTTGATCTAATAACTGGTTAATTAAAGTTAAATCACCATTAATAACCAACTTACCATCGCCATTATCAGTAATCGTTAGGCCAGATGTATCAGCACCGACAGCAATAGCAAGTTGTCCATGTTCAACACTTAACGTAACGCTCATGTCCATAATGGCACCATGATCATTACTATCTACATCAGTAATTTGAAGGTCTTTAATGACTAAAGTTGCATCTTCACCAACCGTTAATGGTTCTGATGGCAGATGGTTTACTGGCGCATCATTATCTGGCGTAACTTCTACATGAATTGTTTTATCTACAGCAACACTATCGGTACCAACAACGCCATTATCCACGGCTCGAATATCTAGATTTAAGTCGCCATTCCAAATACTGCCATCAATAACAGTTTGATTATTGGCGTCGCCTGGATGGAAAATTAAGGTATCAAGATCTGATCCCGTTACTTTAATAATCCATGAGCCATCAGGTTGCTTTTCTGCACTACCAGCAACACCGTCAGGAAGAGTAAATGAACTTGAATCTGGCATATTAGTAATGGTGATTTGTAATGATTCGGCACCATTTTCATGCACATTTGCATCTGGATTATTAATTGTTTTTTGATCGTCGTAAGCTTTAATGCCCAAATCAAGCGTAATAGAACTATTTTCATCACCACTTACATTTGGATCAACATCAGTATCCACTTTATCTGCAATCGGACTAACATCGATAGAAATCGTTTCACGGTGTTCTACTGGCTTATCTAATGATGCTTCCTGTGAATAAACAACAATATCGAAATTAACGCTGCCACTAAAGTTATGTGGTGGCTGAACTTTAATCGAACTTAAATCAAAAGATTCACCTGATGCGGCAATCGTCCATACGCCATTACCATTATTGACACCCCCTTCAATAATAAAGCCCTCAGGTACATTATCTAACTTAATGGAAACGATATGCTCAGAGCCATCAATATCTTCTAACGATCCACTGATTCCAGCAAGTGAGATGGCAGTATCTTCATTACCAACAATAGGCGTATCAATACCTTGCCATTTAATTTCATCATTCACAGCAATAACATCAAAACTGACCGTACTATCAAATGATTTCGTATCAGTGACTGTTGCATGAGTAGTTTGATCATAAATAGCAGTATCCACCACTGTCGTACTGACATTAATATCGACCTTACCGCTGAAATCAAGAGCTGGTCTAAAGTGAATATTATCAAGCTGACTTTGATCAACCGTAATTGATGTACCTAGCACATTGCCATTAGCATCAATGAATACGCCATTGGTCGTATCTGCTAATGTTAGGGTTACTGACTGTATCGCTTCTTTACCGTCAGTCTCTGATGTATCGGTATCTTTTAAGCTTATAGAGAGATCAAGTTTGATATCGCCATCTTCGTAAGCAATATTATTGTATACCTGCTCTTGCTTATCATCTGATGTCGAGATCGGCTGCTTATCGGCGTTTAAGCCATCAGTTTCTACAACCGTAATTGCTACATCTTTAGGACCATCAACTTGCGGTGCAACTTGCACAGCAATGGTGTCATTCTTGGTTATGTAATCGCCACTATCGGTATCTGTGGTGACATAGGTAACATTAAACTTAAAATCTCCGGCGTAATCAGCAGGAAGATTTAACGTAACGCCTGAAAGATCAACTGTACCATCAGCAGCAACAGGTACTTTTAATACGTACTCTCCCGTTACATGGTCAAAATCAGCCCCTGAAATAGTTGCACCTTGAGGTAAATCATTACCATTGATAACCAAGGTAAAGTCATCATGGGTTTGATCTCCGTTAGCTGTACTAATGGTAACGATATGATCCATCATTTGCTGACCAAGGTTAACACTATTATCTTCAGTGCCTGTTACGATATAGCTATCATCAACAATGATATCGGCAGCTTTTTCAGTATGACTTTCAGTGTTAGCGCTAAAATCTAGAATAATTGTTCCTTTCTCATCAACTTTGTCACTCACATCACCGTCATCACTCATATCTTGAACAAGGGCATTGATATTAAGAGTTAACTGACCATTAAACCCTTCTGGTGCAATGATTTTTAAGTCATCTAGTGATGATTGCGGCACTGTCCAGCTACCATTACCGTTATTAATACCACCAATAATCACAAATCCTTCAGGAATAGGATCTAACACAATTTGCGTGATCACTTCTGAACTTGAAGTATCATCATTCTGCCAAGTAATTTTGCCGTCAGATCCAGCATTATTAGATAAATCAATAATACCGTCGGTACCTGAGGCAATCGTAGTCTCTTGTGTACCATTATGATCAATAACTATTGAACCATCAGGCTCAACAACCGCTTTTATATCAATATCTAAAGTACCAGTAACTTGTTTTGTCACCGTTTCTTTATCGCCATCAACATCAGTTTGAGATACGGTAACCATCGATGTTAATTGAATATCTTGATCTGAATTATGAGGTGCAGTTACCGTAAGCTTACCGCCATCCAGTAATGTTTGTAATTGTTGCGGCGTAAGTTCAACATTACCTGTTCCACCATTAGCTAATAGTGTTCCATCAATAAATAGTTGATAACCAGCAGGTAAACCGCTTAAAACTAACCCTGTAATATGCTCTTGAGTATCAGAAAGAGAAGGCTGCCAGTTAACGTTTGTTGCTTCATCTTCTAGCCCTTTAGATACAGTTGTATAATCAGCAGCATCAATTTCAGGGGTGATATGAATAACCAATTCACTGTTAAACTCAGCACTCGCACCATCATTTTCAGTCACAACAGTACGGACATCTAAGCTGATATCTTCAGTACTGTTCTGTGGTGGCTTAATCGCTATATCCGTTAATGAATCAAGATTTACCTGATAAATTGGCTGGCCTTCGCTATCTTCACCCGCATAAACCAAGGTTTGTAAATTACCTTGTGAATCATAAATTTCAGTTCCCTTTGGAATACCTGAAATAACCATACTTAGAGTTTCAGAGCCATCAGTTTTGCCGTCAGCATTAGTATGCTCACCAGAAACGACTTTAAAATCAAATTTAGCTTCGCCATCTTCTTTAATAGTAGTTTGTAAACCATCGCGACTATTATCCAATGGCGTCCAATCTGGGTTTTCAGATACAATTTCAGGGTGATCAACCACCCCAGTCAACGCAACATCAATGGTTTGAGGACCGATCACTTTTTCACTGGTCTCAGTCGTCACTTGACCGTTAGCATCTGTCACTTGTGCGACATCACGCACAACACCATTAACAGTAATACTGAAATCAACATTACTATCTAGCGGTGGTTGAAGTGATAAACCATTCAAATCTTGATATGCAATTTCATATACCCCATCAGCATTTGGCGTCAATAGCTGATCGTTAACATACAGCACAGCGCCTTCTGGTAAAGCTGATATCTGTAAGAATAAATGCTCAGAATTATCAGTATTATCGTCAAGTGAGACCAAACTAATATGAGTAGATAAATCAATCCGTTGATCTTCATTTGCTTCAACACGCGTTACTTTAAGCACACCATCATCAGCATCAGGACTAACATTAATAATGACTGTTTTCTCAGCCGAATCAGCAAATTGATGCCCATCAACAAAGTTACTATTTTCTTTACTTTGCGCTTGAATGGTTAACTTAATATCACCACTAAAGTTATCAACTGGATTTACTTCAACCGCAGCCATCTGATTAGCCGTTACTTTATAGATACCAGAGCCTGGTGAAGTTTCAGTTAATAACTGACCACCAATTTCTAAAGTACACTTATCTTGGTATTCAACCGGAACAGTAATGAAATAAAATAGCGTTTCTGAACCATCCGTGTCTTGTAAATCAGCCACAACATCAAGCAGAACGTTATTCTGATCTTCAGTGGTTACATAATGATCAACCGAACTTGCATTCCAAACAGGTGTATCAGCAATCCCTTGAACGTTAATAGAAAACTCACCATTCATTACCGGATGATTGCCACCATCAGTAGTATTAATTTGTGCTGTTACATCAAATTTTATTCCAGCGGCGGAAGTTGAATAGTCGGCATCAGGAACAAAAGTTACACCTTGTAAGGTAAACTTCACATCTGGTGGGTTGGTATTATCAACCGTAAAGGCATTCGGTGGTAAGGTAACGCTACCATCACTATTAACAGTGAGTGGTTGTCCGTTATACATAAACACACCATGTGCTTGTGCTTGCGGTTGAATAGTTACCGTACCAACATGTTCACCACGGTCGTTATCTCCACCATCAATGGTCATATTGATAGCAATGCCACTCCGGCTTGGATCAACATTATCGGTTGGATCTGTAGAGTGACGTCCATCGTCTTCTTCACCAATGCTGCTCTCAGTATGAAGAATAGTATCTTGATCTGATAATTCGATAGTGATGGTACCTTGAGCAGTATCACCATCCCCATCTGTCACTTCAAAACCAATTTGTTTAATAATTTCTTCTTGGCTATGAGTAAGATCGGCACTTGATCTAAAGATTGTTTGACCATCAGGCTTTATAAATAACTGGCCTAGTAATTGATTACCATCATAAACATCAAATTCATGGTATCCGTCATGACTCAAGTTCTCATCGCTTAACGCAATTTTATCACCATTAATAGTGACAGAAGTAACTTGTGCTCCATCTGCACCAGTTTGATCAATAACATAGCCATAATTGGTATCACTAATATGATCTGCCGTACTTTCTACTGCAGTTAAAACCACATTTTCAACAGTAGGAATATCATCTTTAATTGTGACATCAATATTAACACTCGCGCTCAGATCACCATCTTTATCAATAGCATAAACAGGTATTTCAATGGTTAATTGATCTTCACCTTGGGTTGGGTGATCGATGGTGCCATGCAACTGGAAGATATAACGCCCTGTCGGTAGCAAGTAATAAGTAAACACAATATTACCGTTAGCAATACCTTGATAAGTACCTTCACTTGATTGTGATAACGTTATCTTATTTCCATTTGAGGTTATGTCATTTTGTTGATTAAAAGAGTCAACATCAACTTTATAAGTTGAAATATAGTCACTTCCTGAATCAACAATAATATCGCCAAGAGCAGATTCACCATCCCCCGATGGGGTCGAACCAGAAGCTAAATCACTTTCCTCAACCGTTAATGCAGGTGCGGCTGTGATCACTGGACCAGCGCCATCTTCAATAGTAATTTGAGCATTAACATAGTTATCGCTATCACCACCAAGATAATCACCATCAGTATCTTTAACTTGAACTGGAACATCGATAACGATCTTATCACCATCAACATTTACCCACCCACCATTATCACTACCATTATGGTCAAGTGGAGAATGTTGAGTAATAGATACCTTAATATCAGCATCATGACCGTTTGCAGCTTGTATCGCAGTCACTGTAACGGTAAGCACAATTTGACCATTAGCAGTACCCGTTAAAACACCGCTAGCATGATCATAAACAAAGCTTACTGGTGCACCATTTGCCGTTAGCTCTGACTGTAATTCATTAATCAATGATGTAAGTTTACTGTTATCTATAGTTGCTGTTGTTGGATCAAGTCGGTCAACCCCTGCCGTTACTGCAATATCAACATCACCTGAAACCGGGTACCCTTGTTGATCAGCAGTTGGCGTTAAATCACCTTCAGTAATAGTAATTGAGCCAGTCTCACCACCTGTAGCATTTTCACCATCATGAATATTGATCGTGATTTGGCCTGGCTTACTAACATCACCATCATGATCTTGCGCATAAACGTCTAGCTTGATGATTTCATTGTCAGCAACCGCGTCATCAACTTGATCTATCGGTTGTTGTTGGGTAACCGTATAGTGACCTTCAATATCAATACTCACTTCCATCACAATCTGAGACGGATCACTTTGTAGAACCACAATCACACTTGTACCGTCAGCACTTACATGATAACTCGTGGCATGACCATTACTGGTTAAGGCATTTAATGATGCTTGTTCACTACCAAAATAGACTTTTTCTATTTGGTCGCTTCCAGTATCAACATTAATTGAGCCAGTTGCCTGACCTGATGTACCTTCATCTAAGGTTGCTGAAGTATCTTGTCCAAACGACGGGTTTTGACCATCTTTAATTGTAATGTTTACATCAACAGGTTGTTCTAACGCATCACCATCAGTATCCTGCATTTGAACAGGAACATTAATAGTAATCTTACCGCCTCTAACATCAACAAATGTACCGTTCGCGTGTAAGTGATCTAACGGTAATGATTGTTGAATGGTCATATCAACACTGACATCACCATTCGCTAATGATGATGGTGTCATCGAAATCAATACCGCCTCATGCCCACCTGTTGCGGTTACACCCGTTATGGTAATGACACCATTAGCTCCAATCTCAATATTAAAACTTAACGTTTCACCATCCGATGTAAGACCATTTAATTCGGTTAGCAATGTCGACTTAACACTATCTGTGATTGTCAATGAATTAGCGACTAAGGCATCATCAGTTGCATCAACAGTAAATTGCCCAGAGCCAACAACAGGGTAACCTTTTCCTGGTCGAGGATTTTCTAGATCACCTTCGGTAATAGTAATATTGGCTTGAACGCCTTCACCTGTAGGATTTAGACCATCCTTAATATGAATCTCTAATTGACCCGTATTGCTAATATCACCATCATCATCAGTTGCAACAACACTAAGCTCGATATTGACACTGTCACCTGCTGCATTATTTTGTTCAATAGGTTGATGTTGTTCAACGATATAATGACCATCGTTACCAATAGTAATAGTCAGTACCGCTTCACCATCATTAATACCACCATCAATAACGACATGAATTTCGTTACCATCAACAACATAACGAGTGGCCTGATTATTCGATAGAATGCCATCTAGTGATGGTTGAGATATCTGAAAATCAATATGAGCGATATTATCAGAGCCAACATCAAGCGCTATTTTACCATTGGTAGTTGTCCCTGTTTCGGTTTCATCAATGGTGGTGCCGCTATCGGTACCAAATTCGGGGTTGGCGCCATCCTTGATAGTGATATCAACATTGGCAGGTTTCTCTAACCAATCACCATCGCTATCTTGCGCCTGAATTGGTACATCAATGGTGATCTTATCGTTAACACTATCCACTAAACCATCAACACCACTGTCAGTATGATTTAATGGTTTTTCTTGAGTAATCGTCACTTTTACATCGATATCGTGACCATTAGCCGCTTGTACCGCATCCAATGATACCGTCACAACCGGCTCACCCGTTGCAG
>NZ_CAMRAN010000031.1 GCF_947039875.1 uncultured Photobacterium sp.
TGAGGTCACGCCTAGTTCCTTGAAGATCGGGAACCTCGTGTGTCGCTCCAATTTAAATCTGTGCAATGTACACTAGTTCAGCTGGTTATGCGTAATATTGCCAAGGTTGAGGTCACGCCTAGTTCCTTGAAGATCGGGAACCTCGTGTGTCGCTCCAAATTGATATTCATGGCTACGGCGGTGAGTAAAAATAGTTGTCACCAAACTTTAATGGTGAAAAAATCGGACGCGGGGTGGAGCAGCTTGGTAGCTCGTCGGGCTCATAACCCGAAGGTCGTTGGTTCAAATCCGGCCCCCGCAACCAATTCTCTTTTTAAAGAGATGTGATGCGACACTAGCTCAGCTGGTAGAGCGCAACCTTGCCAAGGTTGAGGTCACGAGTTCGAACCTCGTGTGTCGCTCCAATTTAAATCTTCGCAATGTACACTAGTTCAGCTGGTTGTGCGCAATATTGCCAAGGTTGAGGTCACGCCTAGTTCCTTGAAGATCGGGAACCTCGTGTGTCGCTCCAATTTAGTTATCATCGGACTTATCGGTGAACTACTACTGTGAAGTATTAGTCTTAATGTGGTATTCCTGAGGTATTCGATTACCGATATCATCAGTGTACTGCTTCAAGTGTTTCTAGTTTAGCTATGAAGCCCACTTAGAGGCAATCAGCTTCGATTACATCATCTGTTATTGATCATGCAACCTAACGGTTGTTTTTTCATCTTAGCTATTTGCAAAGATGTTTGTAATATCAATATCGTCATATATGACAAACGCTCTTTTCTTAGCACTGATTAAATTGTACTTACCGCCATACACATTATGGTTTATTTTGTGTTTTTTCCGAAACAGAAGATGTGATAAGTTATTATTTTAGTAAGTTTTTTAAATTTATTGCACCGTTAGATCACAGTTAAATTAACAGAGTTATCCACATAACAATATCTGTGGGTAAGTTGGTTGATTAGATGTGATAGGTAGGTGTGAATAACTTTAGGAAGAGTGATCTTCGTGAAATTATACGCTTTATTAAGTAAGAATAACTAACAGGGTAACTCTTTGTTTTTTATTTTTAATTTCTCATTTATATACAATTTGTACACAGTTCATTTAATCCTTCCTTTGGCGGGATAACCATCTTGATTATGTTATCCACTCCCTGTGTTTAATCTTTCTTTTTACTACCTATTTTGACGTCATTTAAAAAGTTTTCCACATATACCCAGAGTACCTAGAGTGTTATGCGTCTCGAGGTAAGCCTTTTTCTATAATTCGTACTAAACGCTTAGTGGCATTAGGTAGAACCTCAATAACCCTCTGTTGACGTTTTTGTTGTTGCTGTTCTAAAGCCCATCCAATATGAACATCAACCAGTGGATGCTCTCCTTGACGGGCGATTAATGCATCGATGATCTCGGCTTGATACGGCGCGTTACCTAATGCAATGGTAATATTTCGTAACCACTGAGTATGGCCAATACGGCGAATGGCTGAGCCTTCTGTATTTTTTAAGAACGTTGCTTCATTCCATTGATAGAGTGTGACGAGATCTTGCTGAAATAATACATCACGGCAGTGATAGTCCGTTTCTGTTGTTATTTCACCGTTACGGCTAAAAGGGCAGACTAATTGACAGTCATCACAACCATAAATTCTATTACCCATTGCTGCTCGATATTGCTCTGGAATAATACCTTCAAATTCAATTGTGAGATAAGAAATACAACGTCGTGCATCAACGACGCCAGCCTCAATAATGGCACCTGTTGGGCAACTAGTCATACAAGCCACACATTTACCACATTGATTGCTTACTGGCTCATCTATGGGTAAGGGGAGATCAATTAACAGCTCTCCTAAAAAGAACCATGAGCCTGATTGGTCGTTAAGAATGAGTGAGTGTTTCCCCGTCCAGCCTAATCCCGATTTTTCAGCAAGTGGGCGTTCCAATACTGGAGCCGAATCAACAAATGGTCGACAGCCAAATTCACCCACAACACTTTCAATACGTTGGCCTAATTGTTTGAGGCGATTTCGAATTAATTTATGATAATCACGCCCAAGCGAATAACGACTAATATAGGCTTTTGTTGGTTGTTTTAAGGTTTGAGCAAACCCTGCTTGTGGTGGTAAGTAATTCATACGAACACTGATGACACATACCGTTCCTGGAAGTAATTCTTGAGGACGAGCTCGCATCATTCCGTGGCGCGCCATCCAATCCATATCACCATGGTAACCAGCATCAAGCCATCGCTGTAGCTGTGCTTCGTGCTGTGTTAAATCGATATCACAGATCCCGACTGCCTGAAAGCCAAGTTCTTGCCCCCAAATTTTAATTTGCAGTGCGAGTTGTTGATAATCGATACTCATAGCGTCAGTCTTATAGCCAGTAAAAATCAGGGAACGGATTCTAGCACATTATTATTTTAGAATAGCCATTAGTAGCAATAATGATAGGGATAACTCCGTAGTTGCTATGGTTAGCTCAGTCACAAGCTGACATGCTGTTGTCAATGGCTGGAATAATAGCTGAGATAATAATGACAGAATATAAAGCTGCACCACTGCTGAATATGTGGATGACACAAATTGAATGCTGTTACTTTATTGCGGTAAAATTAAAATAGTCATTTTTCGAGGCAGATCATAATCTCGTGCACTATATCTCTCGATATATCGAGGTTTTGATTTATCGTAAAGCAGCAGATTTATGTGCGCAAAGCAGCGAGCGTGGTATGCTGGCTACTGATCTTTTTCCGTTTATTCGTCAATTAGTCAATCCAAGATAAAATATAATGCAAACATTTGAAACTTCTCTTGCTGATGAGCAGGCAACGGTAGATTTTGGCCTTAAATTGGCTAAAGCCTGCACGCAACAAACAACAATATACCTTCATGGTGATTTAGGTGCAGGTAAAACGACATTTAGTCGTGGTTTTATTCGTGCGTTGGGCCATCATGGTAATGTGAAAAGTCCGACTTATACATTGGTTGAACCATATGATCTTGCGCCTTGGCAGGTTTATCATTTTGACTTATATCGTCTTGCTGATCCTGAAGAATTAGAATTTATGGGGATCCGTGATTATTTTACTAAAGATGCTATTTGTTTAGTGGAATGGCCAGAAAAAGGAGTTGGAATGCTACCAGATGCTGACCTAGAGTTACAATTACGCTATCACGGCGAACAAAGAACAGTATTAGTGACGTCGAATACGGATTATGGTTCAACGTTAATCAACCACTTAAAATTAGGCTAATTAGAATGGCGTTACGGACGTATGCAAATCTTCTAATTTTGGGAGTGGGATTAGTTAGTTCTACCGCGTTTGCAAATGAACTAAAAGGAGTACGCGTGTGGCCTGCTCCGGATGAAACACGTGTGGTATTAGATATGCAAAGCAAAGCGGATTATTCGCAGTTTATGCTATCGAACCCATCACGATTAGTGATTGATTTAAATAAGACATCACTGAAAACAAAGTTACCTATAACTGTTGCTAAGAGTGAAATTTTAAAGACAGTTCGCAGCAGTAATGCGCCAGAAAAAGGCGTTACACGATTAGTGTTTGAGCTTAAACGTACCACTAAACCTAAAATTTTCTCACTTTCACCAACGCCCGATGGTAGTTATGGTTATCGATTAGTGATGGATTTACCGAATGGTTCAGGTGCAGGTGCTGCAGATAAAGAAGAGCGAGCGGAAGAAAAGGCCACAAAAAATAACTTGGCTAAGTTGCCATCAGGTACGGCTGATATTGTGGTAGCGGTTGATGCTGGTCATGGCGGTGATGACCCTGGTTCTGTTGGTCCGACGCATAAATATGAGAAAAATGTTACTTTAGCTGTAGCGAAAAAATTAGCGGCAAAAATTAATGCGACAACGGGGATGCGCGCAGTCATGACCCGTCGTGGTGATTATTATGTTGGATTAGGTAAACGTTCAGAGATAGCTCGTAAAAATAAAGCGTTACTGTTAGTTTCTATCCACGCAGATGGCTTTAGTTCACCTAAGCCTCGTGGTGCATCGGTGTGGGTATTAAATACCCGTCGTGCAAATACTGAGATTGGTCGCTGGTTAGAGCAAAGTGAGAAGCAATCAGAGCTACTGGGTGGTGGTGATGTGTTATCCAGTAACCCAAAAGATAAATATTTAGGTCGTGCGGTGCTTGATCTGCAATTTAGTTATTCGCAGAAAGAAGGCTACGATGTTGCTAAGCGTGTATTGTCGAATTTACGTCATATTGCACGTTTACATAAAACAGTACCGCAATATGCAAGTCTGGCAGTACTAAAATCACCAGATATTCCATCATTATTGGTTGAAACTGGTTTTATTACTAACCCAATTGAAGAACGCCAACTAACGTCTAATACTCATCAAAATCAACTGGCGACTGCGGTTTATAAAGGTATTTTACAATACTTCACTGCACATCCACCGGAAGGTACTTTATTTGCTTCGCGCTTAAATGCAGGTGGCATGAAGCATACAGTGACATCGGGGCAAACATTGAGTGGTATTGCGACTAAATATGGTTCATCGATGGCAGCGATTAGATCAGCTAATCATCTGAAATCAAATTCTGTTAATGTCGGTCAAATATTGCTCATTCCAGGACGTGGCATCAAGACTGCGACAACTGTAAAAAAAAATACGGTTAAAAATATATCATCAACGCGGGTGATCTGGCATACGGTAAATCGAGGTGAATATTTAGGTCAGATTGCTACTCATTATGGTACGACAATGGGCAGTATTCGTAAGCTTAATCACTTAAAATCTGACAATGTGATGCGAGGCCAGAAACTAAAGATAGCGGTGCCAGCGACTAAAACAGTTCGTCACCGTGTTGCTCGTGGTGAGTTTTTAAGTAAAATTGCAGAAAGATATGGGGTATCAGTTGGCACTATTCGTAATGCGAATAAGCTACGTTCTGATAAACTAGCAGTAGGACAGACACTAATCATTCCAAGAAGTTAATTATGCCGATTCAGATTTTACCCGCTCGGCTGGCTAACCAGATTGCTGCGGGTGAAGTTGTTGAACGCCCCGCATCTGTAGTCAAAGAGCTTGTTGAAAATAGTATAGATGCCGGCGCCACTCGAATTGATATTGATATCGAAAAAGGTGGTAGCCGGTTAATTCGTATTCGTGATAATGGCAAAGGCATTGTTAAAGATGAACTTGGCTTAGCTCTAAGCCGTCACGCCACCTCAAAAATATCCTCACTGGATGATCTTGAAGCCATTGTAAGTTTAGGTTTTCGTGGTGAAGCACTTGCCAGTATCAGCTCAGTATCACGCTTAACCTTAACTTCCCGTACCGAAGATCAAACTGAAGCATGGTCAGCCTATGCTGAAGGTCGTGATATGGAGGTTCAATTAAAACCAGCGGCTCATCCCGTTGGTACAACATTGGAAGTATTAGATCTATTTTTTAATACGCCAGCGCGACGTAAGTTTTTACGGACAGAAAAAACAGAATTTACTCATATTGATGAGCTGATTAAACGTATTGCTTTAAGCCGCTTTGATGTCGCCATTACATTGCGCCATAACGGTAAATTGGTACGTCAATATCGTATTGCTGATAATATATTACAGCAAGAACGTCGCTTGGCTGTTGCCTGTGGACCGGCTTTTTTACAACATGCATTAGTGGTTGAATTGGCACATGGCGATTTGAAGCTATCAGGTTGGGTTTGTAGTCCGCAAGGCGCGCGCAGCCAAAATGATATTCAATATTGCTACGTTAATGGTCGCATGATGAAAGATAAATTAATCAATCATGCAATTCGACAAGCGTATGAGTCGAGTTTACGATCGGAGCAATATGCTGCTTATGTGTTGTATATTGAAGTTGATCCGCATCAAGTTGATGTTAATGTTCATCCAGCTAAACATGAAGTACGTTTCCATCAAGCGCGCTTAGTGCATGATTTTATTTATCAAACCTTACAAAGTGCATTACAGCAAGCCGTAGATGTTGATGATATTCATCAGTATCAGGCTCCTGTAAGAGCCAGTGCGCATGCGCATCCTGACGTAACCTCAATACCGATTGATCGCGTTTCTCAAACCATTGCTGCAATGCCTGATTATCCCAACAAAGCGGGCTCTGACAGTTGGTTGACGACTCAACCTTCAACGACTACGGCATCGCTATCAACGTCCGATATTGATACTAATGTAGCGCCTATTTCTGCGCCTAAAAAAACTTTATTAGAAAATTCAGTTAGTAAAGATACTCAACAAAGCTATAGTCAAAAGAGTAGTTCAACATTATCACCACCATCAACCACCGCTAAGCGTCAACAGGGTACGTCTGATCATGCTCCTTCTCGTCATTATGGTGGGCCAGGGCCAACGGCGGCAGAAGTTAACGCTTATCAACGGTTGATAACACCGGATAATTCAGATGCTACGCCGTTAATATCGACGCGAGGTGCAGAATGTGAAGCATCGACTCAAATAGCTGAACCGCGACGTGAATGGATAACACCGAGTCAACCTATGGCAATAAAGCCAAGTAAGCGTTCTCATACTAATGAGGCCGGACTGGGAAAAGCATTAGCGGTAGTTGATGAGCAATTTCTATTGTTAAGCCAGCACCATCAGATAGTGTTATTAAAATTACCGGTTGCAGAGCACTTGCGTTATGTTGGCCAGTTGCAATTAGCAAAAACGGAAGGTTTAAAACCCCAGCCATTACTCATTCCATTAGCGGTACCTGTCGAGCCTGAATTAATGCAGTATGCAGAGCTACATGGACAACTACTTAAACAATTAGGGATCCAACTAAAGGCCAAAGGGCGTGATAGCATCATTATTTTGTCGGTTTGTATGCCTCTAAGGCAACAAAACTTACAACAGTTAATCCCAAATTTGTTAACCTATCTTCATGCCGCGAGTGATGATCCTGATGCTCAAGGATGGGATAACCTTTTATTCTGGCTCGCTAAGCAATGTTATATGGCAGTAACAAACTACACTTTGGCACAAGCGATTCAGTTAATTACAGAATTAGAGCAGCTATGGGGAGATCAATTAATGACATTTAATGCACAACTTGTTCGACCTGTTGATATGCAAGCAGCGATAGAAGCATTTAAGTAATTTATGACTAAGCTACAAGTTATGACTAAGCCACAACCTCAAGCGATTTTTTTGATGGGCCCGACAGCGTCAGGCAAAACAGATTTAGCGATTCGGTTACGAGAACAGCTCCCTGTTGAGTTGATAAGTGTCGACTCTGCCCTTATTTATAAGGGAATGGATATTGGCACTGCGAAACCAGATGCGCATGAATTGGCTCTAGCACCGCATCGTTTAATAGATATTCGTGATCCAGCGCAAAGTTATTCCGCTGCAGACTTTCGTTCGGATGCACTAAAAGAAATGGCTGATATAGTGTCTGCGGGGCGGATTCCTTTGTTAGTCGGTGGTACTATGTTGTACTACAAGGCATTATTAGAAGGTTTGTCACCATTACCTGCGGCAGATAATGCTGTTCGCGCTGGTATAGAACAAGATGCTGAAGCTCGAGGTTGGCAAGCACTGCATGATGAATTAGTGCAAATTGATCCTGTTGCCGGTGCTCGGATCCATCCTAATGATCCGCAGCGATTATCTCGTGCATTGGAAGTTTTTCGAATCTCAGGTAAGACACTTACCGAGTTAACTAAAACTCAAGGTGAATCGTTACCTTATAAGGTTCACCAATTTGCAATTACGCCCACGGATAGGGCTGTACTGCATCATCGAATTGAGCTTCGGTTCAAAAAAATGATCGAAGCAGGGTTTGAGCAAGAAGTACGAGCATTATATGACCGTGGTGATCTTCACCTTGAACTTCCTTCTATACGCTGCGTTGGTTATCGACAGATGTGGGAATATTTGGACGGGAAACATGACATAGATGAAGCGGTTTTCCGTGGTATCTGTGCTACTCGTCAATTGGCAAAGCGTCAAATCACTTGGCTTCGTGGCTGGAAAGATTTGACTTGGTTGGATAGTAGTGATGTTGATAGCGCGTTACAAACCGTCACAAACTCAGTTAGATGTGATGTTTAATTAACGTGTATACTCTGAACTGCTTTGCGTATTTTTAGTTTTTGTTCGTTGCTAAATACAACTACAAACAAATAAGGAAAAGAAATAATGGCTAAGGGGCAATCTCTGCAAGACCCGTTTTTGAATGCGCTGCGTCGTGAAAGAATTCCGGTCTCTATTTACCTGGTAAACGGTATCAAACTACAAGGCCAAATCGAATCGTTTGATCAATTTGTCATTCTACTTAAAAACACCGTAAACCAGATGGTTTATAAGCATGCTATTTCTACTGTAGTACCTGCCCGTCCGGTGAATCATCACCACACGGGTGATCGTCCAGAAAAAACAGAAGAGTAAAGTTATTTTCAAATAAGGAGCTGATTACTTGTTTGACCGTTATGAAGCTGGTGAACAAGCTATTCTTGTTCATATTAATTTCACCCAAGATGAGGAATGGGAAGATCTTAGCGAATTTGAAATGCTAGTGTCTTCCGCCGGGGTTAATGCACTGCACGTGGTTACGGGCAGTCGTAAAACGCCGCTTCCTAAATATTATGTTGGTGAAGGTAAAGCACAAGAAATAGCTGATGCCGTAAGTGCTGTTGATGCAGATATTATTATTTTCAATCATGCATTGTCACCTGCACAAGAACGAAACTTAGAGCTGCTTTGTCAATGTCGCGTGATTGATCGTACCGGGTTAATTCTCGATATCTTCGCTCAACGAGCACGTACCCATGAGGGTAAGTTGCAAGTTGAATTGGCACAATTACGTCATATATCAACCCGATTAATTCGTGGTTGGACTCACCTTGAGCGACAAAAAGGTGGTATTGGCCTTCGCGGGCCAGGTGAAACTCAGTTAGAAACCGATCGACGTTTATTACGTGAACGTATTAAAACTATTTTGCGTCGTTTAGATAAAGTCGCTAAACAGCGTGATCAGGGACGTCGAGCGAGAAACCGAGCAGAAATCCCAACGGTGTCATTAGTTGGGTATACCAATGCGGGTAAATCAACATTATTCAATCGTATTACTGATGCTGGGGTATATGCGGCCGATCAGCTGTTTGCTACCTTGGATCCAACATTACGTAAGATTGAAGTTGCAGATGTCGGTATAGCGATACTTGCAGATACTGTTGGTTTTATTCGACATTTACCCCACGATTTAGTGGCTGCGTTTAAAGCAACATTAAAAGAAACGCAAGAAGCAGATTTATTGCTTCATGTGGTTGATGCCAGTGATGATCGCTTTCGTGAAAACATTGAGGCGGTAGATACCGTTCTTGATGAAATCGATGCCGGCGACGTTCCTGTTTTACTGGTTATGAATAAAATTGATAACTTGGATAATGCACAGCCACGAATTGAGCGTGACGAAGAGGGGTTACCTCGACGAGTTTGGGTATCAGCCATGGAAGGGCAAGGCATTGACTTGTTATTCCAAGCCTTAACAGAACGCCTTGCAGGAACGATGATAAAACACAGCTTGCGTTTACCGCCTGAGATGATTGGACGATTACGCAGTAAGTTTTATCAGATGGGATGTATTGTACAAGAAGAGTATGAATCAGATGGCTGTTTAATGATTGATATTCGCTTACCGATGGCAGAATGGTCGCGGTTACAAAAAAGAGAAAGTACTTCGTTAGATGACTACATCGTTGCTTAATGGATTGCTGAGTAATAAAAACTGTCGTCATATCACATTGATGGAGTTCTATAATGGCGTGGAATGAGCCTGGTAACAACGGCGGCCGTGATGATAAAGACCCTTGGGGTAATAAGAATCATGGTGGACGTGAACAAGGACCACCGGATCTGGATGAAGTTTTCTCAAAACTGAGTCGTAAGGTTGGTGGTGTGTTTGGTAGTAAAAAAGGACCAACAGGCAGCGGTAGCGCTGTGGGTTTGGGTGCTGTTGCAGTTTTAGCTGTGGCTGTATGGGGATTTTCGGGCTTTTATACTATAAGTGAAGCAGAACAAGGTGTTGTGCTGCGCTTTGGTAAGTTTGATCAAATCGTCAAGCCGGGTTTGAACTGGAAGCCGACTTTTATTGATGAAGTCATCCCAGTTAATGTACAAGCAATTCGTTCGCTACGAGCTTCTGGCTTAATGCTAACCAAAGACGAAAATGTACTGAAAGTTGAGATGGATGTTCAATACCGTGTTGATAACGCTGAGAAATATTTATTTAGTGTTACCAATGCTGATGATAGTTTGCGTCAAGCAACAGATTCTGCACTGCGTGCGGTTATCGGTGATTCAACCATGGATCAAGCGTTAACAACAGGCCGTCAGACTATTCGTGCGAACACTCAAACAGCAATCGATAAAATTATTACAAAATATGACATGGGTATCCGTGTTGTGGACGTTAACTTCCAAAGTGCGCGTCCACCTGAAGCAGTAAAAGATGCTTTTGATGATGCTATTGCGGCACGTGAAGATGAAGAACGTTATGTTCGTGAAGCAGAAGCTTACAGTAATGACATTTTGCCAAAAGCAACCGGTCGAGCTGAGCGTCTGAAGAATGAAGCTGAAGGTTACTCTGAACGTGTTATTAATGGTGCGTTAGGTGATGTTGCACAGTTTGATAAGCTGTTGCCAGAATATGAAGCGGCGAAGAAAGTAACCCGTGACCGTTTGTATCTTGATACGATGGAACGTGTATACAGCAATACCAGCAAGGTGTTAATTGATACTAAGTCTGGTGGTAATAACGTGATGTATTTACCGCTAGAGAAATTAATGGATCAATCAAGTAACCAAGCGAAAAAGCCAGTAGATTCTGGCCGATTAAGTGGTATTGAATTGGAAAAAGTGGAAACACCAACGCCCGTTGCCCCAGCACCACGTGCTGACACTGGCCGTCAAGGGAGATATTAATTATGCGTAAGTTAATCATCCCAGTAGTTGTAATTTTTATTGCACTATTATTGATGTCTATGTTTGTTGTGAAAGAGGGCGAGCGTGGTATCGTGGTGCGTTTTGGTCGTATTCTAAAAGATAACAATACCGAAATTGCACGTATTTACGAGCCAGGTTTACACTTTAAAGTACCCGTGTTTGACCGTGTGCATGATCTTGATGCACGTATTCAAACCATGGACGACCAAGCCGATCGTTTCCTAACCGCTGAGAAAAAAGACGTTATCATTGATACTTACGTAAAGTGGCGTATTAAAGATTACGGTAAATATTACTTAGCAACTGGCGGTGGTAACACATCAACAGCGGAATCATTGTTAAAGCGTAAAGTTGTTGATAGCTTACGTGCCGAAATTGGTGCGAAAGAGATCAAACAAATCGTGTCTGGAGAAGACAGCATTTCAACACCATCGATACCGTCTGATATTGCACAAACTAAAGCGGCGAAAGCTGCTCTAGCGGTAATTGAAGGTGTGGTTCCGGTGAAGAAAGTTGAAGGCCAACGTGATCAAATCATGGCTGATGTACTTGAAGAAACGCGTGAAAGTGCGAAAGACTTAGGTATTGAAGTAGTTGATTTCCGTATTAAGAAAATCAACTTACCTGATGAAATCAGTGAGTCTATCTACCGCCGTATGCGTGCTGAGCGTGAGTCAGTGGCACGTAGCTACCGTTCTCAAGGCCGTCAACGTGCTGAAGAGCTTCGTGCTCGTTCAGAACTTGAAGTGGCAACAGTTTTGGCTGATGCAAAGCGTAAAGCACAAGTTGTACGCGGTGACGCAGATGCAAAAGCAGCTGAGATTTATGCGAAAGCGTATAATCAAGATCCTGAGTTCTACAGCTTCTGGCGTTCTTTGAAGGCGTATGAAAATAGCTTTAGTTCGAAAAATGACATTCTTGTTGTTGATCCGAATAATGAGTTCTTTAAATACATGAACCATTCAGAGCTATCAGCAAAGTAAGCTCGCTTTCATAACAGCGCAATCGTTATAATAAAAGACAAGGCCTTCGCCTTGTCTTTTTTTTTGGATGAAATATATGATGAATACCGTTCTGTTAGCTATTGGTTTAGTGTTAGTTGTTGAAGGGTTAGGACCATTACTCGCTCCTCAAGGATGGCGTAATATGGTTAGTCAATTAAGCCAACAAGACGATAATACATTGCGTCGCATAGGTGGATGTTTGGTGGTGGCTGGTAGTGTTATTGCCTATATGATGTATTTGAAAATGTAGATAAACAGCCATGAATAAGAGATAAAACTCGTCATAGATGAAATGTATTAAGCCAAAAATGACTGCAAGCGGGCGGTTAAGGTGCTAGAATCCTTTTTTAACTACGATAGATGAAGAAAGATGGCAAATAATGTAGTCGTTCTTGGCACCCAATGGGGTGACGAAGGTAAAGGTAAGATTGTTGACCTGCTGACCGAAGATGCAAAATATGTAGTTCGCTACCAAGGCGGACATAATGCCGGTCACACCCTAGTTATTGACGGTGAGAAAACTGTTCTTCACCTGATCCCATCAGGTATCCTACGTGACAATGTTAAATGCATCATCGGTAATGGTGTTGTACTTTCTCCTGATGCACTAATGAATGAGATGGGCCCACTAGAAGCACGTGGTATTCCTGTGCGTGAGCGTCTGTTTCTGTCAGAAGCTTGTCCACTAATTCTTCCTTATCATATTGCTCTTGACCAAGCTCGCGAAGCGGCTCGTGGAAAAAAAGCAATTGGTACAACAGGTCGTGGTATCGGTCCTGCTTATGAAGATAAAGTTGCTCGTCGCGGTCTTCGCGTTGGTGATTTATTCGATAAAGCGGCTTTTGCTGAAAAGCTAAAAGAAGTAATGGCATACCATAACTTCCAGCTTGAGAACTACTACCATGCTGAACCTGTAAGTTACGAAGAAGTTTTAGAAAAAGTACTTTCTCAAGCTGATCTATTAACATCAATGGTTATCGACGTAACTAAAGAACTTGATGATGCGCGCCTACGTGGCGACAAGATCATGTTTGAAGGTGCGCAAGGTACATTGCTTGATATCGATCACGGTACTTACCCATACGTAACGTCTTCTAACACAACGGCTGGTGGTGTTGCTGCAGGTTCTGGTTTTGGTCCTCGTCACTTAGGTTACATCCTAGGTATCGCGAAAGCATACTGTACACGTGTTGGTGCAGGTCCTTTCCCGACTGAACTATATGATGGTCTAGAAAAGCAAGATCCTATCGGTAAACACCTAGGTACTGTTGGCCATGAGTTTGGTGCAACAACAGGTCGCCTACGTCGTACTGGTTGGTTCGATGCTGTCGCTATGCGTCGTGCGGTACAAATCAACTCTATCTCTGGTTTCTGTCTAACTAAATTAGACGTACTAGATGGTCTAGAAGAACTGAAAATCTGTACTGGTTACAAAACTAAGTCTGGCGAACTTCTAGAAGTTTCTCCAATGGCGGCTGATGCGTACGAAGATCTAGAGCTAATCTACGAAACAATGCCTGGCTGGAGCGAAACAACATTTGGTGCTAAGACTCTGGATGCGCTTCCACAAGCTGCACTTGATTACATCGCACGTATTGAAGAGCTAACAGGTGTGCCAATTGATATTATTTCAACTGGCCCTGATCGTAACGAAACGATCGTTAAAGTACATCCATACGGTGAATAATCACTGGCGATGACTTTAAGCAAAAAAACCAGCCTTCGAGCTGGTTTTTTTATCGCTAAAATCTGAGGCTGTGGCTATCTGTCATGATTAAAGTTTCGTTTTACCTTGCCGATAGAGAACTATTCGACGTGTGAGGAATGGAAATGAAACACTTACTGATGATGGTTGCTCTTGGGTTAGCAACTCCGGCTTATGCCCTTGCTGTCGTGGGTGATGCGGTGCCGATTTACACTGAAGATCAACTTAGCGTATGGTTTACAACCAACCAGCATTTGCGCCAAGTAAAGGCTGATGATTGTCAGTTAGTGCAAGACATTCAAGCCCGTGCGGAAAAAACGGAATCACCGACCTATCAATTTCTTTATGGCGATATGTTAGCGTGGGGCGTGTGTGTGCCAAAAGATGTTGAACAAGGTGTGTATTATATGCGTGCTGCTGCTCAACAAGGCGTGCCTGTTGCGTTAGAACAATTAGGGCGTTATTACGCTCAAGGTGTTATTTTGCAACAAGATAAACAGCGCGCTATTCCTTATTTACGTGAAGCTGCTGCGCTTGGGAATATTCGTGCCCGCATTCAATTAGCCCAATTATTGATTGCTGATAATGGCAGCCCGTTAGATTTTGAAGATGCGTACCGATGGTTATATCAAACTGTGACCACCGATAAATACCAGTATCAACAATTACGCCGATTACGGCACCAACTAGAACAAAAGATGCCCGCTAATATTATTGCGCGCGCTAAACGACGTTCATCTTTCTGGTAGTCATGGGGATAGATTTCAATAAAAACAGCACCTTATTAGGTGCTGTTTTTAATTAAGGCGCTGTAATTATGCGGACGGTAATTGAAAATATTACAGTACTTTATGCGGCCCAAAACATTCATAGTGAATGCGATCGCTAGTTACACCTAGTTCAATTAACTGTTTAGCGATAAATTGCATAAAGCCAACTGGGCCACAGCAATAAAAATGCATTTCAGGATCTGAAATTTGAGTAGCAATTTTATCAAGCTCGATCAAGCCTTGGTAATCATAATCATCTGCTTGACGATCGTCACTCGTTGGCGCGTTGTACCATGTTAATGCCGCGATGTGAGAATGTTGATTAGCCAGCGCTTTTACATGATCTTTATAAGCATGTTGTTGACCATTTTCGGTTGCATGTAACCAATTCACCGCCGCTTGATGCTGGGTCAGTGTTTCAAGCATGGCTAGCATTGGCGTTAAGCCCACACCCGCAGAAATTAAACTAACGGGAGTTTGTGGATTAACATTTAAGAAAAAATCACCAGCGGGAGCCACGAGGTTAATTTTGTCACCAACATTAATTTTATCGTGAAGGTAGTTAGAAACCGTTCCTTGTGCTTCGCGTTTTACTGAAATACGGTAATGATTGCTATTAGGTGCTGACGATAAGCTGTATTGACGAATTTCTTGGTTTGCTAATTCTTGTGCATTGATATAAATGCCAAGATATTGTCCTGGCTTGTAAGTCGCGACTTGACCGCCATCTGTGGGCGCAAAAGTAAAGCTGGTGATCAACTTACTGTTAGGTTGCTTACTTGTTACTACAAATTCACGCGTGCCACGCCAGCCACCAACTTTATCATCGCTTTCTTGATAGATTTCTTGTTCACGGTTAATAAATACATTAGCTAATACACCGTAAGCCTCTCCCCATGCGTCTAATACTTCTTGGCCGGGGGCTAATAATTCATCAATAGTGGCTAATAGATGATGACCTACAATCTGATATTGATCGGCGGTAATTAAAAAACTGGTATGTTTTTGAGCGATTTTTTCGACGGCAGGTAAGAGTACTGCTAAGTTATCAATATTATTAGCATAAGCACAGATAGCGTTAAATAATGCTTGCTGTTGGCTTGATGGAGTGTTTTTATCTGGACCTTGTTGATGGCTCATATTAAAAACATCTTTAAGTTCAGGGTTATGTTGAAACATACGCTGATAAAAATGTTGGGTGACAACAGGACCTGCAGCGGCAATCACAGGTGCGGTCGATTTTACGATATCAATGGTTTTTTGAGTGAGCATGACTTTCTCTTTTGTAAGTTGTATTTATAATATATGTTATAAGTTGTATCTGATCTGTATCTTTTAGTCAAGAACAAGATTAAAATAACAACAGGAGGAGTGAATGTGCAGTTAACCAGTTTTACCGATTATGGCCTACGAGCCTTGATATACCTTGCCAGCTTACCTGAGGGTGAGTTAACAAGTATCACAAAAGTAACCGACACTTATGGCGTGTCGCGTAACCATATGGTCAAAATTATTAATAAATTGGGCCAATTAGGTTATGTAGAAACCGTACGCGGAAAAAATGGTGGTATTCGGTTAGGAATGCCTGTGGGAAATATTGTATTAGGGCATGTAGTAAGGGCGATTGAACCGTTACAAATCGTCAATTGTGCACCTGATTTTTGTAATATTACTCCGGCATGTCAGCTAAAGGGGATCCTTGCTGATGCGCGTAATGCTTTTTTAAATGAGCTAGATAAGTACACATTATTGACTTTGGTAGATAATAATCCACCATTGCGTGTCTTATTGGGATTGCCTACAGAACACTAAGATCATCCAATGATAATGGTCTAGCATCATACTACTCTCTATATATTTAAGTGGAATAGGTATTTATTGCCTGTTCCCATCTGTTCACCTAAGAGCTGGGTATACTTAAAGTATGGCTGGCCAACAGGAACTGTTTATGTCTAAAGGTACTACCGATTTACCGGTTGATCCTTTTCGCGAACGCGAAGCATCTAATTACGAAAATCCTATTCCAAGCCGTGAATTACTACTTGATGTAATTCGTGGTTTTAGTACACCCGTTAGTCGCGACCAGTTATTTACTGCGTTAAAACTTGAAGGTGATGAACACTATGAAGGCCTACGTCGTCGCTTACGTGCGATGGAACGTGATGGTCAATTAATTTTCACGCGTCGTCAGTGCTATGCATTGCCTGAACGTTTAGATTTAATTAAAGGGTACGTTATTGGCCACCGTGATGGTTTTGGCTTCTTACGTCCAGAAGGTACTTACAGTAAAGATACTGATTTATTGTTACCTGCTCATCAAATGCGCAGTGTGATCCACGGTGATTACATTTTGGCACAAGCCGAAGGTGAAGATAAACGTGGCCGTCGTGAAGGCCGTGTGGTACGAGTATTAACCGAATCACCAAACCAAATTGTCGGCCGTTTCTTCCTTGAAGATGGCATGGGCTATGTCGTACCTGATGATTCTCGTATTGCGCAAGATATCATTATTCCACAAGACGTTCGCCAAGGTGCCCGTATGGGTAATGTGGTGGTGGTTGAGATTAATCAGCGTGCCACTCGTCAACATAATGCGGTCGGCCGTATTGTTGAAGTACTGGGTGAGAACATGGCACCGGGTATGGAGATCGAAATCGCCCTGCGTACTCATGATATTCCTCATGTGTGGCCATCAGAAGTTGATAACCAAATAAAGCATCTTACTGAGGAAGTGCCAGAAGAAGCGAAACTTGGTCGTGTCGATTTACGTCAATTACCCTTGGTAACTATCGATGGTGAAGACGCACGTGACTTTGATGACGCGGTGCACTGTCAGCGTAATCCTGACGGTGGCTGGCGTTTATGGGTCGCTATTGCCGATGTAAGTTATTACGTGCGTTCAAAATCAGCATTAGATAACGAAGCCCTAAAACGTGGTAACTCGGTTTACTTCCCTGCTCAAGTTATTCCAATGCTGCCAGAAGTGCTCTCAAATGGTCTCTGTTCACTTAACCCGCAAGTTGATCGCTTGTGTATGGTGTGTGAGATGACCGTTTCTGAAGGCGGTAAGCTTACTGGCTATAAGCACTACGAAGCGGTGATGAATTCACATGCGCGTTTAACTTACACTAAAGTAAGTAACATGCTGGAAGGTGACGAAGAATTACGTCAACGTTACGCGCCTTTAGTACCGTATCTTGAAGAACTTTACAGCATGTTTAAAGCGCTGAAAGTGGCGCGTGAAGCGCGTGGTGCGATTGAATTTGAAACCGTTGAAACTAAGTTTGTCTTCAATGCTGATCGTAAGATCGAGAACATCGTACCGCTAGTGCGCAATGAAGCACATAAAATCATCGAAGAATGTATGATTTTAGCCAATATCGCTTCAGCACAATTTGTTGAAAGTGCCAAAGAGCCTGCGCTATACCGTGTTCACGACACTCCAGGTGAAGAACGTTTACAAGGTTTCCGTGATTTCTTGGGCGAGCTAAGCCTAGAGTTAGGCGGTGGTTTAGAGCCAAGCCCGAAAGATTACGCAGCATTAGCGAATTTAATTCAAGATCGTAATGATCGTGAATTAATTCAAACTATGCTATTACGTTCAATGAAACAAGCGATCTATCAAGCAGATAATATTGGTCACTTTGGTTTAGCCCTAAGCCAATATGCTCACTTTACTTCGCCGATTCGTCGTTATCCTGACTTAACCTTGCACCGTGCCATTAAATTCTTAATTGCTAAGCAAGCAGGCAATACTAACAACGATACGCCAACCGGTGGTCATCATTATTCATTTGATGAAATTGATGTGATTGGTGAGCAGTGTTCTACCACTGAACGTCGTGCTGATGACGCTACTCGTGATGTGTCTGATTGGCTCAAGTGTGAGTATATGCAAGATCACCTTGGCGATGAGTTTGAAGGTGTGATTGCTAATGTTACTGGGTTTGGTTTCTTTGTCCGTCTTAATGAACTTAATATTGATGGCTTAGTGCATATCTCAAACCTAGCTAACGACTACTACCAGTTTGATCCTGTGGGTCAACGTTTAGTAGGCGATAGCTCAGGCGTTATTTATCGTTTAGGTGATACGGTTCAGGTCAAAGTGGCGGCTATTAACTTAAATGATCGTCAATTAGATTTTGATATTGTTGGCGCTGAGCGTAAACAACGTGGTGCGGGTAAAACTGCCAAAGGGCGTGAGAAAAAGCAACGCATGCGCAAAGCTGAAGGCCTTAAACGTCAGGGAATGGCTGCATTTAAAGTTGAAAATGGCGAAGCGGTAGCCGATGAATCACGTTCTAAAAATAAACGTGAGCGTTCTTCTGTACGCAAAAAGTTAAAAGAAGGCGCGATTCCAGCTGCTGATGCTAAAGATGCTAAAAAGAAAAAGCCAAGAAATAAAAAACCACGTAAGTTAACGGATGAAAAGCCGCTGACTGATCCAAAAAAGAAACCTAAAGTTCGCAAGAAGAAAAAGCAACGTGCGGGTAAATCTGAACGTGCAGCAAAGAAGAGTTAATCCATGAGTAATGATATGATTTTTGGCATCCATGCCGTTAAAGCCGTGCTTGCATCTGATCCGGTACGTTTTATTGAAGTATTCGTACTTAAAGGACGTGAAGATGATCGTTTACTGCCGTTAATTACTGAGTTGCAAGACTTAGGTATTACGATTCAAGAGGCTGGCCGTAAAGCATTAGACGACAAAGTTGATGGTGCTTCTCATCAAGGTATTATTGCGCGTGTACGTCCGGGTAAGCAATATAACGAAAACAACCTTGAAGACTTATTAGCAACCAAAGAAAATCCGTTACTGCTGATTTTAGATGGTGTGACAGATCCGCATAACCTTGGTGCGTGTTTGCGTAACGCAGATGCTGCTGGTGCTGTGGCTGTGATTGTGCCCAAAGATCGCTCGGCACAGTTAAATGCGACCGCAAGTAAAGTGGCTTGTGGTGCGGCTGAAATTATGCCGTTAGTACGTGTCACTAACCTTGCTCGTACTATGCGTGCGCTACAAGATAAAGGTGTATGGATTGTGGGTACAGCAGGTGAAGCGACTCATGATATTTACCACAGTAAACTTACTGGGCCATTGGCGATTGTGATGGGTGCTGAAGGTGAAGGTATGCGTCGTTTAACGCGTGAAACCTGTGATGATTTGATTAAGATTCCAATGGCAGGATCAGTATCGAGTTTGAACGTATCTGTAGCGACAGGTATCTGTTTATTTGAAGCAGTACGTCAACGCGGATAATGCGTGATTAAGCGCCAATAACTGCATAATTATTTAAACCCATCCAGCACTTACTGGATGGGTTTTTTATTATGGGTTGGTATGAAAAATGAGCATTAAACAAGGCTGTTACTAAGCAATAGACGTGATCTGCTGAGGTTAGGGTTCATTTCATTGAAAAACGGCGAGTGGTGATAAAATAAGCTTGCCTAGATTGATCATTCTCTGTACTATCCGTCATCCAAATTCTCGGTTCTTTTTTTTAGTTCCTTGCTTCCCCAGGATAACCGAGCCGACAAGGGAAGCTGAATAATCCGTAAGGAGCAACCTATGCGTCATTACGAAATCGTATTCATGGTGCACCCTGATCAAAGCGAGCAAGTTGCTGGCATGATCGAGCGTTACACTGCTGCTATCAAAGATTCTGGTGGTCAAATTCACCGTCTAGAAGATTGGGGTCGCCGTCAAATGGCTTACCCAATTAACAAATTGCACAAAGCACATTACGTTCTTATGAACGTAGAAGCTAAGCAAGATGTTGTTGACGAGCTTGAGTCAAACTTCCGCTTCAACGACGCAGTGATCCGTAACATGATCATGCGTACTAAACACGCTGTTACTGAGCCATCTCCTATGATGAAGGCTAAAGAAGAGCGTTTTACTAAGCGTGAAGATCGTGCTGAAGCACAATCTGAAGGCGAAGCAGCTGCTGAGTAATTTGTCTTAATGACTAATCGTCTGGTGTTGACTGGCACTATTGCTAAGCATCCCAAACGAAGCCAATCCCCAGCAGGCATACCTCATTGTCACTTTGTGCTTGAGCATCGCTCTGTGCAGCGGGAAGCTGATTTACCACGCCAAATATATTGTTATATTAACGTGGTAATCAGTGGTAAAGGTCAACAAGTACTCACTCAAGATTTAGTTGTCGGAAGCAATATTAAGGTGGAGGGATTTATCTCTTACCAAACCGGCCGTAATGGTATCGGGAAATTAGTTTTGCATGCCGATCACATTGACTTAATTTAGATCAGGAGATAGCCCATGGCTCGTTTCTTCCGTCGTCGTAAATTCTGCCGTTTTACAGCAGAAGGCGTACAAGAGATTGACTACAAAGACGTAGCAACTCTAAAAAACTACATCACTGAAGCTGGTAAGATTGTACCTAGCCGTATCACTGGTACTCGCGCTAAATACCAGCGTCAGCTAGCTCGCGCTATCAAGCGTTCTCGTTACCTAGCACTTCTACCGTACACAGATAAGCATCTGTAAGCGGCAGTCGTTTTTAGAACTTTATAGAGGACAAGATAATGCAAGTTATTCTACTTGATAAAATCGCTAACCTAGGTGGCCTTGGCGACCAGGTTAACGTTAAAGCGGGCTATGCTCGTAACTTCCTTATCCCACAAGCTAAGGCAGTTATGGCGACTAAAGCGAACGTTGAAATGTTCGACGCACGTCGTGCAGAGCTAGAAGCTAAAGTTGCTGAGCAACATGCTGCAGCTGTAGCACGTGCTGAAGCACTTAACGTACTTGAAGGTGTAGTTATTGCATCTAAAGCTGGTGACGAAGGTAAACTATTCGGCTCAATCGGTACTCGTGACATCGCTGATGCAGTTTCTGCAGCTGGCGTTGCACTTGTTAAGAGTGAAGTACGTCTACCTGAAGGTGCACTACGTACGACTGGCGAATTTGAAGTTAGCGTTCAGCTAAGCTCAGACGTATTCGCAACTGTTAAACTAAACGTTGTTGCTGCAGAGTAATCGCTTTTAGCTTTAATAGTAAAAAACCAGCCTTCGGGCTGGTTTTTTTATGTCTGTTATTTGGCTTTTAATGCTTTATAGTGTGTAAATTAACGAAACTGTAGTTGTGCTATCAGAGTTCTTCATTCCGTCAGGTACCCAAGAATAAGCCGTTTGGGTGTAACCTAAGTTTAAGGCGATATTATCAGTGATCGAATTGGTAGCATTTAATGTGCTTTCTAATGTGGTGTTACTACGCCCCGAAATAACATTAAATTTCGCGCTGAGTGTGAGGGTTTTTAATGGTTTCCATTGAATATCGATTGTACTTTGTAATACCATTTCATTGACGACTTCTTGCTTAACAATGCTACCACTTTTTATCTCATCAAGATTAGGATCTTGGTGGCGAAAACCTGGGCCAATATCCATTAATGTTTGAAATGTTTCGTAACTAAATAATCGATAACCGATACCGGTTGAAATAATTGAGTCCGCATAATAAGGCCCATAACGATCATCAATATAGCTTCCATTACCATAAAAATAATAGCCATCACGAATCATACGTTTTGACTTTAAGCTCACTGACATCTTACGTTTATCTTCTTCACCGTCTTTTTTTGCCATAATGAACTTAGCATCACCGTTAGTTTGATAGCGGCCTTTGGTGTAAGTTAGTGCAATATTACCATTTAATGTTTGGGAATTAGAGTTACCAGATAGTGATTGATAACCTAAACCGATAGTACTGGTTAGTGGTGATGGTTCACTCGGTGCTTCAGGCGTTGATTTTTCACTGGCATTAGCCGCGGTAGTGGCAAGCAAAAGTAATGTGAGTATATATCTTGCCAAAAGTCCTCCGCAGGCAGGGTAATTTTAATATCGGAATATTGATGCCGTATTCTAGCGTAAATTTGTCAGCTTTTGGTTAGGAATCGTCGCCATACTTTTCGTAAAACTAAAAAGGAGGATAATTGTTAAGATGGGAAGTGATCAATCGTAATGGTTTATAGCTACTCAGAAGCAGGGGATAGGTTATACTGTCGAGCTCCGTTCTTGGTTTTGGTAAATGCACAGTTGTTATGACAGATAATCGTAAATCGAAACAATTAAAAGATAATCAAATGGACGCCCTTAAAATGCCACCCCATTCGCTTGAAGCTGAGCAATCAGTTCTTGGCGGTTTGATGTTGGATAATGAGCGTTGGGATACTGTTGCTGAAAAAGTGGTTGCAAAAGACTTTTATAGCCGTCCTCATCGGATTATTTTTGAGGCAACCGCAGCCTTATTGGAAGGTGGACAGCCCCTTGATTTGATCACTTTGTCTGAACATCTTGAGCGCTCGGATAAACTTGATGATGTGGGTGGTTTTGCTTACCTTGCTGAGCTGGCAAAAAACACCCCTTCTGCAGCGAATATTTTAGCGTATGCTGATATTGTTCGTGAGCGGGCCTTGATTCGAGACATGATTGGTGTGGCTAATGAAATAGCCGATGCGGGTTATGATCCTCAAGGGCGTACTAGTGAAGACTTACTGGATATGGCAGAAAGTAAAGTTTTTGCGATTGCCGAACAACGTACCAATGATAAAGAAGGTCCACAAAACGTCGATACTATTTTAGAGCGTACGCTTGAACGTATCGAGTTGCTTTATCAATCACCACAAGATGGTGTAACGGGTGTATCAACAGGCTTTACTGACTTAAATAAGAAAACTGCAGGTTTGCAGGGGTCTGATTTAATTATTGTTGCAGCGCGTCCATCAATGGGTAAAACCACCTTTGCGATGAACTTATGTGAAAATGCAGCTATGGATCAAGAAAAACCAGTGCTGATTTTCTCATTAGAGATGCCCGCAGAACAGATCATGATGCGTATGTTGGCGTCATTATCGCGTGTTGACCAAACTAAAATCCGTACCGGGCAATTGGACGATGAAGATTGGGCGCGTATATCATCAACAATGGGTATTCTGATGCAAAAAAAGAATATGTTCATTGATGATAGTTCTGGCTTAACACCGACAGAAGTACGTTCACGCGCGCGTCGTATTGCGCGAGATAATGGTGGCCTTAGTATGATCATGATCGACTACCTTCAGTTGATGCGTGTGCCAGGGCTACAAGAAAACCGTACTTTAGAGATTGCCGAAATTTCACGCTCGCTTAAAGCATTAGCGAAAGAATTAAATGTGCCCGTTGTTGCCCTCTCTCAGCTTAACCGTTCGTTAGAGCAACGGGCCGATAAGCGTCCTGTTAACTCTGATTTGCGTGAATCTGGCGCCATCGAGCAGGATGCTGACTTAATCATGTTTATATACCGTGATGAGGTTTATCACGAAGACAGTGCCCTTAAAGGGATCGCTGAAATCATCTTAGGTAAACAACGTAATGGTCCAATTGGTACTGTGCGTTTAACGTTCCAAGGCCAGTTCTCTCGCTTTGATAACTATGCTGGTCCTGCCTTTGATGAAGAGTAAGCCTTAAAAATTATTTAGGATATTGGATGAAAGCTGCAACTGCACATATTGATACCCAAGCTTTGGCACATAATCTGAGTCAAATCCGCCTGCAGGCACCAAACAGTAAAATTTTAGCGGTTGTTAAAGCTAATGCATACGGACATGGGTTGTTAGATGTGGCGAAAAGCCTTACCGATGTCGATGCTTATGGCGTAGCACGAATAGAGGAAGCGTTAATGCTACGTGCTGGTGGTGTGGTAAAACCGATTCTATTATTAGAAGGGTTTTATGCGCCAACAGATCTACCTGTATTGGTGACCAATAATATCCATACTGTGGTGCATTCGATTGAACAGCTGGAAGCACTTGAACACGCGGTGTTAGATGCACCCGTACGCGTATGGGTAAAAATAGATACTGGCATGCATCGTCTTGGATTACGTCCAGAACAAGTTCCAGACTTTATGCAGCGTTTACATGACTGCGAGAATGTTGCCAAGCCCTTACGCTTTATTAGTCATTTTGGTAATGCTGATAATCTAGAGAGCGATATTACCGTAAATCAAATTGCGTGCTTTTCTGCGCTAATTAAGCCCTATCAAGGTGAACGTTCGTTAGCGGCATCGGCAGGTATTTTAGCGTGGCCTGATAGTCACTTTGAATGGATTCGTCCTGGCATTATTATGTATGGCGTATCGCCATTTGATGAATTAGAACGTTCGGCATCAAACTATAACTTACAACCGGTTATGACGTTAACATCGAGCTTAATTGCTGTGCGTGATGTTAAAAAAGGCGAACAAGTCGGTTATGGTGGCATTTGGACCTGTGAACGCGATACCAAAATGGGTGTTATTGCGATAGGTTATGGGGATGGTTATCCTCGTTGTGCACCCAATGGTACGCCTGTTGTGGTTAATGGCCGTATCGTACCTACTGCTGGGCGCGTATCAATGGATATGTTAACGGTAGATTTAGGGCCTGATGCAACTGATAAAGTGGGCGATGAAGCCATTTTATGGGGTAAAGGCTTACCCGCTGAAGTGGTGGCACAATATACTGGTGTAATTGCTTATGAGTTAATGACCAAGTTGACGCCTCGGGTTGCGATGACTTATTCATAAAAAAGACTAGCCGTGGGTATAACCTGCGGCTTTTTTTGGTTTAAAGTTACTGTTTACCTTGAATAGCAATAATAATGTGTCATCGTTCAGTACCATTTCGATAATCTCCAACTTTTGATAAAGTCTTTTATACTCCCCTTACTATTTAGTTATTGGTGAAACCTTTTAATTTAATTAGCGATTACCATTATCATCTTGCTGATAAATACAGGTATGATGCATCGTACTTTCGTGACCTGACGCAATGACGATCGTACGATGTTAACGTCATAATTGGTTGTAACAGATAGCATCATTAGAGACCTTGTTATTTAGGGTCAATAGCATAGATCGAGGATCTTTCGAAGGCGGTATGATTCGACAGATGAACATAACAAAATCAGGAACATTACTATGTTAAACAACATCAATCCAACGCAAACTAAAGCGTGGCAAGCACTGACTGCCCATTTTGAACAAGCTCAAGATTTTGAATTAAGCGATTTATTTGCTAATGATAGCGAGCGTTTTGCCAAATTTTCTGCTTCGTTTGGTTCTGATATTTTATTAGATTACTCTAAGAATCTGATCACTGAAGAAACTTTGACTAAGTTGTTTGCATTAGCAAAAGAAACTGAGCTTGATGCTGCCATTGCGGATATGTTCAACGGTGTGAAAATCAACCGTACTGAAGATCGTGCTGTACTCCATGTTGCGTTACGTAACCGCAGCAATACGCCAATTATTGTTGATGGCGAAGATGTTATGCCTGCCGTTAATGCTGTATTAGCAAAGATGGAAAGTTTTACTAACCGCATTGTAAGTGGTGAGTGGAAAGGTTACACCGGCAAAGAAATTACCGATGTTGTTAATATCGGTATTGGTGGTTCAGATCTTGGCCCTTACATGGTGTCAGAAGCATTAGCTGCGTACAAAACACGCCTAAACATGCATTTTGTTTCTAACGTTGATGCAACACACATTGTTGAAACGCTAAAAGACTTAAACCCTGAAACAACGTTATTCTTAATTGCATCTAAAACCTTTACTACCCAAGAAACCATGACTAATGCATTGTCTGCGCGTGATTGGTTCTTAGCTATGGCAGAAGATAAAGCACACGTTGCAAAACACTTTGCAGCGCTTTCTACTAATGCAGAATCTGTGGCTGAATTTGGTATCGATACTGATAACATGTTTGAGTTCTGGGATTGGGTTGGTGGTCGTTACTCATTATGGTCAGCGATTGGTCTTTCTATTAGCTTGGCGGTAGGTTTTGATAACTTTGTTAAGTTATTAGAAGGTGGTCATGCAATGGATAATCATTTTGCAACCGCACCACTAGAGCAAAAATTACCTGTAATTCTAGCGTTAATTGGTATTTGGTATAACAACTTCCACGGCGCAGAAACTGAAGCAATTCTACCTTATGATCAATACATGCACCGTTTCCCTGCTTACTTCCAACAAGGTAACATGGAATCAAACGGTAAATATGTCGACCGTGGTGGCAAGCCTGTGGATTACCAAACCGGTCCTATCATTTGGGGTGAGCCAGGAACGAATGGTCAACATGCGTTCTATCAACTTATTCACCAAGGTACGAAGTTAATTCCATGTGACTTTATTGCACCTGCTATTAGCCACAACCCACTAGGTGATCATCATCCAAAACTAATGGCTAACTTCTTCGCGCAAACTGAAGCATTAGCATTTGGTAAGAGCCGTAAGACAGTCGAAGCTGAATTTATGGCTGCCGGTAAATCACAAGCAGAAATCGATGAGCTAGCTGAATTTAAAGTGTTTGAAGGTAATCGTCCAACAAACTCAATTCTGCTTAAAGAAATTACGCCATACACATTAGGTGCATTAATTGCATTGTATGAGCACAAAATCTTTACCCAAGGTGTTATTTGGAACATCTTCAGCTTTGACCAATGGGGTGTAGAACTTGGTAAGCAATTGGCTAACCAAATTTTACCAGAGCTAAACAGCAATGAAGGTGTTGTAAGCCACGATAGCTCAACTAATGGTTTAATTAATGCTTTTAAACAATGGCGTGCATAATGCTTATTATCGGTTAATGTAATTAACCGATAAAATAAAACGCCGCAGTCGTTATGATTGCGGCGTTTTTTATTTTTGGCGTTAGCTCAATTATAGCGTGATAACGTCGCTAGCTTGCGGGCCTTTCTGACCATCAGTTACGATAAATTCAACACTTTGGCCTTCACGTAATGTTTTACGTCCTTGCGCTTGAATAGCACTGAAGTGAACAAACACATCTTTACCATCGGCAGCAGAAATAAAACCAAAGCCTTTATCATCATTGAACCACTTTACGGTTCCAGTCAGTTTACTCATGTACGTCTTTCCCTTATAGACTAATCGTAGTAGTTACAGCTTATAGGTAACTAGGTGCTTATGACTGATTCAGTCTAGATCGAATTTATGACAATGAGTAGTGTTTTATTGTGCTTTTATGTCTTAGCTAACGTTAATTCACTTTAAAGAGAAAGGTGCTGAAAGGAGGGTGAGAAAATATCAGAAGGTGCCATCACGAACTGTGACAGCACAAAAGATGTATTAATCGTTTTTAGTTTGCTGACATTTATGACAAACACCATGGCTTTCAACAACGTGATGCTTGATCATAAAGCTATATTGTTCTGATTTTTGGCGTAAAAGCTTTGCTAGTTCATCATCATGGATTTCTTTAACAAACCCACATTTATCGCAAATTAATAATTGTGAACAATGATCGGCATGGCCAAGTACACAACAAGCGATATAGCTATTGGTTGATTCAACTTTGTGAACAAAACCTTGAGCTAGCAGAAAATCTAAGGCGCGATATACCGTCGGTGGTTTTGCTTGGGGTTCTGATGCTTTGAGTAAATCGAGTAACTCATAAGCACTAATAGAACTATGATGATTAATGATCAGTGCCAGTACTTTTAATCGCTGCGGGGTCATTCTTACCCCTCGTTGCTCACAGAGGTGTTGTGCTTTAGCTAGCAGTTGAGTTTGAACCGTCATAGAGCCTCAAAAAAACGTCATTGAGTTTATATTTTATCACAGCTGTCTAAAAACATACTCACACTTAGCAAGTAACCGTAATAAGAGCAAAGATTCCGTGTAAATGATCACGTTATATTAAGGAGAGTAAAAAAAATGTCACAAAATGGATGCATTGCAAAGGCGTGATCATCAACGTTGACTATACATTATAAAAACTAATGCCAAGGTTGCGTTTTTTTCATTTCTCAAGTGATTTAAAATATCTATAATGGCGCCCATCGAAACGTGACCGACGCCTTAAATATTCGTGATTAGGCAATGGTTATACATAAAATGCTTAATCTTTAAGGTGAAAAAATGTCTGTTATCATTACTAAAATTGTTGCTCTTTACACGCCTGTATTCTCTACAATGTACAAAAGCGGTAATATGAATAAGTAACAACTTGCACTAAGGTCAACTATAGACCGACAGTGAAAAGAATTTAAGAAAAGGCCTTGAACATTGTTCAAGGCCTTTTTTGTTATATGAGTTTTATGATTAAATGTTTTGCTATGAGTTGTAGATATGATTTGAGTTAATAAGGTAATCATGGAGGAGGTTGTTATTTTAGGGTAGAATCCGCGCCTCAAAAGATATTTTAGAGATAGTTTATGCCTCCTAAACTGTCCCTCATCCGTCCCTTATCGCTAACAAAAGTCGACATCGGATGAAGTATATTGCAATACCCGCAAGTGGTATTTGCTATAACCACTTAATATGTAAGGAATATTGTAATATGTACCCATCTGCTCGTTTTTCTGTCGCCCCGATGCTGGATTGGACTGATCGTCATTGCCGTTATTTCCATCGCTTAATGAGTAAAGAAGCTCTGTTGTATACCGAAATGGTAACGACTGGCGCAATTATTCACGGCAAAGGTGATTTTTTGGCGTATAACGAAGAAGAGCATCCATTAGCATTACAACTGGGTGGCTCAAATCCAGTTGATCTTGCGCGTTGTGCCAAATTAGCAGCGGAGCGTGGCTATGATGAAATCAACTTAAACGTTGGTTGTCCGTCTGATCGCGTTCAAAACGGCATGTTTGGTGCTTGTTTGATGGGTGAAGCTGAGTTGGTGGCACAATGTGTTGCTGCAATGCGTGAAGTCGCTGATATTCCTGTTACCGTTAAAACCCGTATTGGTATTGATGATCAAGATTCGTATGAGTTCTTAACTCATTTTATTCAAACGGTATCAGAAAAAGGCGGTTGTGATAATTTTACCATTCACGCCCGTAAAGCATGGCTAAAAGGGTTGAGCCCGAAAGAAAACCGTGAAATTCCAGAACTGGATTACCCACGAGTTTACCAATTAAAGCAAGACTTTCCACAGTTAACCATGGCAATCAATGGTGGTATTAAAACCTTTGAAGAAATGGAACAACACCTAAAATATATGGATGGTGTAATGGTGGGTCGTGAAGCTTACCAAAGTCCTTATTTGATGGCAGAAGTGGATCAGCGTTTATTTGGTAGTAATCGCCCAGTAATGAAGCGTCGTGAAGTGGTTGAAGCCATGTATCCATATATCGAGCAACAATTAGCGAACGGTTCATACTTAGGTCATATTACTCGTCATATGCTAGGTCTATTCCAAAATATGGCAGGTGCGCGTCAATGGCGTCGTTATATTAGTGAAAATGCACACAAGCCAGGGGCTGGCATTGAAGTGGTACAACAGGCATTAGCAAAAATTCCTGCTGAGCTAGATGTGTAATTATTTGTTCAGAGATAATTATTTTAGTAGTGAGTTTTACTTAGCATTAGGTGAAATTAACCAATAAATAGTAAACGCCAATTCTTTACCGAGTTGGCTTTTTTTATCTTCATGAAAAATAAAGTAAAATAATTACTTTAGAGTTGGCGTGAATTGTGCAATATAGCTAAGTAATAATGAATATAGCACTGGGGTTTCATGTGGATACCGCAGTTATAAAAAAGGATAATCTATGTTTGAGTTCCTATTTTTGGTTGCTTTTACACTGGTATTGATATTTACCGGTGTTAGTTTAATTGGTGTTCTAATTGCGGTTGCAGCAGGTTTTGCGGTAATGGCTGTTGTTGGTATGTTAGGGCTTGTCTTTAAATTATTACCGTGGATCATTTTGATAGCATTAGGTATTTGGTTCTTCCGTGAGCGTAATGCTGACAAGCAGCATCAAGAACGTATGTCTCGTTATCGTCGCTATTGATTGCGATTGATTGCAGAGTTTTCATACTGCTTCTGATATAATTCTGTGCGATTAATTACATAAAATGAATAAGAGCGGAGACTCGCATGAAAAAAGTGGTGCTTTCACTTGCAGCAGCAATGACGCTAGCAGCAACCCTTCCAGCACAAGCAGATACTTTACTAGGTGTTAAAGTAGGTGCGGATGCATGGTTTACAAACGCAAAAGTAGCTGGTCAAAAAAGTGACGATACATCAACATCTTACTATGCATCTTTTGAGCACTTTATTCCTTTAGTGCCAAACGTAATGGTACGTTACAATAATATTGACACTGGGAATGTGAATTTTGAGCAAAGTGATTTCACGGCTTATTATGAAATTCTAGATAATGATTTAGTTGCGTTAGATTTAGGTTTAACAATGACTAAGTTTGCTGGTGTTCAAATTCAACACCAGAATAGCTTTAGTGATTGGCAGCCAACCGTTTATGCTGCTGCTGAGTTAGGTATTCCAGCAACACCATTATCAGTATTTGCTCAAGCGAATGCGGGGAAATACGATGGTACAAGTTTGTTTGATGGCCAAGCGGGTGTGAAATTCACATTTGATTTAATCGCAGCAGATCTTAACCTTCGTGCAGGTTACCGCATGATGGATTATGACTTTAAAAAATCAACATCTGGTGATGTTGACCTAGATGGTTGGTTTGCTGGCGTAGAAGTTGATTTCTAATTAACTTCAGCTTTCATTCTGTGATCTAATTATAAAACCACGATGATTTCGTGGTTTTTTATTGGCGCTAATCCCGTTTATGTACCATTTTTAAAGGTAAGCAAGCTGATTATATGTGTGATGCACAATATCAGTATTAGGGAGAAGTAAGTGATGACATTAACTGAATTGAAACACCTATACGCTGACCAAGATCTTGTTGAAGCACTCATTGAGCCTTCAATTAATAGTGGTTATATTGTTGAATTTCGCCATCGTCGTGGTGGCTTTGTACCATTAACGGATATTAGTGGCAGTGAACAATGCTATGGTGATGTTGATAGTGCCACTCAGCAAGCATTTGAAGTTGGTTTTCAACAAGTTAGAATTGCTGACGAATACTAAATCCTGCCTTTATCTCCCCATTCTAAAACCAAATAGTGTTATCGCGATTTGGTTTTTTTGTACGATTAACCTTACAAATGGTTATAAAACATTCTTATCTATTCTTTCTTGTTATTAGTTTAAATGGCTACTCTAACATAACGCAATGAATAGGGATCGTCGTGCTATGTCAATCAACCAACTATCAGCTTTAGCTAGCCCACTTAATGATCAACAAATAGATCAGCTTAAGCTAGCCGCAGCAGAATCATCACCACAACAACTGGCTTGGATCAGTGGCTATTTTTGGGGGTTGAGTCAATCTCAATCATCAACAACGGCAGCTGTTCCTGCATCAAATGTACTGGCCGCTGCAAAACCTGCGGGTAAACTAACCATTATTTATGCCTCGCAAACAGGCAATGCTAAAGGTGTCGCTCAAGCGTTACAACAGCAAGCTCTCGCACAAGATATTGCAGTGAATCTTGTGTCTGCGGGGGACTATAAGGGGAAAAATCTTAGTAAAGAAACTCACGTTATTATTATTGCTTCAACACATGGAGAAGGTGAAGCCCCTGATGATGCGATCGAACTGCACCAGTTTTTACAGTCAAAAAAAGCCCCCCAATTATCGAATTTACACTACAGCGTGATTGGGCTCGGCGACTCTAGTTATGAATTTTTCTGCCAAACCGCCAAAGATTTTGATCGCTACTTAGCAAAAATGGGTGCGAAGCCGATGCTTGATCGCCTTGATTGTGATGTTGACTATGAAGCGGCCGCCGCAGAGTGGCGTACACAAGTATTAGCCAAAACCAAACAAACCTTATCAACCGGTGAAGCAGAAGTTGTTCAGTTACCCGTGGGACAAAAGGCCACAGCTGTTGCGACTTATACTAAGCAAAATCCTTATACCGCCAGTTTATTAGTAAGCCAGAAAATCACTGGTCGCCATTCAGATAAAGATGTACGCCATATTGAAATTGATTTAGAAGGTTCAGGCTTAAGCTATCAAGCGGGGGATGCTCTGGGGGTGTGGTTTGACAATGATCCACAATTGGTTGATGCCATATTAGCGAAACTTGACTTAGATGCTGCAACTTCGGTGGATGTTGATGGCAGTAACTTATCTATTCGTGATGCGTTGATTAGCCATTATGAAATTACCGCATCAAATCCACAGTTTGTGACCCAATATGCTGAACTCTCTGGCAGTAAAAAATTACAAAAGCTGGTGGATGATCGTGAAAAGCTGCGCAAGTATTCTGCTAATACTCAAATCATTGATGTGCTCGCTGAGAAGAAAGCTGCTTTAACTGCAGAGCAATTAATCGGTTTATTACGCCGTTTAACGCCCCGTTTATATTCTATTGCTTCCAGCCAACAAGAAGTGGGCGAAGAAGTGCATTTAACGGTCGGTGTGGTTGAATTTTCCCAAGGCGATGAGCAACGCCAAGGTGGCGCATCAAGTTTCTTAGCGCAACGTCTAGCAGAAGGCGATGCTGTAAAGGTGTTTGTTGAAACTAATAATAATTTTAAGTTACCAACTAATGATAATATGCCCGTGATCATGATTGGTCCGGGAACGGGTATTGCACCGTTCCGTGCTTTTGTGCAAGAGCGTGATAACCGTGAAGCACAAGGTAAAAACTGGTTATTTTTTGGTGATCGAACTTTTACTGAAGATTTTCTTTACCAAGTTGAATGGCAGAAATATCTAAAAGACGGGGTGGTGGATCAAATAGATGTCGCATTTAGTCGAGATCAAGCCGAGAAAATCTATGTTCAACAGCGCATTTTAGAACAAGCACCACAAGTGTGGCAGTGGTTACAAGCAGGATCGCATGTTTATGTCTGTGGTGATGCAACCGACATGGCCAAAGATGTTCATCAAGCCTTGTTAACCGTTATTGAACAACAAGGAAAGAAAACGCGCGAGCAAGCCGAGCAGTATCTCAATGAGCTGCGTAAAGATAAACGCTATCAAAGGGATGTGTACTAATGACAGAGCAAAAATTATCAGACAATGAACGTCTAAAACGTCAAAGCAATTTTCTTCGTGGCACCATAGAGCAAGATCTTGATGATCGTATCACCGGGGGATTTAGCGCTGATAACTTTCAATTAATTCGCTTTCATGGCATGTATCAGCAAGATGATCGTGATATTCGCGCTGAGCGTGCTAAACAAAAATTAGAACCGCTTCAGAATGTGATGTTACGGGCACGAATGCCGGGGGGCGTGATCAGGCCTAAACAATGGCTAGCAATTGATAAATTTGCTGATGAGCATACTTCTTACGGCAGTATTCGTTTAACTACCCGTCAAACATTTCAGTTCCATGGGGTGTTAAAACCTAACATTAAACTGATGCACCAAACATTAAATAGTATTGGTATTGATTCTATTGCAACTGCAGGGGATGTTAATCGTAACGTATTGTGTACCACTAACCCTGTTGAATCTGAGTTACATCAACAAGCCTATGAGTGGGCAAAAAAGATCAGTGAACATCTACTGCCGAAAACTCGCGCTTATGCTGAAATTTGGTTAGACGGTGAAAAGTGTGAAACAACCGATGAAGAACCAATCTTAGGCAGTAATTATTTACCGCGTAAGTTTAAAACGACGGTGGTTATTCCGCCGCAAAATGACGTTGATGTCCATGCTAATGATTTGAATTTTATTGCAATTGCAGATAATGGGCAGTTGGTGGGCTTTAATGTGTTAGTTGGCGGTGGTTTAGCAATGACCCATGGTGACCATGCCACGTATCCGCGCCGTGCTGATGATTTCGGGTTTGTGCCTTTAGATAAAACCCTTGATGTCGCGACTGCTGTGGTTACTACTCAACGTGATTGGGGAAACCGCTCTAACCGTAAAAATGCCAAAACTAAATACACTATTGATCGGGTTGGCGTAGAGGTATTTAAAGCAGAAGTTGAGTCACGAGCAGGGATTACCTTTGAAGCCAGTCGACCGTATGAGTTTACCGATCGTGGTGATCGTATTGGTTGGGTTGCGGGCATTGATGGTAAGCACCATTTAGCGTTATTTATTGAAAATGGCCGTTTATTGGATACACCGAATAAACCTCTTAAAAGCGGTATGGCAGCAATAGCCAAGGTCCATGGTGGTGATTTTAGAATGACGGCCAACCAAAACCTGATTGTTGCTGGTGTGTTAGCAAAAGACAAAGCTAAGATCGAGAAGATCGCGCGTGATCATGGTTTGATGGATGACAGTGTCAGTGAGCAGCGAAAGAACTCAATGGCATGTGTGTCTCTGCCAACTTGTCCGTTAGCCATGGCGGAAGCCGAACGTTTCCTACCTGAATTTGTTACTGATGTTGAAGCGGTATTAGCGAAACATGATTTAGCCAAAGATGAGAATATTATTTTACGGGTAACCGGGTGTCCTAATGGCTGTGGGCGCGCGATGTTGGCTGAAATAGGCTTAGTGGGTAAAGCGCCTGGGCGATATAACCTTCATTTAGGTGGTAATCGAAATGGTACTCGAGTACCTAAAATGTACCGTGAAAATATTACCATCGCTCAGATCATGGATGAAATTGATAGCTTAGTTGGTCGGTGGTCGACGGAGCGTCAAGAAAATGAAGGCTTTGGTGATTTCACTATTCGTGCTGGCATTATTGATGAAGTAAAAATATCAATGAGGGATTTTTATGCCTAAATTTCAACTGGCTGAGTTACTTGAACTGCCAAAAGTGAGTCAAATTATTCAGCTGGCTGAAATTAATGCCACGCTGGAAACCATGACCGCACAACAGCGAGTGCAATGGGCGCTTGATAATCTTGAGGGCGAGTTTGCATTAGCATCTAGCTTTGGGATTCAATCGGCAGTGATGCTGCATTTAGTCACTGAAGCTAAAGCGGATATTGCGGTGGTGCTTACTGATACGGGCTATTTATTTGCAGAGACTTATCAGTTTATTGATAGTTTAACTAAACAACTTAATTTGAATTTATATATTTATCGCGCTCAACACAGCGCAGCATGGCAAGAAGCTCGTTATGGTCAGTTATGGCAGCAAGGTGTTGAAGGTATTAAGCTATATAACCAGTTAAACAAAGTAGAACCGATGCAACGAGCATTGAATGAGCTTAATGTGAGCTCGTGGTTTTCTGGATTACGTCGTGAGCAAGCTGATTCGCGCGCCACTTTACCTGTATTGGCTATTCAAAATGGGAGGTTTAAGTTTTTACCAGTAATAGATTGGACCAATGACGATATTGACGCCTATTTGCAGCAACATCAGTTACCTTATCATCCGTTAAAGCAACACGATTATTTATCTGTCGGGGATGTTCATACTACAGTGAAATGGCAACCTGGAATGACAGAGCAAGAGACGCGCTTTTTTGGTTTGAAACGTGAATGTGGTTTGCATGAAGACAATGACACTGAATCACAAGGTTCAGGGATTTAGTTTCGTTTTGTGTTGGGTTTATCAATAAAAAAACAAGGCAGCGTATCGACGCTGCCTTGTGGGTTATTCAGACAGAGAATAAGATTATTTTGTTGCCGCAGCTGGAGCCCATACTTTATCTAGCGCGCCTAAAAGGGCGTTACTTGCACCTTGTTGGCCTAAGAATTGAGTAATAACCGGAACAAACTTATTAATCATCGCTGGATCCATACCCAGAACAGAGAACACTTTATCAATATTAGCTTGGTTGCTAAGTAGCTGACCAAGTCCCATTGGTAATGAGTCCGTTAGTTTTTCAGCACCAGGGATTAATTTAGCTAGTTCACTACCTTGAGGACCTGAAAGTTGACTTGCGGCCATGCCCAGTAATGCGCCTGCACCACCGGCTGCTTGCTCTGGTTTAATACCGAGTTCAGAAATAAGTGTTTTTGTTAGTGGGTTTTGTGCTACTTGGCTAACCACTTGATCAGCACTTTCGCCACCGAAAATATCAGATAGACTAAAAGCGTAACTCATAGTACTTGATGATAACAATGCAACTGCTACAAGCGTTGTGACGATACGACGTTTTTTCATTGGGAGACTCCTTAGTAAAGATTAATACCGAAGTCTTTTAAATCAGAAATTGACTTGGGTATGTCAATCCTAGTGAAGATTTATCTTGTTGCAATCATTTTTTGTTGTTTGAATGGCGTATAGGTATAAAAGCGGCGCTCATGGCGCCGTTTATTTATTTGTTTAAGCTTGATATCTTATAGAATATCTAATAACTCTACTTCAAATACTAGTGCCGCATACGGAGGGATTGCTGCACCTGCGCCGCGCTCGCCGTAAGCTAGGTTTTGTGGAATAGACAGCTTCCACTTAGAACCTACTGGCATCATTTGAAGAGCTTCAACCCAACCCGCGATAACGCCAGTTACTGGGAATTCTGCAGGTTGACCACGAGATACAGAGCTGTCAAAAACAGTGCCATCTGTTAGCATACCGTGATAGTGCACACGAACTTGTTTGTCTGAAGTTGGAATTTCGCCATTACCTTCAACAAGAACTTCGTACTGAAGACCAGAATCAGTTACTGTAACTTCTGGACGTTGTGCATTTTCAGCTAGGAATGCTTCGCCATCAGCAGCAGCTAATTTAGCTTGCTCTTGACGTGCAGCGTCTGCTGCTGTGTGAAGTTCACGTAGTGCATTGTTGATTTCATCAACTTCGATTTCTGGCATTTCGCCAGCTAGAGAAGTTGCGATACCTTGAGCAATTGCTGCTACGTTTAGGCCTTCAAGACCGCTTTGTGCTAGTTGTTGGCCCATTTGTAGACCAATACCGTAGCTTGCTTTAGTCTCAATTGTATCTAGTTTAACGTCAGACATTATTGTCATCTCTTAATGTAGAATGAATTAAAGTAGGCAGGATAACAGTTTAGCCCCTATCGGGTAAATGTTTGTAACCAATATTCGCTAATTGCGTGACATATGAAGCTTTGGAGTGCTGTATATGGGAAAGGTAAATCGCCGTTCAAATAAAAAAAACGGAAATCAGCAACCGCCAGTAAAACTCAATATTGGCGTGATAAAGGCAAAGTGCAGTGAGCGTGTATCTGGTGTATGTCAGATATGGCAGCGTTTTCCTCGTTTTCATCGTTGGGCGTTAGCCGTTGTTGTGCCAGTATTTATTGGTGCACTAATGTTGCCATCAACCAAAGAATTAGAAGGTCAATCTGGCGGTGTACCGATGCGGCGTGATATTGCCTTAAATTTAGGCAATAGTGATGTGGCAAGCCAGGTAACGTCGGAGCCTAATGTTCAAGCTGAAAATAATCCAGATAGCAATGGTAAGCACAGTACGGTTAAACGTACCGATGTTGTATTAGATAGCGCCGATATTAAAGAAGACTCAGGCATGAAAGCGACGGGGGGCATGGAAGATCGCGGCCCCGCTCCTGAGCGCAAACCAATGAGCTCAAAAATCTACCCGATTAATGGTGGTAAGGTCTACACCATTGATACCGCTACTCATAAACCCGTGGTCGCTGCAAAAGCTGCGGCAAAGACAGCGCCAGTATCAACGCCAAAGGCGACTCAGCAGCCAGCGGGTGTTGCAAACCAATGGTATAGCTATAAAGTGCCAGCGGGAAATACCTTAGCCAATGTTTTCCGTAATAAAGGACTACCACTCGGGGATCTTTATGCGATTGCGAAAGTTGAAGGGGCGGGTAAACCTATTAGCCGTATTCAAGCTGGACAGACGTTACGTTATCGTCAAAACAGCCGTGGTGAAATTAGTGGTTTACAAGTTCTAGGTAATGGTGTTTCTGCTTCGTATGCAGTTAATGCTAGCGGCCGTTTTTATCGTCAATAAATTTGCAATGGTGATACATGAAATTAATAAGCCGCCAGTATAAGGTGGCTTATTATTTTTAAGTGATAAATGTTTAATCTGCGTTATGGCTCAGGCTTTGTGGTGAGCGACGGATTTTCGGCCATGGGGCCATTGGAATGATGATCAATAAAATACCTAACCCCGTGAGCAGATCGGGAATCTCGTCAAACCATAAATAACCAAATATCGCGACAAAAATAAGCCCTGAATATTCCGCAAGTCCAATCTTATAAGTCTCACTTTGACGGTAAGCCGCAACACAACAGCCTTGATAACCTAATGTAAATAACGCACTGGCAGCAATCAATAACCATTGTTTGGGCTGTAATGGCTGCCAATATTGATAGGCTAATAGGCTTGATATGGGTAACGATAAAATACCTGTCCAAAATAGGGTACTGATAATCGGTTGTTGTGGGGGCAGCTTACGTACTAAAACATTGTATAACGCCAATGTTGAGGCGGTGCCTAATGCGGCAAATGCGGCCCAATGAAATTGATCGGGGCGTAACACAATGACGATGCCAATAAACCCGACTGCAGTTGCTAATACTTTTTCTTTATTTGGCCGCTCACCTAATACCAGCATTGATAATGGCAGCATGAGTAACGGTGCGGCGTAAAATAAGGCATTGGCGGTGGCTAATGGAAGGTAAGTTAAGGCAATCAGCAGCATGCCACTACCCGCTAATACAAGATGGGCACGGATTGCATTCACCTTCCAATGCCCAATATCACGCTGAGCGGGGGTTAATCGTAACCATAATGGCGCAATTAGGATCACGCTCAATAATTGGCGAATAAACATGTACTGAAATGCCGATACGCTACCATCTAATAATTTTACCGCCACATCAGACAGTGACGACGATAAATTACCGCAAATTAAAATAGCAATACCGATTGAAACCGCAGACCAGCGCATTAGGTGGGATCTTGTAATAACTGCATATCAACATGGGGAATGCCATCTTCAAGGTACATGTCTGAAGTTTGGGTAAATCCATGTGATTGATAGAACGCTACTAAATATTGTTGAGCGCCAATTTCAATTAACTGTTGTGGCCAAATTGTTTCCGCATGGGCTAATCCTTGACGTAATAATTGATGACCTAAACCATGTTTACGCTGACTTAGTGTTACCACTACTCGCCCAATACTGACATTATCATAAGTGACGCCAGGGGCTAATAAACGTAAATATGCGACGAGTTCATTGTTTACGTAACCTAACAGATGGAACACATTTGGAGTGCGGTCGTGATCATCAAGATCGGGATACACACAGTTTTGTTCCACACAAAATATCTCTGAACGTAGTTTTAATAGGTCATAAAGCTGGTGGGTTGTTAATTCGTCAAAGGGTAAACACTGCCATGTTGTCATAGTTAACGTCCTGAATTCGGTATGATGTCGTTAGTGTACCGATTTCCGTCAAAAATGAAGTTAACAATGGTTAATTTTTGGGATTAATTTCACCGCTCGCGAGCCGTTTTTTGATTCGACTTAAACTAATGGAAGTAATACCTAAATAAGAAGCTAATTGGTAATCGGTTATGCGCCCAACTAACTCGGGAAAATGATCACTAAACAGTTGTAATCGTTGTTCTGGAGTATGCATGAGCATAAAGCGTTCTTTGTGCTCTTTATGCAGTAATTGACGTTCTAATAAGGTTTGATACAACGGGTGCTGCTGCTGACGCCATTGCTGAAATAGGGTAATGGGTAACATGATTAATTGGCTGGCGGATAATGTTTCTAATAAATAGGCTGAGGGCGCATCATTAATTAAGCTTTCAAAGCCAATAATAACATCTTGATCCCAATAGAACTCTTTACTGAATTGTTTACCTTGTTCGGTTAAATAACACGCATGGCACAAACCGTTTAATAAAAAGTAGCAATGGGTTGGGGTTTGCCCTTGGTGTAATAAAATATGACGAGTCGGAAGATCTAGTGGTTCAGCAACGGCAATGACATCGTTGATAGTGGCGGTATCTGCACCTAGCTGAGTTAAGAAAGCCGCTAATTCAGAATGGTTATTGAAAGGCATAAGCGAGTTAATGAATAAAAAGAATGATAGTGGCAGTGTATCAAAAAAATACCGCAACCAAGGCTGCGGTATATAGATATTTTATTGAGGGGAATTATTTACGCGTTTGAAGATCTAATTGATAAATAGCAAACCCACCCGGCGTGGTGTTGACTTGTTGCATTGGGTATTGGCCTTTATCTTTAATAAATTTCGCTGCTTTATCACTGTTCGCTGTTTCAAATTGAATCTTTAACTTCTTATCACTTTTCAGTGATGTGAAGTGCCAGTTATTATCTGCACTTGGAACAACTTGACCTTTCTGTTTGCTCACGCGACTGATGTAATCTGATAATACAGTGCGGTTTTCATCGGGTGATGCAAAAGCAACAAACGCTTCACCTGTACCAGCAAACTTACCACTGTACGCGCGGTAATTATTGGTCGCGATTAAGAACGTTTGCTCTAAATCAATCGGTTTGCCATTAAAGCTTAAATCTTTAATACGATTCGCGGTTGGATTAATCAGTTTACATTCACCGTCGTATTTTGCTGGTTGTGAAATATCAATGTTGTATTTTACGCCATCAATGACATCAAAATTGTAAGTACGGAAACCATCCCAGTTAATAAGTCCTTGTGGCTTCTCACTGTTAACATCAATTTGATTAAACTGTGCCGCGGAGCATTCTAGCCATTCTTGAACATCTTTACCTTTTACCTTCATCGCAACAAGGGTATTGGGGTACAAGTATAAGTCAGCCGCGTTACGGAATGTTAGTTGGCCTGCTTCTACTTCGGTGTAGTTGCCTGCGTCATTACCACGACCGCCAGCTTTAAATGGGGCAGCTGCTGATAATACGGGTAAACCATCAAGGTCGGGGTCGCCTTGAATAAAGTGTTCAACGTAATCTTTTTGGGCTAAGTTAACAATTTGTACCGTTGGGTCGTCTTGAACCAAGGCTAAATAGCTGTACATTACATCACTGGCTTTACCAATTGGCTGGTTAACAAAGTCACGGGTAGCGTTATGATCAATTTTTACTGCCGCGACTAATTTTGGATCGGCTTTGATTAATGATTTTTGGTTGGCTTTATCAAAGATAGGACGCGCTTCAGTTTGGGCTGAGGTCACTTTCCAGCTATTACCTTCTTTGTCTAACACCAAATCCATAATACCCACATGATCACCCCAACGACCGGGCATTACCGCAGGAATACCATTGATGGTGCCTTTGTTGATATCAGCGCCAGGTAAGCTTGCAAAATCTTTACTTGGGAATACCGCATGCGAGTGACCAAATGCAATCGCATCAATCCCTTTTACTTGGGTTAGGAAGTAGACCGAGTTTTCTGCGCCGACTTTATAAGGGTCTGCTGAAACGCCAGAGTGTGGAATGGCGATAATAATATCAGCGCCTTCGGCTTTCATTTGAGGAATGAATTTCTCTGCAGTTTGCTTAATGTCTTTTGCTTCTACTTTGCCTTCAAGATTGTTTTTATCCCATACCATAATTTGTGGCGGAACAAAGCCAATGTAACCAATTTTTAGTTTTTGGTTGTTGCCATCGTTATCTTTAAAGGTGTAATCCTGAATAAGGTAAGGGGTAAATAAATTTTTACCGGTTTTTAAATCATAAACATTGGCATTGATATAAGGGAAATTTGCCCCTTCAATACTGGTGTTTAGGAAATCAAGACCATAGTTAAATTCGTGGTTACCAATATTACCTACCGCATAACCGAGTTGGTTCATCACTTTATAGACAGGGTGCACTTCGCCTTTTTTAATACCTTTTGCTGCCATGTAGTCACCCATAGGGCTACCTTGCAACAAATCACCGTTATCGACTAACACACTATTAATGACTTCAGCGCGTGCTTTTTCAACCAAGGTCGCTGTACGGACTAACCCTGTTTTATCTGTCGGCTTATCTTTGTAGTAATCGTAATCCATTACATTTGTATGAATATCTGTTGTTTCAAGAATACGTAATTTAATCGTTTCTGCATTTGCGGGGCCTGCTAGTAATAGCAAACCGCCTAAAACAGCGATTGATAAAGGCTTAACAGATAGTGTCATGTGTTTCTCCAAAGGGTAGGTAAGGAAAGCGTGCCTAAAATAACAAATCTTATGCAGTTACTATCTGAACCCGTCACATAATTGTGCTTTAACTCTCATTTTTTATATGCATAACCATTATTAAGCGGTGAAAGAATCGTAATATTTGATTCAAAACGAAATGGTGTTGATTAAATTAAGAAAGAAAAGGCATAACTTAGGTTCGAAGTGATATTTGAATATTCTTCATTTTGCTTACTGCTAGCTATTTATATCTGCTTTATATTTATTTGCGGTTGATCATTCTATTCGATCATGAAATTAGGATTGTTGAATTAATAACCAAACTTTTTGATATAAAAAATGAAACTTTAGAATTTCAAGTAATATCACGAGCTCTCTATAGTGGTTACAGAACACCAAGGAGAGTTAACAATGGATTATTTACCAATATTTGCGGATTTAAAGCGTCGACCCTGTTTGGTTGTCGGTGGTGGTAATAGCGCATGGCGCAAAACTCAAATGTTATTAAAAGCGGGTGCCGATGTGGGAATTATCGCGTCTAAGCTTAATGCTGATTTTACCACGGCGATTGCTGCTAACCAGATCCGCTTTGTTGGTGACACATTTTCTCCCGCGAATCTTGATGGGATTTTTCTAGCCATTGCCGCAACGCCACATAAAGCGCTGAATGCTCTGGTTTACCAATCAGCCAATCAACGTCAAGTGTTAGTGAATGTTGTTGATGACACTCAACGTTGTAGTTTTATTGTGCCTTCTATTGTTGACCGTTCACCGATCATTGTTGCTATTTCATCATCGGGTAAAGCACCCGTTTTAGCGCGTTTATTGCGTCAAAAACTAGAAGCAACATTGCCACAGCATTTAGGCAAAATGGCGACTATTGCAGGCGGTTTTCGTGACTATCTTGCCACCAAGATTTCTATCTTTTCTAGCCGTCGCGCCTTTTGGGAGCAAGCATTTAATGGTCGCTTTGCAGATTTGGTTGCTGTCGGTCGTCATAGTGAAGCCCAACAAGCATTACATCAACAGTTACAACAGCACACGTCACCTGTTGGGCAAGTTGCGTTAATTGGTGCCGGCCCTGGTGATGCGGGGTTACTAACTTTACGTGGTTTGCAATTAATGCAGCAAGCGGATGTGGTGTTGTATGACTACCTTGTTTCCGATGAAGTGATGGCGTTGGTACGTCGTGATGCAGAACGTGTTTGTGTTGGTAAAAAAGCCGGTTTTCACAGTGTGCCGCAAGAGCAAACCAACCAATTGATTGTTGAATATGCCCAACAAGGCAAACGTGTGGTGCGACTTAAAGGTGGTGATCCGTTTGTATTTGGTCGTGGTGCAGAAGAATTAGAAGTGCTGGTGGAGGCGGGGATTGATTTTCAAGTTGTTCCCGGCATTACAGCTGCCGCCGGTGCCACCGCTTATGCAGGTATTCCATTAACCCACCGTGATTATGCTCAAACAGCAATGTTTATTACTGGGCACTTAAAGCCTGATGGTAAACAACTTGATTGGTTAACATTAGCGCGTGGTAATCAAACCTTAGTTATCTACATGGGGCTAATGAAATCTAGTCATATTCAACAGCAGTTATTACAACACGGCCGCGCCCCTAATACCCCAATCGCGATTATTGAACGTGGTACACAAGCCACTCAAAAAGTATTAACCGGACAATTACATGAACTTGCTGATCTAGCACAACATGCTGCATCACCATCATTAATTGTGGTCGGTGAAGTAGTAAAGCTATCACATAAATTAGCTTGGTTCACAACAAAGGAACAGTTACAGCCGCAACCTGAAGCGGCAGTGAAACTGGCATAACATGGAGAGAGTGATGGACCCTAAACGTTTAACCCACCTCAAGCAGCTTGAAGCCGAAAGTATTCATATTTTGCGTGAAGTTGCGGCTGAGTTTGATAACCCAGTCATGATGTATTCCATAGGTAAAGATTCATCCGTAATGTTGCATTTAGCCCGTAAGGCTTTTTATCCGGGTAAAATTCCATTTCCACTATTGCATGTCGATACCACATGGAAATTTCGTGAAATGATTGAATTTCGAGACCGTGCCGCTGAAAAATACGGTTTTGATTTATTAGTCCATCAGAACCCAGAAGGGGTGGCGATGGGTGTTGGACCTTTTACTCATGGTTCATCAAAGCATACCGACATTATGAAAACCCAAGGCTTAAAACAAGCTCTCGATAAATATGGGTTTGATGCTGCGTTTGGTGGCGCTCGGCGTGATGAAGAGAAATCACGTGCGAAAGAGCGAGTATATTCATTCCGCGATAAAAACCATAGTTGGGATCCAAAAAACCAACGTCCTGAATTATGGAAAACCTATAACGGTCAAATTAATAAAGGTGAAAGCATTCGCGTGTTTCCACTCTCCAATTGGACTGAACTTGATATTTGGCAATATATATTCTTAGAGCAAATTGAAATTGTGCCACTGTATTTATCCCAAGTACGACCGGTTGTTGAACGGGATGGAATGTTAATCATGGTTGATGATGAGCGACTCGAATTATTGCCGGGTGAAACGATTCAACAAAAAAGTGTCCGTTTTAGAACCTTAGGGTGTTATCCATTAACGGGAGCGGTGGAATCAACGGCTGATACGTTACCGGGGATCATTGAAGAAATGCTGGTGGCGACATCCAGTGAACGTCAAGGGCGGGCTATCGACCACGATCAATCTGGCTCAATGGAATTGAAAAAACGCCAAGGTTACTTCTAAGGAGAGATAAATGAATAGTGTGATAGAACAACAGGTCGCAGAGCTTGGAATCGAAGCTTATCTCGATCAACATCATAATAAGTCACTGCTACGATTTTTAACCTGTGGCTCCGTTGATGACGGTAAAAGTACCCTCATTGGTCGTTTGCTGCATGATTCTCACCAAATTTATGAAGATCAATTAGCGGCAATTCATACCGACAGCCAAAAAGTCGGTACTACGGGCGATAAGCCAGACTTAGCGTTATTAGTCGATGGTTTGCAAGCTGAGCGTGAACAAGGGATCACCATTGATGTTGCTTACCGTTATTTCTCGACCAAAGCGCGTAAGTTTATTATTGCTGATACCCCAGGGCATGAGCAGTACACCCGTAATATGGCAACTGGTGCTTCAACCTGTGATGTGGCGGTTATTTTAATCGATGCTCGTAAAGGGGTATTAGATCAAACCCGTCGTCATTCTTATATCGCTAGTTTACTTGGTATTCGCCAATTTATAGTGGCAGTCAATAAAATGGATTTGGTTGATTTTGACCAAACACGGTTTGAAGAAATTCAGCAGCAATACCTTCAGTTTTCAAAAAAGCTCAATCCTAATATCAATATTCAATTATTGCCATTATCAGCCTTAGAAGGCGATAACGTTGTTAGTCAAAGTGCCAAGATGGCGTGGTATCAAGGCGAATCATTGTTAACATTATTAGAGCAAGTTGATTTATTCACTGATGATGACTCACCAGTGTTACGTTTTCCGGTTCAATATGTAAACCGTCCTAATCTCGACTTTCGTGGCTTTGCTGGCACATTAGCTTCAGGCGAACTAAAGGTAGGGCAACGAGTAACAGCATTACCATCAGGAAAAACATCAACCGTAGAGCGAATCGTAACTTTTGATGGTGATTTAGCATTTGCAACTAAAGGTCAAGCCATTACGGTTACCTTAGCGGATGAAATTGACATTAGTCGTGGTGATACGTTAATTGCAGCCGAAGACGAAGTGCCGCTAAGTAACAATGTATTGGCAGATATTGTCTGGATGGGGGAAACCGCATTAACGGCTGGACGTCAGTATGATATTAAAGTGGCAGGTAAAAAAACGCTAGGCAGTGTGAGTGCGATACGTCATCAAGTTGATATTAATAGTCTTGATACCTTTGCAACCGAGACGTTACCCCTTAATGGCATTGGTTTATGTGAGTTCAACCTACACGATGCGATTGCCGTTGATAGCTATCAAACCTGTAAAGATACTGGCGGCTTTATCATTATTGATCGATTAACCAATGTCACTGTTGGTGCAGGCTTAATTCGTGAATCATTAGCCATCGATAACCGTCGTAGTTATTCAGCGTTTGAAGTTGAATTTAATGCACTGGTCCGTAAGCATTTCCCGCATTGGGATGCAAAAGATATCGGTCAATTACTGGAGTAATGTGAATGAGCTGGGAACAAGCTACTGTGCTGGCAATGCTAGTAGTGATTATTCTCTGCTTGCTCACTACGAAGATTAAACCTGCGTATTTATTTGCCGGCAGTGCGTTTATTGGTTTTCAAGCAAACTTAATTGAATTACCTGTCATTGCCGCAAATTTTACCAATTCATCATTATTAACCTTAGTGTTATTAATATTGGTCTCCATTGCTCTTGAAAAAACCCGCTTAATTAGTTGGGTTGGGCGGCAAATTTCACAAGGTGGTCATAGCTTTGTTGTGGCTAAGCTGGGCTTATCGACCGCATTATTGTCCTCCTTTACCAATAACACTGCGGTGGTGGTGTCATTAATAGGGGCAATAAAGCGTAATCAACGCCATGCCCCCTCTAAATTATTACTGCCGTTATCTTATACCGCTATTTTAGGTGGCACATTAACGCTAATCGGTACATCAACTAACCTTATTATTAATAGTTTTGTAGAAGATATTGGTTTACCTAGCCTTGGCTTTTTTGCACCCACCATGATTGGCTTAGCGGTGTTAGTTATTGGGTTAATGATTTTAATTCCACTGAGTTATTTTTTACCAAATAACGACGATGATAGTGAAGAACAGCTGCCTTATTTCTTAGAGGCGCGAGTAAAAAGTCATTCACCGTTAATAGGAAAGAGCGTCACTGAAAATGGACTGCGTGCATTACGACGTTTATTTTTAGCTGAGCTTATCCGTGAGGGTAAGACTATAGCCCCTGTTTGCCCTGAGACTAAATTACAAGCAGGCGATCGATTATTGTTTTGTGGTGATATTGAAAGTGTTACTACCTTACAAGAAATAGAAGGACTGCATTTATTTGGTCAGCATCATCTTAATGGTCAATCGATGATGGAGGTTGTGGTCAGTCATTCTGCTGCTATTTGTGGTCGTACCTTAAAGAGCACTCAATTTCGTGAAAACTTTGATGCGGTAGTGGTCGCCATCCGTCGCGGTCATGAACGGTTAGCTGGTGGCTTGGGTAATATTGAATTACGCGCGGGTGATACGTTAGTTATTGTACCGGGGAAATTGTTTAACCAAAAACAAGCCATGCTGGAACGTGAGTTTGTGCTAGTGAATGGTCTTGATTCAAGCGCACGTTTAGACCATTACCGTAGCACAATAGTATTAGTCGGTTTTTTAAGTGTGATTGTATTGGCTTTAGCTGATTGGCTGTCATTGATTAAAGGATTAGCTGTTTATTTGCTACTGCTAGTGGGATTGGGGATTATTTCCTTTGGTGAGCTTCGACGTCGATTTCCGATTGATATTGTAGTGATTGTTGGATCAGCATTAACATTGGCACAATTAATGATTACCAGTGGCTTATCACAGCAAATGGGCCAAGCACTTATTACCGCATTTAATGGTTGGGGAGTGTATGGCGGATTAATTGCAGTTTACTTACTTACATTAATACTAACTGAGTTGATCACCAATAACGCTGCCGCTGCATTAGCGTTCCCAATAAGTTATAGCTTGGCGCTGGGCTATGGTGTCGATCCTATGCCCTTTATTATGGCGGTACTGTTTGGCGCTAGTGCGAGTTTTATTTCGCCGTATGGTTACCAAACGAATTTACTCGTTTACAGCGTCGGTAATTATAAAATTCGAGATTATTTAAAACTGGGGTTACCGCTTTCAATTGTGTATTCCACTGTAGTGTTGATCTTGATCCCAGTCGTCTTCCCTTTTAACTAAATTAACAATGGAATATGTTATGAATACGACAACGAAGCCCCATGACGATAACAATAATATTGTCTGGCATAGTTATAGTGTGACTAAAGATCAGCGAGGACAGCAAAAGCAGCAGCAGCCTTGTGTGTTATGGTTTACTGGATTAAGTGGTGCTGGTAAGTCGACTGTTGCTGGCGCTCTTGAACATAGACTCTTGGCATTAGGTTATCATACCTATTTATTAGATGGTGATAATGTTCGCCATGGTTTGTGTAAAGATCTTGGTTTCTCTGCTCAAGATCGACGAGAAAATATCCGTCGAATTGGTGAAGTCGCTGTGTTAATGGCAGATTCTGGATTAATAGTATTAAGTGCATTTATTTCTCCTCATCGCGAAGAAAGACAATCTGTTCGAGATTTACTGCCACAAGGTGAGTTTATTGAAGTGTTTGTTGATACCCCTTTAGCTGAATGCGAAAAGCGCGATCCTAAAGGATTATATAAAAAAGCACGTGCGGGAGAAATAAAGCAATTTACAGGTATTGATGCAGAGTACCAATCGCCCTTACAGCCTGAAATTCATCTTGCAGCCGATAGTCATAATATTAATGAGTTAGTTGAGCAATGTATTAACGTTTTACGGAGTCGAGGTATTATTGCTTGATAACTGGTAACAGGAGTACCGTAAGTGACAACATTACTTGATGCTATATACAACATCGCATTGGATGCGGGTAAATCAATAATGACGCATTATCACAGTAATATTATTATTAAAAATAAAGCCGATAATAGCCCCGTGACCATTGCGGATCTTACCGCGAATGAAATTATCATTAGTCAGTTACAACAGTTAACGCCTGATATCCCTATTTTATCTGAAGAGTCACCACATACTGATTGGCAACAGCGTCAATATTGGCAATCTTTTTGGCTGGTGGACCCACTTGACGGCACCAAAGAATTTATCAATAAGAATGGCGAGTTCACCGTTAATATCGCACTTATTGAAAACGGGAAACCTATTTTAGCGGTGGTCTATGCGCCAGCATTAAATAAAGCGTGGTTGGGTGATGGAAAAACAGCTTGGCTTGTGACTAAAGCAGGTAAAGAAGTGATTCGTCTTCTACCTTCTACTATACCGACGGTGGTAGGTAGCCGCTCACATCCATCGGTTGGGTTGGAGGCTTATCTTCAACGATTAGGTGAACATAAATGGATAGCGGTGGGATCATCATTAAAGTTTTGCTTAGTGGCGGAAGGACGTGCTCAATATTACCCGCGTTTAGGACCAACTATGATGTGGGATACCGCTGCTGGTCAATGTATCGCTGAAAGTGCAGGCGCTACAGTGAATGATCTGGATGGTTTCCCCCTTCGTTATGATCGAGAGTCGCTATTAAATCCTTATTTTGTTGTCTCTTAACTATATACAACCAACTAAATGTCACGGATTGATTAAATACTCAACACTATTTTTAAATAGCGACTATTGTTTAATAGCGTTATTGTATGAATATTGACTCTTTTGTGGTTTTTGGTTGGTATTACTAGCATTCGTATTAAAAAAGCAAATAAACAATTGCCATCCTTCCTGTTATCTCTATAATGCACCCCAACGACACGGAATACGTGCGGTTAGTAAGTTATTTACAACCTGTGTGTAACTTGTCAATAAGCGGTTTATAAAAATCATTGCGGTAATTGACGGTTCTTGTCTTACATTAAGCTATGAAAACTGCAGTCTTGATTCAAATGTTGTTTGAATGGTTGGAAATATAATTTACTTTCAACACAGGACAGGTCAATAAAGGGTTGGTTAAATCTAATTTAAAAAACTTATTGACTTTAAACTGGCGCGGAGTAGTATACGCAGCCTCAGCCAATACGATGTATTGTGCTAACGTTCTTTAATAATTTGACCATGCAATCTGTGTGGGCACTCACTGAATAGTTAAGTCGAAAGATTT
>NZ_CAMRAN010000032.1 GCF_947039875.1 uncultured Photobacterium sp.
AAGCCTGAAATGATATCAGTTAGACGAAGTTCATCGGCTTCAACTTTGTCAAACTGCTCAAGTAAATGAGCGATTGCTGAAGGGTATTCAGCAACAGAGCATTGAACTTGGTTTATACCATCTTCAATGCGTTTTGCGATATCAATTTCGCCTTCGCGAGTAAGAAGTTCAACCGTGCCCATTTCACGCATATACATACGTACTGGGTCTGTTGTGCGACCGATCTCGCTTTCTACGCTTGATAATGCTTGCGCCGCTGCTTCAATGGCGTCTTCGTCGGCATTATCTTCAGTCATCATGAGTTCATCGGCATCAGGGGCAGTTTCAACTACCTTGATACCCATGTCATTAATCATTTGAATAATGTCTTCAACCTGATCAGAATCAACAATATCTTCTGGTAGGTGGTCATTTACTTCGGCGTAGGTCAGATAGCCTTGTTCCTTGCCTTTAGCAACAAGTAACTTTAGCTGTGACTGCGGATTTTGCTCCATAGACGGTATCCAACTTCGGGTCTGAGTGATAATTTAGTATGCAGAGTTGCAAACCAGTCATTATAACAAATTTCTTAATTGTTGACTACTTATTAGGCAGGACGATCCAATAATAAGGATTGTAATTCCTGCTTTTCTTCGACTGATAAGCCGACAGTTCTTGATTTAGTCTGCAACTGTTCAATTTGTTGATTAACACATTGAATAATAATTTTATCCATTGCGTCTAAAAATACATCGAGGCTGTTGTCTTCATCATTTGACAACGGTAGCTCCCACGCGGCAAGCCGTGCCATCATGGCTTCATTCTTGGTGCCACGCCAATATTCTAAAAGCTGTCCAGTGCTAATATTGGGATTGTTTCGGCATTTATCAACTATAGATAGCAATAAATTTAATCCTGCGAGCTCAATAACAGCAAATGCGTCCATATCAAATTCAAGTTGTTGCACAAAGTGTGGGTGCTGAATCAATAATGCGATAACTTCTCGCATCGGTGTACGCTTAATTTGTACTTGGCCTACCGGTTTAGTGATTTGACCATGCTTTGATAATAGTTGTTGTAATTGTGCTTCATCAGGTAAGCCGAGTTTTTTACCCAGTAACTCCCGCAAGTATAGTCGCAGAGTGCCACCTGGTACTTTATCAATTAAGGGAACAGCGAGTGTGGTGAGTTTCGCTTTACCTTCACGGCTACTGGTATCAATTTGAAGCATTAAGCTATTAAACAAAAATTCTGATAGCGATGTAGCTGCATCAATGCGCTGTTCAAATTGGGTTTTACCTTCGGTGCGAATACATGAATCTGGATCTTCGCCATCGGGTAAGAACATGAACTTTAATTGACGACCATCGGTTAGGTAAGGCAATGCTTGTTCCATCGCACGCCATGCAGCTTCTCGTCCAGCACGATCGCCATCGTAACAACACACTACAGTGCTGGTTTGACGGAACAGGCTTTGAATATGATCGCCTGTGGTTGCGGTTCCCAAAGAAGCGACCGCATAATCAACCCCAAATTGGGCTAAAGCTACCACATCCATATACCCTTCAACCACCATGATTTTTTCAGGTTCACGGTGGGTTTGTAATACTTCATATAGTCCATAAAGCTCTCGGCCTTTATGAAAAATATCGGTTTCAGGGGAGTTAAGGTATTTTGGGGTGCCATCACCTAATACTCGCCCCCCAAAGCCAATTACACGTCCTCGACGATCATGGATCGGAAACATCACTCGTCCACGAAAGCGGTCATAACGACGACCTTGATCATTTTCGATCAGCATTCCGGTATTAACAAGTGCTTTTTGCGATTCATTATCACGCCCAAAGCGAGTGCGAACCATGTCCCATTGATCGGGAATAAAACCGATATTGAATTTTTTTACAATATCACCCGATAAACCACGTCCCTTGAGATAATCAACCGCAATTTGAGTATCTTGCGCCCGTAATTGTGATTGATAAAACTGTGACACTTGGCCCATGAGTTCATAGTAATTTCGTTTGTCTGCCGCTTTAGGGCCACGAGGTGCATTGGTACCATCGTTTTCTCGTGGTACTTCTAAACCTAGTTGTGAGGCAAGCTCTTCAATAGCATCGACAAACTCTAACCGATCATACTCCATCACGAAATCAAGTACGTTGCCATGAACACCGCACCCAAAACAATGATAGAACTGTTTTTCCTGACTTACCGAAAAAGAGGGTGTTTTTTCGTTATGGAAAGGACAACAGGCACCAAAATTCTTACCTTGTTTTTTGAGTTTTACACGCGCGTCAATGACATCGACAATGTCGTGTCGAGAGATTAAATCATCAATAAATGAACGCGGTATTTTTCCTGCCATAACAAAGCAAACAACCTAGAGTAAACAAAAAGAGTGTAACGGTTAGACCGTTAAAAATGGGATTATCAGATACAAACAAGCCGTGCATTCAAAAAGAATAGCACGGCTTGTTGCAGAATAAGAGGAGTGATTAGCCTAACTTGATTTTCACCAGTTTGCTAACAATCCCCATATCGGCACGACCCTGAATTTGCGGTTTCAGTACGCCCATAACCTTACCCATATCTTGCATGTTGACAGCGCCTGTTGCAGCAATAGCTTCATCCATCAAAGCAGAGATTTCATCTTCACTTAATGGTTGAGGCATAAATTCTGCTAAGACACTGATTTCAGCATGTTCAATATCAGCAAGATCTTGACGGCCTGCAGCTTCATACTGCGCTACAGAGTCACGACGTTGCTTCACCATTTTGGTCAAAACTACCAATACGTCGTCATCGGAAAGAGTGATCTTTTCGTCAACTTCGCGTTGTTTAATTGCAGCAAGAACCAAACGGATAGCACCAAGACGAGGTTTATTCTTCGCCTTCATCGCCGCTATTTGTTCGCCTTTAAGACGTTCAATAAGAGTCATTACGCGATCCTTCTGTTTAATAATCTAACGATTAGTACAGACGAACGCGACGCGCGTTTTCGCGAGCCAATTTCTTCAGGTGACGCTTAACTGCCGCTGCTTTAGCACGCTTACGTACAGTTGTTGGCTTTTCGAAGTGCTCACGACGACGAACTTCAGAAAGGATACCTGCTTTTTCGCAAGAGCGCTTGAAACGACGTAGTGCTACGTCAAACGGTTCGTTTTCACGTACTTTGATTACTGGCATGTAATACTCACCTCAGAGTGATTCGGTTTAATACTGACGTTCAAAGTGTCAGATGATTAAAATGGTGCGAAATTCTAATCTGATTTGGGGGTATTTGTAAAGCATTCTACGCCTATGAACTGGTTAATTTGTGTTAACAGCGGTAACATGGCATCCAATTACTCCCTTATAAACCTGTATCAATTATCGGTTGTTGTTGAAACTAGGCTGATTTTTTAGATTAGGTCCCAGAATAGTATAGAGGCTGTTATGCGTATATTGGGCATTGAGACCTCCTGTGATGAAACAGGTATCGCAATTTTTGATGATGAAAAAGGTTTATTGGCACATGAACTTTACAGTCAAGTAAAGTTACATGCTGATTACGGTGGTGTTGTTCCTGAGCTAGCGTCACGTGATCATGTTAAAAAAACCATTCCCTTAATTACGGCAACCTTGGCGGCTGCGGGCTTAACGCCAGACGATCTTGACGGTGTTGCATATACTGCCGGTCCTGGCCTTGTTGGCGCGCTACTAGTGGGCGCAACAATTGGTCGTAGTTTGGCGTACGCATGGGATTTACCTGCGGTTGCCGTACACCATATGGAAGGTCATTTATTGGCTCCGATGTTGGAAGATAATCCACCTGAATTTCCTTTTGTGGCATTACTGGTTTCTGGCGGACACACCATGATGGTAGATGTGCGTGGTATTGGTGATTATAAAATTCTTGGTGAGTCAGTCGATGACGCGGCGGGTGAAGCTTTTGATAAAACAGCGAAGATGATGGGGCTTGATTACCCCGGTGGTCCGTTACTGTCTAAAATGGCTGAACAAGGTACACCAGGACGATTTAAGTTTCCACGGCCAATGACAGATCGTCCAGGTCTTGATTTTAGTTTTTCAGGATTAAAGACATTTGCAGCGAATACGATTCGTGGCAATGATGATGATCCACAAACACGTGCTGATATTGCGTATGCGTTCCAAGACGCTGTTGTTGATACGTTAGCGATAAAATGTAAGCGTGCATTAAAGCAAACGGGTTATAAGCGCCTAGTGATTGCTGGAGGTGTGAGTGCAAACAAATCATTACGTCAACAGCTTGAAACCTTGATGAAAGGCATGCATGGCCAAGTGTTTTATCCACGTACTGAATTTTGTACCGATAATGGCGCGATGATTGCTTATGCTGGTATGCAACGTCTAAAGAATAATGAATTGATGGATCTTGGTGTTAAGGTTTATCCACGTTGGCCTATCGACCAACTGAAGCCGGTTGCTTAACAATAAATATGCATTAATTCAAAAAAAAGCGAGAACATATGTTCTCGCTTTTTTGTGTTTTTTCTGTGTATTTATTGCTTTTCGTTACTTTTTCGGGAAAATTTCTGCCATATTTTTGTTTCGTCACCGTCGAGTAAACGACGAATATTATCTTGATGGCGAAAGATAATTAAGCAAGACAGCATCGCGACGGGCATGGTGTATTCAGGTTTGACCATCCATGTCATCAGTGGTGCAACAAGGGCGGTAATTAACGATGCGAGAGATGAATAACCGGTTAATGTAAGTGCTGATATCCAAATAATAATTAAACCACCACTGAGATCCCAGCCGATAGGGGCTAATGCACCAAGTGCGGTCGCGACCCCTTTACCGCCTTGAAAATGGAAGAAGATGGGGTAGATATGGCCAAGGCAAGCTGCGATACCTATGATGCCTAATAGGAAAGGATTTAAGCCTAAAAAGTAGCTTACCCAAACAGGGATCATGCCTTTTAAAATATCAGCAACTAACACTAATATGGCAGCTGTTTTACCTCCAAGGCGAAGGACATTGGTTGCGCCCGGATTAAGTGAGCCATGGGTACGAGGATCGGGAAAGTGGTACAGTTTTGAAATTAATACTGCACTGGAAATAGATCCTAATAGATAAGCCGCAATGATCATCAGTAACGCTAATGGTGTCATGCAATATTCCGGTTATTTGAAAGATAAGTGGCACTATTTACGGTCGTTAAATGTTAGCTGGATCTTATCTTGATCAATATTGGTACTGATAAATATCAGCGTGTTTATGGCTGTGATATAGTCATAATTATGGTCAGCATTCAATGTGTTGTTGACCTGTTAGCGAGTGTTCTTGCTAACTTACATAGCCTGATAATACGCGCTTTTGTGTGTATTAGGTATCCGACCTCTATCAAAATTAGCGATTAAATATGGACACGGTATTTATAGAACAACTTGAAGTTATCGCCACTATTGGAGTGTATGACTGGGAACAAAAAATTAAGCAAAAATTAGTAGTAGATTTAGAGATGGCTCACGATAATCGTCCTGCAGCCATAGCTGATGATGTTAATTTAGCGTTAGATTACTCAATGGTTAGTGCTGCGGTTACTGAACATATTACCCAAGGGCGTTTTTTGTTAGTTGAACGCGTTGCAGAAGATATTGCTACTTTGATTATGGCGCGCTTTACAGTGCCATGGATTAAAGTGCGGGTGACCAAACCGAGCGCCATTGCTAATGCAGCTGGAGTTGGGGTTCAAATTGAACGAGGCATTAAGTAGTGATCACCGCTTATATCAGCATTGGCAGCAATATTGATCGCGAACATTATTTACCCGCAGGCGTTGAGGCGGTGGCACGGTTGGCGAGTTCATGGCGTATGTCACGTATTTTTGAAGCAGAACCTGTTGGTTTTAATGGTGATAATTTCTTTAATAGTGTCATTGAAATAAAAACGTCATTGTCATTAGCGACTCTGCAGCAGTCACTAAAAGAGATTGAACGTCAATTCGGACGACCTGAAAATACCAAAAAAAATCAAAGTCGTACCATTGATCTCGATATTTTACTTTATGGTGATGTTATCTGTGAGTGCTCACCAATAATACCCAGATCTGATCTGTATAAATTTGCTTTTGTGCTTTGGCCTATGAGTGAGTTATGTCCTGAATTAGTTATTCCTGGACAGCAACAGACGATTGCGGAGTTATGGCAAAATTTTTCTTCTCAACAGTCATTGTGGCCTGTTGAATGATATTATGTAAGTCATTGCTTGTAGTAATATATATAATCTAAATTAAGGATAATGAATGAGTCACTTTGAAGCAATTATGCTTGCCCTGTTACAGGGATTAACAGAGTTTTTGCCTGTATCGAGTTCAGCCCATCTTATTTTACCGTCAGAAATCTTGGGCTGGTCAGATCAAGGGTTGGCATTTGATGTTGCAGTGCATGTGGGAACATTATTAGCGGTAATGATTTATTTTCGTAAAGAAGTTGTTACGCTACTTGGCGCATGGCTAGCCTCAATTTTTAAACGTCAACATAATGCTGAATCTAAATTAGCGTGGATGATTGTTATTTCAACTATTCCAGCCTGTATTTTTGGCTTGTTGATGAAAGACTTCATTGAGATGTATTTGCGTTCTGCGTGGGTTATTGCTTGTACAACGATTATTTTTGGCTTGCTGTTATGGTGGGTTGATAAACATGCTAAGCAGACTGACAATGAATACCAAACCACATGGAAAAGTGCGATCTTAATTGGTTTAGCTCAAGCTGCCGCTATCATTCCTGGTACGTCTCGCTCTGGTGCAACCATGACAGCCGCTTTATACCTTGGTTTTACACGTGAAGCAGCGGCACGATTCTCATTCTTAATGTCGATTCCTATTATTCTACTTGCTGGTGGGTATTTAGGTCTTAAGCTAGCAACAGGCACTGAGCCGATTGATATCAGTAATCTAAGTATTGGTATTGCTGTCTCGTTTATTAGTGCGTATGCATGTATTCATGTGTTTTTAAAATTAGTGACACGTTTAGGTATGACGCCGTTTGTTATTTATCGTTTAATCTTAGGTGCTGGTTTATTCCTGTTTTTATTATCTAAGTGATTGTAAATAAAGATTTATAAAAAAGCCGACATCATGTCGGCTTTTTTATCGTTCAAATGCTAGCGTCTGGTTCGTTGTAAATATTCATCAACCGCATATGTGCGGGCTTGCGCTAATTGTTGTTTGATTTCAGCGCCAGTGAACCCCGCGGCAACAATCGGGGCAACGGGTACTGCTTGAGCAATATCAAAAGCGGCGATGGTAATATCAGCTTGTGGATAAGCGGTCTCTTCTAAACCTTGGCGGCCACGAGCATCAGCTCGACAGCATAGTGCTAGTTGTTCAACGCGCTGGGGTTTTCTCCACGCATCTATTTGATCAAATATTGAAATAAAAGTACTGGCTCGCATTTCTTGAGCATGATGAATTTTGGTATGCTGGGCACAAACCAATAAGGCTAAATCCCGATAATCATTCGGTACTTTGATGCGCTGACATAACTGTTTAATTGGTTTGATACCATCTCGACAATGGGTTTTATGGTGAGGTAAATCCTCTTTAGGAGAGAGTGCTTTTCCAAGATCGTGTACTTGGGCTACAAAACGAATAGTTGTATTATCACTAAGTAAAGCGGCTTGCTTTGCTACCAGCAAGGTGTGAATGCCACAATCTATTTCAGGATGCCATTTTTCTGGTTGTGGTACGCCAAATAGCGCATCGATTTCTGGCATAATTACTGCCAAAGCACCACATTGACGTAATACGCTTAAAAAGATCTGTGGATCATTGCTTGAAAGTGATTTGTGCCATTCAAGCCATACTCGCTCTGGAGTTAAATTTGCTAATTCACCGCTGACGACAATTTCTTGCATTAATGCCATGGTTTCAGCGGCAATGGTAAAGCCTAAGTGAGCAAAGCGGGCGGCAAAACGAGCGACGCGTAATATTCGTAGTGGATCTTCACTAAATGCAGGTGAAACGTGACGTAAGATCTTATTTTTGAGATCATGTTGACCATGGTAAGGGTCGATGAGTTGTCCCTGTTGATCTTGGGCAATAGCATTGATGGTTAAATCACGTCGTAATAGATCTTGTTCAAGGGTAACATCGGCTGCGGCATAACAGCTAAAGCCAGTGTAACCATGGCCTGACTTTCGCTCGGTGCGTGCAAGGGCATATTCTTGTTTGGTTTGAGGATGAAGAAAAACCGGAAAATCACTGCCAATTTGCTCATAACCTAATTCAAGCATGGCCGTTGGCGTGGTGCCAACAACAACCCAGTCTTGATCTGTTATAGGTAAGCCTAATAAAGTGTCGCGAACAGCACCACCGACAAGATAGGTTTGCAATGAAGACTCCTTAATACCACGCAGGGCTAATAGTTGTAAGTCACAATGAAAAAGTCACCATTATCACAGCATGATAATGTTAATCGGTATTATTTTTTTAACCAATATACACTAGTTTGTTGATGTCATCATGATAGCAAATATCGCTCAGCAATGAGAGTTTGTCAGTACTAAGTATTTTTATGTTATTGATGATGTTATTGATAATTTATTCCTAAATAATTTTAAGTATTAGAGTATAGATATGTACCAAGATTTTTTTGGCATAAATGAAGCACCATTTTCAATTGTGCCAAGCGCCCGTTTTCTCTATCTCAGTGAGCGCCATCGAGAAGCGTTAACGCATATGTTGTCAGGACTCACCGATGGTGGTGGTTTTGGCTTATTAACTGGGGAAGTGGGAACAGGAAAAACAACGGTACTGCGAGCGATGATTTCACGATTACCGCAACAAGCGCAAGTGGCAGTGATCCTCAATCCCGCTTTATCATCGCATGATTTACTGGCCACTATTTGTGATGAATTAGGGTTATCCTATCGCGATGAAGCCAGCTTTAAGCAATTAACCGATATTATTTATCAGCATCTTATTGCTAACCATGCTGCAGGCCGGCAGACATTATTGTTAGTCGATGAAGCCCAACATTTGATGCCTGATGTGCTAGAACAATTGCGATTATTGACCAATTTAGAAACCGATAGCCGCAAATTATTAAAAGTTGTCTTGATTGGCCAGCCAGAATTACAGCAGCTATTGCAACAAGAGCGGTTACGTCAATTAGCACAGCGGATCACTTCTCGTTACCACTTGCTGCCATTGACTGAAATTGAAGTCAGTGAATATATTCGTTACCGTCTTAATGCGGTTGATTGCTTATATTCGGTATTTAATGCCAATATTGTCAGTTATATCGCTAAACAAACTCAGGGAGTGCCACGGTTAATTAATTTAGTGTGCGATAAATCGATGCAGTTGGCCTGTCAGGGTGGTACTCACAGTGTGACCAAAGCAATGGCGGTTCAAGCCTGTGAAGATATATTGAGTTGGCAAGTACCGTCAGTCACTTCGTCACGCTTAAGCTTAGCATGGCTGCCATGGACAATAGCAGCGGCACTGTGTGGCGTGATGGCGACAGTGGCGTGGCAATATTGGCCTCAAACTCATACTATTACACAATCTTTGGCTGCTGTGTCTTCTTCGCAAGCGACAGCAACAGATATGGTACCGTTAAAAACGGCAGTAGTCAGTACTGAAACTCGATTAGAGACCGCTATTAATGATAGTCGTAACCAACGTAATGCGATGCAAAGTCTGTATCAATTATGGGGCTTTGATACCGCATTGAATCAAGCAACATGTGCGACGAGTTCTCGTATTGCATTGACATGTTTTTCTGGTTCAACCTCTTTAACACGTTTAGGGTTAATTAATCGACCAGTGATCGTGACGCTAAAAGATGGTCAACAACAACCTTTTTATGCGGTTGTGTATGCGATTACAAATGATCGAATTGAGTTATTATTAGATAAACAACGCATTTCAGTAACCCCTGCATGGTTTGAGGCGCGTTGGAATGGTCACTTTAGCTTGTTATGGCGTCCACCACTTGGTAATAAAACCACGATTCGGTTTGGTCAAAGTGGAGCGCGAGTCGCATGGTTAAATCAACAGTTAAATACTTTCTTAGGTGATGATGGCCCGCAAGTCAGCTATTTTGATCAAACGATACTTGATAAATTACGTCGTTTTCAACGGGCGCAAGATATTACCGCTGATGGTATTGCAGGTCCGATGACGCTAATGATCCTTGATTCCGCACTTAATCTTCCTGGGCCTACGTTACAACCGGAGCAAGTCTAATGTCTCAGTTATTAACGGCATTAAAACAATCAGATAAAAATAATGCTAGCCAATCAAGTGTTGGTCATGCTGATGAGGAGACGGTGAAAATTGTCCATCCAATGCGGGCAGTTAAAGCTCAGCAATCTCGAGTGAAGTGGGTGATGCCGATTATTATTGCATTATTACCCGCAGCTTCGATTGTGGCATATAAGGTCTATCAGCAACATGCTGACGCTGTAACAGTAACAACAACGCATCAATCTTCATTAGCAACCGTAGCGTTACCATCATCAGTGTTACAAGCACCGAAGCAACAAGCGTTAGACACAGAGTCTGCTGCAGTAAATGCTGATATAATTTTCATGGCGTATCCAGATATCGTGACAGAGCCGTTACCAATCAGTGATGGTCTATATGTAGCTTCCCCTGCTTATCAATTATCTTCAAACGTTGAGACTTATAAGACTGAGCCGCATGAGCAAGAGCGAGATCTTGGTCCTAGTGATGATCTACAGATAGATACTGTTCAACATGTCGCTAAAGTGACATCCACTAAAGATGATCCTTACAAGCTCGATAACCTTGATTTATCAGGGTTATCACCGGATATCGCGGCAAAGCTGAAATCAGCCATTGTGGCAACGACTGGGGAACATTATCAAGATAGCGAGGTTGATCGTAGTAAAGCTGACCGTAATGCGATTAAGCACCACTCAAAGGTAACTAAGGCTTCTAAAAGTAAAGTGACTCCAATTGGTTTATTACCGGCTACGGTGCAGCGAAAGTTGCCTAAGATGAATTTTAATCAGCATATTTACTCTTCTACACCAGCTAAACGTTGGGTTAAAGTCAATGGTAATGAACGTCATCAAGGGGATATGATTGCTCCTGGCGTTAAGCTAGTTAAAATTGAATCACGAGACGTTATTCTCACATTTGATGGTTATGAAATTAGTATGCCAGCGTTATCTGAATGGTAATTTATGCGAAATAAAAATTAAAAAAGGCAGCGAGTTCGCTGCCTTTTTTTATTGGTATCTGCTGTATTTATAATATTATTATCTGTTATTTAGAAACGATTATGCCCAGCCATTAGTACGCTTGCGACGACGAGGGGTAATATGGGGTAGTATTAATCCTAGTAGCAAACCAATCCCAGCAACGATGCCACCGTAAGTGAACCATTTCATTAATAAGTCATCTTTTTGAGTATCAATTTTGGCTCGTAAACTACGGACTTCATCTTGAGCAATGGTTAACTCATTTTGTAATTGCTCATTACGTGTTTCTAATTTATTAATCTGGCTATTACGTTGAGCTAGGGCGCTATTTAAATCACTATTTTTGTCGTCATTAGTCGTCAATGCTTCTGCTAGCCTGGCTTTAACTGTGGTTAATTCAGCTTCAAGTGCGGGTAGACGTTCTTGCAATGCAATATTTGTTGAAATGAATTTAGATTCAACCCAGCCAGTACGGCCTTTAGTATCTGTAATACGACTATAACCGTTATCTTTTTTTAATAGCGTAACAGGTGAGCCTGCATTAATGCTACCGATGATACGGTATTGGCTGCCAGGGCCTTTTAATAAATAGGTAAATAAGTTATCAGAAATATAATGGGTTTTTTCGGCATTAGCTATTGGGCTAATTAGTGTCAAACAGAGCAAAAAAAAGCTTATGAAGTGTTTCACTATCGAATCCTTGATGAACCTGAAATGGTTAGAGATCGAGGATAGTAAAGGCTTTAAATGGAGGGAGCAAGAAAAGAGAGAGGGTGAGACCTCTCTCTTTGAACTTGGCCACTATTTAACTAAAAATTGCTTGTATAATGTAGAAGAAAATGACAGCAAGGAATGCACCTGCTGGTAATGTTACAATCCACGAAGCAACGATGTTGCGAACAACACCTAGGTTAAGAGCGGCAATGCCGCGAGCAAAACCAACCCCCAATACCGCACCAACAAGTGTTTGTGTGGTTGAGATTGGTAAACCTGTACCTGATGCTAGTACAACAGTCGATGCTGTTGCTAACTGAGCAGCAAAGCCACGGCTCGGTGTTAACTCAGTGATGCCTGTACCTACGGTAGCCATTACTTTATGGCCAAGAGTAGCTAGACCGATGACGATACCAATACCACCTAGTGGAAGGATCCACCATGCGATTTGGCTTTGAGCTGCAATTTGTCCTGAACTTTCAATGGTTGAAACAACCGCTGATAGAGGACCAATCGCATTTGCTACGTCGTTTGAACCATGGGCAAATGCCATCGCACATGCAGTAACAACCATCAATACGCTAAATACACTTTCAACACCGGCATAACCATTGCTGTCCACTAGATCGTCATCAGCATATTTACGCTGAATGTAGAAGTAACCTACAACCATAACGATAAATGAAATAGCAATAGAAGCAATCCAAGCTTCACCCGTAGTCAGATGCAAACCTATATGTTTCAGACCTTTCTTAATTGTTACCAATGCAATGACCATCGCTGTGATAAACATATAGACAGGAACGAAACGTTTTGCATTTGCCATCGGGTTATCAGTATCAAAGATTAATCTCTGAGCACTGATGAATATCAGATACGCAAATATACCAGCAATAAACGGTGTAATTAACCAGCTACCTACAATACCTTGGATTGAATGCCAATCCACTGCATTGGTGCCAACAGACACGCAAGCAAAACCGATGATAGCACCGATAATTGAGTGTGTTGTTGAAACAGGCCAGCCCATAAAAGAAGCGACAAGTAGCCATGTACCAGCAGCAAGAAGCGCTGACATCATGCCAAAAACTAGGGTTTCAGGGTGGGCTGCATATAGAGAAGTTTCGATAACACCCTTACGAATAGTATCGGTAACTTCACCACCTGCAAGATAAGCACCTGCAAATTCAAAAATCATCGCGATGATGATCGCTTGTTTTACTGTAAGTGCTTTTGAACCAACTGAAGTACCCATGGCATTGGCAACATCATTTGCACCAATACCAATCGCCATCAAAAGACCAAAAAAAGCTGCCACTCCGATTAATAGAGTGCCGTAGTTAGCCAGGATTTCCATTGTAAAACCTTGTTTTGTTAAATTCCCGTTATTAAGAACGCGAGAGCATAATTTCTAAACGTGAGCCGACCCGCTGTGCTTGATCAGCAATTGCGCCTACCCACTCGAGAATTTTGTACAGGAACATGACATCCACCGGGCTGTGTTGGTCTTCGATGGACATTAATTGTTGACGTAATGTAATCTGCATTGCATCGGTATCGTCTTCGATAACATCTAGCTGATTAATCATCTCGGCGACAAGAGTCACTTCTCTGCCTTTGAAACCAGTTTCGAGTAATTCATCCAATTCGTTGATTACACGACGAGCTTGATCAGCCGCGTCTAAGCAACGTTGAATATATGCCACGAAGTCTGGGTACATGATAGCAGGCATTTGTAGCTTACGACCTAAGACTCGACCAGCGATATCTTTAGAGAGGTTAGCGAGTTTATCCTGCTGGGTTAACAGTCCTAACATATCAGTACGATCTACTGGCATGAAAAGACCACGAGGAAGCTTCAGACGGATCTCACGCTTGAGGACATCCGCATCTTTTTCAAGTTGCGATATCTGTTCGCGTAAAACGGCCGCCTTTTCCCAATCTCCAGCATTACATGCCTCGAAGAACGGAATAAGCAGATCACAACACTCAGTTACGCGAATAACATGGCGTTGTAGTGGTTTGATTGGGGATTTTGCAAAGAGCCCCATTATTGTATTTACTGGCATAGCCGATCAACCTAAAGAGCGCCCGAATAAGGCTAAATCTTGAGCGATGGTCATTGAATCGCGCATTTTAACGTATTAAAGAGTATAGTGGAACTAGTTTAGATCAAGGTTTTATTGATATTTCTCACTTGCCCTTGAGTGAATAAGCAAATATCCTTGGTTTGCCACCGTTTATAGGTATAACTATGGAAACCGAGATAGAACTGAAGTTTTTTGTCTTACCAGAATTTTCAACTCAGCTGGTGGATAAAATTTCCGCAGCTAAAATTCTGCAACAGAGCCGTCGAGAGCTGGGTAATATTTATTTTGACACTCCCGATCAAGCATTGCGCCAGCATGATATTGGGTTACGTATTCGTCGTTTTGATGATGTGTTTGTACAAACGTTAAAAACGGCTGGCCGTGTTGTTGCTGGATTACATCAGCGTCCTGAATACAATATTGAAGTTAATAGTACTGAACCAAGTTTAGCGCTTCATCCCACAGATGCTTGGCCTCATGACTTTGATGTTGTTGCTATTCAGCAGCAAATTCAGCCATTATTTAGCACTGATTTTACTCGCCAGCAATGGTTAGTGGCAATGCCAGATGGAAGCCAAATTGAATTAGCGTTTGATCATGGTGAAGTGAGTGTTGATGATAAACGTTCGCCAATTTGTGAAGTAGAGCTAGAGCTTAAATCGGGTCAGACAGACGCTTTATTCACTTTAGCGCGTGAATTATGCGTTGATGGTGGAATGCGATTAGGTAATCTTAGCAAGGCTGCTCGTGGCTATCGACTTGCTGCTGATTATCAAGGCGACCCTATCAAGCCATTAGTTTTTGTTAATACTACACTTCAAGATTCGGTTGAATCTGCGTTCATTAATACACTTGAACATGCGTTAGAGCACTGGCTGTACCATGAACAGATTTATATGGAACGCCAAGAGCCGCAAGCACTGGTACAAATATCACAAGCGTTAAGCCTATTACGTCAAACTTTTGCAACCATTGGTGGCATTATTCCACGTCGTGCAAGTGCCTTATTACGCCAAGAATTACAATGGTTGGAAGGCGAGCTAACGTGGTTAGAAGATGCCAATAGCATTCAAGCGCTGATTGATGATAAAGCCTATGTATTACGTAAGCTAAATGCCCGTAAAGAGTTGCAGCAGCAATTAGAGCTACGTTATCAAGATCTCCCAGATAGTGACGATATGATCCAATTAATGCGCTCCGCGCGTTACTGTGGGTTATTACTCGATTTAAGCCGCTGGATTTTAAGTCGTGGTTGGCAGCCATTTCTTGACGATAAATCACGCGACAAACTAGCCGCATCAGTGAAAGCATTTGCAGATAATATGCTGACCCGTTCATGGTCTGAATTGCTTGATGTTTTTCCCGCTGAACGCGAACTGAGTCGTATTGATTATCTTGATCAAAAACCGCGTTTATTACGTAATTTGATGAGTGGCATTGCATTTGCTGGGTTATACGATGAAGAGCGTCGTACTTGTTTTAGAATGCCATGGTTAGATTTATTACAAGGTTTAGAAGATTTACGTGGATTAGAGCCTATTCGCCAATTATTGCCTTTATTTACAGGGGATGATTTAGCGCAAATGCAAAAGTGGCTGCAACGTCAGGAAGAATCATTATTGCATGCCATGAGTCAGACTCGGCAGATCAGTATTGAGCTAACCCCTTACTGGCCATAATTGTAATACGTTACATGTAATGAGTTTGTGTTAAATATTAACGCCTCGCTTTATGCGGGGCGTTGTTGTATCTACGAGTATAACGTGTGGGACAGATCATGTTTTGACGTATCTTTCGAAGGGATGATTAAATATTTACCCGTAAATGTCGATAAGTAGTGAAAGAGTGGAGCAATGGTGCTTATTGATGACATTACTGGCTTACGAATAACATCATCATTTTTAATGTGAAGGGTGTAAACGTTAGCGATACGGAGAAAGTAAATGGCAACGCTAGAGTTTAAACCTTGGGAAAAGTGGTTAACCAACCTTAAATTAACCCCTAAACTTATTTTACTGATGATGTTTAGTACGTTGTTATTAATTGGTAAACAATTGTGGGATGCGGAATTATTCTATCAATCGGTTATCGCGACTCAACAAAACAAAGTGCAGCAATTAGCCCAATCAAATGCGTTGATGCTAACAAGCTTAGCCGCTACCAACACTCAATCGTCAGCGTTAAATCCCTCTCAATTATCCACTGAAATGAGCAAGCATAGTGTATATGTTGTTGAATATAAAAATGATAATGTATTGGTGGAATCCAAATTAAATCAGGTTATTAGTATCAACCAGCCATTGGAAGAAGGACTGACATTAAGTCAGTTGCTACGTGATACGAAGCTAAATAATCAGCCATTTACGCGACAAGATAATGATGGCTATGGGTATATAGTTAAATTACCTGCGTTACAGTTAGCGGTTATTAGTTACCAAACAAATGCATTGGCTGCGGGTTATTATCAACAGTATTTGGGACAAATTGTGTGGCAAACATCATTAATGGTGGTGATTTTTGTGGTGGTGTTATTACTCGCATCGCGGATTATGTTGCGTCAAATCGGTGGCTTAAAGCAAAGTATTCAAGCATTCGCCAATAATGATTTGTCACAGCCGATAGCCATGAGGTGTCGTGATGAATTTGGTGAGTTAAGTTGTGAGCTTGAACAAAGCCGTTGTCAACTTAAAGCGGGATTGATTGCTCAGCGGCTGGCTGCAACGACACTATTACAGTCAGCAGAAATGATGTCATTAATGATGGAGCAGACCAAAGAATCATCTCAAGAAGAATTTGCTGAAATTGATCAATTAGCATCAGCAATGGCGGAAATGACATCAACAGTACAAACCGTGGCAGGTCATGCTCGTGATGCATCTAATGCGACCTTAAATACCTCAGAACAAGCGGCAACAGGGCAACAATTTGTGAGTCGTACCATGATGACGATTAATCAATTGTCGAATGATATTACTCAATCAGCCGCCGCCGTTAATCAAGTGGAAACCCGTGTTGATAAAATAAGTTCAGTGATTGTAACCATTCAAAGTATTTCAGAACAAACTAACTTATTAGCACTTAATGCAGCAATTGAAGCCGCACGCGCAGGGGATGCTGGGCGTGGGTTCGCTGTTGTGGCTGATGAAGTACGTAATCTTGCACAACGCACTCAAACAGCGACGGTTGAAATTCAAGATATGATCACTCAATTACAACAAAGTGCTCAACAAGCGGTGAGTTTAATGGAACGCAGTGTTATTGAAGCGGATGAAGGGGTTGATCTCGTTACCAGTGCTGGTGGCGAGTTAAATAAAATTGTTGAGCAGATTCAAGGTATTAATGATATGAACTTTCATATTGCAGCCGCAGCTGAACAGCAAAGTGCGGTGGCTGATGAAATGAATATTAATCTGACAAATGTACGAGAACTGGTTGATGGATCGGTTGGTGTAGTGACTGAGTTGGCGCAAATATCAATTGATATGCAGCATCAAACTATTGATTTAGAATCGAAAATAGACATATTTAAAGTGTAAATAAAATGCGTCATATTGAATAAAATAAAATTATAACGCCCATCAGTTGATGGGCGTTTTTATATGCTAAATTAGAGTTCTTTATCGAGTTACTTGTTCAAGGGACAGCGCATGGCGACCGAAAAATCACAACCTTATCCACTCATTGATCATTGTAGCGATGTCGTTGCTGCAGCCGACTTAGCGTGGGAAAAATTAGCTGATAAGCACCCGCAACTATTGGCATTATGGCAAGGAGAAGCCAAGCAAGAATTGTATACCATGTTGGGGTTAAGTGATTTTATTAGTGCCTCCCTAGTACAAGATTCAACCCTCTTAGCATGGCTACCAGACCAATATCAACATTGTGGTGATATTGATTATCGTCAGTTATTAAGCCTGCAACTCGCACAAGTAACCGATGAAATGGGCTTAATGCGTAGCTTACGTCATTTTAGACGTCGTTATATGACGTTAATTGCGTGGCAAGATTTTAGTCATCGTGCACCTTTACAGCACAGCCTCGCGAGTTTGTCGCAACTAGCAGAAGCCTTGATCATGGAAGCATATCATTGGCTTTATCAGCAGTGCTGTACTGAATGGGGAACACCAATGAATGATCAAGGTGAACCACAACCAATGCTTATTTTAGGCATGGGTAAATTAGGGGGTGGGGAACTTAATTTTTCGTCGGATATTGATTTAATTTTCACTTATCCTGAAAACGGAGAAACGATCGGTGGCCGTCGTAGTCTGGCTAATGCGCAGTTTTTTACCCGTTTAGGACAACGGTTGATTAAAGTGTTAGATCACATCACCTTTGATGGCTTTTGTTATCGAGTGGATATGCGGTTACGCCCTTTTGGCGACAGTGGGCCATTAGTGATGAGTTACGCTGCATTAGAAGATTATTACCAAGAACAAGGCCGTGATTGGGAACGTTATGCGATGATTAAAGCACGGGTAATGGGTAAAGAAAGCTTTACGCAATATCAAGGTTTACGCCAAATGCTACGGCCGTTTGTGTTTCGACGTTACATTGATTTTAGTGCCATTCAGTCATTGCGCCGTATGAAAGCAATGATTGGCAGTGAAGTGCGTCGGCGTGGCCTGACCAATAATATTAAATTGGGGGCGGGTGGCATTCGAGAAGTTGAATTTATCGCACAATCTTTTCAATTAATTCGTGGTGGACGTGAACCAAGTTTACGTGGACGGGGCTTATTACCAATCCTTGCTGCAATTAAGGAATTGGCTTTATTACCGCCAGCTGATGTCGATACTTTAACAGTAGGGTATTGCCATTTACGTCGCCTCGAAAATCTATTGCAAGCGATTGATGATAAGCAGACCCAAACATTGCCAGATAAAGCCCTTGATCAAGCACGGTTAGCCTGTGCCATGGCACTGCCTGATTGGGCTACTTTAGTGATAAAAACAGAACAGCATATGGCCGCTATCCACGCTATTTTTGATAATATTATTGGTCATGATGAGCAAGATAGTCAGCAAGATGTGGCGACGCAATACCATGAAATGTGGGCGATGGTGACGAATGAAGATGTATTACTCACTATTTTGGCTGAGCTTGATGCACCACAACAAGCAGTGCAAGCACAAAACTTGGCATCTTTTAAGCGTGAATTATCGAAACGAACTTTAGGTCCGCGTGGACGTGAAGCATTAGCCACCTTAATGCCTGAAATTTTAGCGCAAGTGGTACTACGAGAAGATGCTGCTCAGTTATTACCTCGATTAACCAAATTAATTATTCGTATTGCAACGCGTACTACTTATCTTGAATTATTAACTGAACACCCTGTTGCACTCAAACAACTGATTCGATTATGTGCTGCCAGTCCAATGGTGGCTGATCAGTTGGCGTTATATCCACTGTTACTTGATGAATTGCTAGACCCTCAGCATTTATATCAGCCAACAAAACTCACCAGTTATCAATATGAATTGCGTGAGTATCTGGCGCGTATTCCTGAAGAGGATATGGAACAACAGATGGAGGCGATTCGTCAGTTTAAGCAGACCCAATTATTACGGATTGCGGCAGCGGATATTGTAGGTGCATTGCCTATAATGAAAGTAAGTGATCACTTAACCTATCTTGCCGAAGCAATTATTGCGGCGGTGGTTAATCAAGCATGGTTACAAATTGCGGCTAAATATGGTGAACCAAGCCATTTATTAGAGCGTGAAAGCAAGGGCTTTGCTGTGATTGGTTATGGCAAAGTTGGTGGCTGGGAATTAGGGTATGGCTCGGATCTTGATTTAGTGTTTGTCCATGATTGCCCTGATAATGTTTATACCACTGGTAGTAAAGAAATTGATGGACGGCAGTTTTATTTACGTTTAGCGCAGCGAATCATTCACTTATTCTCAACCAGAACCGCATCGGGAGTATTGTATGAGGTTGATATGCGTTTACGACCTTCTGGTGCTTCTGGGTTATTAGTCACAACTATCAATGCGTTTGGTGAGTATCAGCAGCAACAAGCATGGACATGGGAGCATCAAGCTCTTGTCCGCGCGCGAATGGTGTATGGTGATGCACAATTACAAGCTGCATTTAGTGATGTTCGCCAACAAGTATTAACTGCCGCTCGTGATTCGGTGCAGTTAGCGAATGATGTAGTGACTATGCGTCATAAAATGCGTGCACATTTTGGTAAGCAAAAAGTGGGCATGTTTGGTCTTAAACAAGACCAAGGAGGTATCACCGATATTGAATTTTTAGCGCAATATTTAGTGTTAGCTTATGCTCATCAACAACCTGCTTTAACACGTTGGTCTGATAATGTGCGTATTTTTGAATCAATGGCTAACTATGGCATTATTGATAGCGCCACTGTTGCTCAATTACAGCAAGCTTATTGTGATATGCGTAATGCCATTCACCGATTGAATTTATTAGGGTTACCTGCTTATGTTGATCAGCAACAATTTGTTGGAATGCGACAGGTGGTAGATCTGGTGTGGCAGCAATGGCTTGAACCTTGTCAGGTTTAGTTGTGATCTCGATGCCCCTTGATTTTAGTTTATGTTAGTATTTGGATGTTGCCATATTCTCGGAGAAAGAAATGAAACTGACGCTGCCTGATTATAACCAAGCAGAGGTATTGATTGTTGGCGATGTAATGTTAGATCGCTACTGGACGGGTCCCACGGAACGTATTTCACCAGAAGCACCAGTGCCTGTGGTTAAGGTTGATCAGATTGAAGAGCGCCCTGGTGGTGCGGCAAACGTAGCAATGAATATTGCTGCGTTAGGTGGCAATGCCAAATTGATCGGCTTAACCGGCGTAGATGAAGCAGCGCGAGCATTAACGGAAAAATTAACTTCATTAAATATTTGTAGTGATTTCGTTGCGCTTGCTCAATATCCGACTATCACTAAATTACGTGTGATGAGTAGAGGCCAGCAGTTGATTCGATTAGATTTTGAAGAAGGTTTTCAAAATATCGATTCAGCCCCGCTTCTTGAACGAATGCAGTCAGCGCTGGCAAATACCAAAGCTGTGATCTTGTCAGATTACGCTAAAGGTGCATTAGTTCATGTGCAAGCGATGATTCAATTAGCACGTGCGGCAAACTTACCTGTGTTAGTTGATCCTAAAGGAACTGACTTTGAGCGCTACCGTGGTGCGACGTTACTGACACCTAATTTATCTGAATTTAAAGCCGTTGTTGGTTGTGTAAATTCAGATCAAGAATTAGTTGAAAAAGGCATGGCACTGATCGAACAATTTGATTTTGAAGCCTTACTGGTTACTCGCTCTGAACATGGCATGACCTTACTTGAAAAAGGGTGTGAGCCGTTACACATGCCAACCCTTGCGCAAGAAGTTTATGACGTCACGGGTGCTGGTGATACGGTAATTTCGGTATTGGCGGCATCATTATCTGCAGGTAAATCGTTATCTGATTCATGCAAACTTGCGAATGCGGCTGCGGGCGTGGTGGTGGCGAAGTTAGGTACATCAACGTTATCGACGATTGAATTAACCGAAGCAATTCATGGTAGTCAAGATACCGGTTTTGGAGTTATTTCTGAATCAGCATTAGTTGATGCGGTGAAAGCGGCACGTGCACGTGGTGAAACTGTTGTTATGACTAACGGTTGTTTCGATATTTTGCATGCGGGTCATGTTGCCTATTTAACAGAAGCGGCAAAATTGGGTGATCGACTTATTGTAGCGGTAAACTCTGATGATTCCGTTAAAGGCTTAAAAGGCCCTGGACGTCCAGTGAATCCAGAAGATCGTCGTATGGCGGTATTAGCTGGATTAGGAGCTGTGGATTGGGTGGTACCGTTTACTGAAGGGACACCACAACGATTAATCAGTGAAGTATTACCGAGCATTTTAGTTAAAGGTGGTGATTACACCCCTGAACAAATTGCAGGTGGTAAAGAAGTGATTGCGGCGGGAGGCCAAGTGTTAGTGCTTAATTTTGAAGATGGTTGTTCAACCTCTAAAATAATTGCAGCTATTCGCAGTGGACGTGGTTAATTTTTGAATTATCTATCACGCACAAAAAAAGCGCCGTTAGGCGCTTTTTTTATATTGATATTAATGGCTTATTTAGTTTGAATTAAACCTGTATTAATATCTAACACGTCTTGTTCGCTAAGTGTGCCTACCGCTTGTTTTAACTGTAATTGCGCCAGGATATAATCATAACGCGCATTAGCAAGCTCACTGTTAGCTGAGTATAGGCTACGGGTTGAGTCTAATACATCAACAATCGTACGTGTACCTACATCAAAACCAGCTTCTGTTGCTTCTAATGCTGATTTTGCAGAAACAACAGATTGTTTATATGCATTGATTGAACCAATCGTTGCATTAATGTTGTTATAGTAGTTACGTACATCTTTTACGATTAAGCGGTATTGTGCTTCAAGATTCTCACTTGCTGATACGTATCTATATTGTGCTTGTTTTACTTGAGATGTGGTATTACCGCCCGTGTATACAGGAAGATCAATTTTAATGCCGGCACTTAGGTTGCCTTGATCTGGGCTCATTGGTCGATTTGTATCATCGTATTGATAACCAGATTCAAATGATAAGGTCGGTAAGTGTCCTGAATCTGCTAATGAAATATTATCACGAGCAATATCTTGACCGATGCGTGATGCGAGTAAGGTCAAGTTTTCAGTTTCTGCATCTTTAACTAGATTATCTGCCGCTTGCTTAGGCTTGCTTGCTGAGAAACTTGCGGTATTTAATAGATTTAATGATGAATAATCATGACCGGTAATTTCACGTAATTCTTCGTAGCTATTAGCAAGGGTATTTTTCTTAACGATAATAGACGCCAATACAGTATCGTATTGTGCTTGTGCGTCGTAAACGTCTGTAATTGCAGATAGACCAACTTCAAAGCGTTGTTTCATTTGCTCTAGTTGACGACCAACGGCTGCTTTTTCTGCTTCACCAAACTTCAAATCATCTTGAGCTTTTAAGACGTTAAAATATGCTGTAGAGACACGTAAAATTAGACCTTGTTGCGTCACTGCGTAAGCGGCATCACTTTGACGAGCTTGCTTTTCTGCAATATCAAGACCAATCCAACTCGCACGGTTATATAGTGACTGGCTTAACGTTACGCCAGCATTGAAACCGTTATCTTTACCTTCTTTTGAGTCAAGGTAGTAGGTGTTGTAGCCTGCAGAAAGATTAATTTGTGGCAAAAGGGTACTACGTGAAGAATTGATTGCTTCAAAAGCTGCATCTTTATCGGCCGCGGCTTTTAGAAGTTGTGGATCATTTTGCTTGGCTTGCTGATAAATCTGAGCGAGATCGTCAGCCGATGCTGATTGACTCATTGAGCCAATTGCAAGGCTAATAATAATTGGAAGCAATTTTTTCATGGATGCCTTTCCTGGTCTTGCTGACAAAAATGGGAATGTATAAATAGTGCAAGCGTCAGTTTACCTGAAGCTGGCTTGCTTGAAACTGATCATTACGTAATTTTACCTAATGACTGTATTCTAACATTCAATAATAAACTTATTGTAATCGATTTAATAAACAGCGTGTCAAAAAGATACGTGATATTTAATTGTTTAAACATTAAAAATGGAATATTACACTTAAAGTATACTCACAGGGAATGACATTTGGTTTTGATACTATTTTGGTTGGTGTTGGTGAGCTTTTTATTGATATTAATCGTTATAAGGAGAAAGTCATGAATAAAGGATTAGATAATTTATCTATGCCTCAGACATTTCATCGAAATGATGTCGAGGTCATATCAACTAATACCGTATATAACGGTTTTTTTAAAATGATTAAATACCGTTTACGACATAAACTGTTTGCTGGTGGTTGGAGCGGTGAGTGTGAGCGTGAGTTGTTTGAACGTGGACATGCTGCGGCTGTTTTACCCTATGATCCCGTGCGTGACCAAGTAGTATTGATTGAGCAATTTCGTGTTGGTGCGATGGCGGCTAATTGTCAGCCGTGGCAACTAGAAATTGTGGCAGGTATGCTCGATCATGATAATGAGTCTCCAGAACAAGTGGTACGCCGAGAAGCAACGGAAGAGTCGGGATTAGTACTGGGTAAAACAGAGAAAATATCACGCTATTTATCCAGTTCTGGCGGTTGTTCTGAAATGCTTGATATTTTTATTAGTGAGGTTGATAGCCGTTTAGCTCAGGGGATCCACGGGGTTGCTAGTGAATCAGAAGACATTCGCGTGCATGTTGTCTCTAGAAATCAGGCTTATCAATGGCTAGAGTCTGGTAAAATTGAAAATGCAGCCACAATTATCGCATTACAATGGCTGCAACTTCATCATCAACGTTTGCGACAGGCATAAAATAAATTATCTTATAATTCTAGGGGAATGATTTGAATAAAAGGTATACTGTTGATTTGAAAAGCCTAATGCGCTTGTATGAAACTAATTACGCTAAACTCCTTCCGTTATTGCCTCGCAGTGATACTGTTGGAGATAAACACGTATACCTAGTGTGTGATGATGTATACCAGTTAGAAGTTATTGAAACAACACGTTACACCACAGTGGTAACATTAGGTTTAGTTGAGAGTAAGGCTGTGGCTGAGTATCTAGCCCCCTTATTAACTGTGCGGTTATACCATGACGCTAAGGTAGCAGAAGTGTGTGCTGCTCAGCAGATTTCTCGTCTCAAGCCAATATATAATTATCCTAACTTGCGTATGCATCAAAAAAATGAGAAACATCAAGTCAACCTTTTCTTAGGTGACTGGTTGAAGCATTGTTTACGCCACGGGCTTAGTAAACAATCCGTTTGTTAATTGAACTTAATTGCTCAGAATAGACAAGGTTTTTTACGTTTTGCAGACCTATTCGCTGCCGCAGACTAACCCCGAAAGTGTGGTTCTTCTGCAAATTACTGATACTCATTTATTTGCCAATGGTTCAGGCTCTTTGCTTGGCGTGGCAACCAAAGAAAGTTTTCATGCCGTGCTTGCTGGGGTAGATATTGCCGCGCGCCATTTTGATGCTATTGTAGCCACGGGTGATATTTCTCAAGACCATACACCATACTCTTATCAGCGTTTTGCTGATGGTATCTCACGTTGGTCGCAACCGTGTTTTTGGTTACCTGGAAATCATGATTTTCAGCCGACAATGCAATCCATTTTACCGAGTGAGCAAATTAAGCCTCAGCAACAGGTATTAGTGGGTGATTACTGGCAAATGATTTTGCTCGATAGCCAAGTACAAGGTGTGCCGCATGGTGAATTAAGCGCGGAGCAATTGCTATTATTAGAGAACGCTCTGACACGCTATCCTGAGCGGCATGCTTTGATTTTATTACATCATCATCCACTAGAAGCGGGTAGTGCGTGGCTTGATCAACATCAACTGCATAATAATAGCGGTTTATGGAATGTGATTGATCGCCACCCGCAAGTGAAAGCGGTATTGTGCGGTCATATTCACCAAGATTTAGATCGTATGTACCATGATGTGCGTGTGTTGGCGACACCATCAACGTGTATTCAGTTTATGCCAGATTCTGATGATTTTGCATTAGATCATAATAATCCGGGGTGGCGTTATTTAGAACTGACTAAAGATGGACGTATCATCACCAGCGTTCATCGCATTAGTGGTGATCAATTTAAACCCAAACTAGATGCAGCTGGTTACTAATGCCATCATTATTGATTTACTTACATGGCTTTAATAGCTCGCCATTATCATTGAAAGCCCAGCAAATGATCGCGTATTGTGACGAACACCGACCGGATATAAAGGTTGTTGCGCCTCAATTACCAAGCTATCCTACTGAGGCAAGCCAATACCTTACACAACTCATTGAGCAGTACCAAGACCACTATACCATTGGTGTTGTCGGAAGTTCTTTGGGGGGCTATTTAAGTGCCTGGCTCAGTGAGCGTTATCAACTGCCTGCCGTGTTGGTTAATCCAGCGGTTAAGCCATATCAATTGTTAGTTGATTTTCTTGGGCCGCAACAGAATCCGTACAGTGGTGAACACTATGTATTGGAGACTCAGCATATTGAACAATTGAAAGCGCTTGAAGTGCTCAATATTACCCAACCGCAATTATTATGGGTATTATTACAGCAAGGTGATGAAGTGCTTGATTATCGCCAAGCAGTATTAAAATATGCACACTGTCGGTTAACAATTGAGGCTGATGGTGATCATAGTTTTTGTGATTTTGAACGTTTTCCCGCCACCATTATTCAATTCTTAGGGTTATAACTTGACTTATCTGTTCATTGAGTAACGAGATAGGCTACCCTATAAATCAAGTTCTGTGCATTAGCATAAATGAATAGCTTGTTTACGCCCCTTTTTAATAAAGCCAAAAAAGAGGTGCTACTCACTGAATGTGAGTTTTCCGCTGACTCTCGCTTGACAACAACGCGAGGGTTACTGACTATTGTTTGTAAAATTTTCCCGTAAATTTCCGTGATATGACAGATCAAAGCTATAACGCTGGAGCCATTGAGGTTCTAAATGGCCTTGAGCCAGTACGCCGCCGTCCGGGTATGTATACCGATACGGTAAGACCTAACCACCTCGGTCAAGAGGTTATCGATAACAGTGTCGATGAAGCCTTGGCTGGACATGCTCGTAAAGTTGAAGTCATTCTTCATGCCGATCAATCATTAGAAGTGATTGATGATGGTCGTGGTATGCCGGTAGATATCCATCCAGAAGAAGGGGTTTCTGGGGTTGAACTTATTCTATGTAAATTGCATGCCGGAGGTAAATTTTCGGGCAAGAACTACCAATTTTCAGGTGGTTTGCATGGGGTAGGTATTTCAGTTGTTAACGCCCTTTCTAATCGGGTTGAAGTGACGGTTAAACGTGACGGTCAAGTGTACCAAATCGCATTTGAAAATGGCGATAAAGTCTCTGAATTAGAAGTGATTGGCACGTGTGGTCGTCGCGCTAAAGGGACTAAAGTTCATTTTTGGCCGAATCCTAAATATTTTGATAGTGCTAAATTTTCAGTTACCCGTCTTAAAAGTAATTTAAAAGCTAAAGCAGTGTTATGCCCTGGCTTAGAAGTGGTGTTTACCAATAAAATAACTGATGAAACAGTTAGTTGGTGCTATGAGGATGGCCTTAAAGATTATTTGGCTGAAGGTGTTAAAGGCTATACTTTATTGCCTGAAGAACCTTTTACGGGTGTCTTTAGTGGTGCAACAGAAGCGGCTGATTGGGCGCTATTATGGTTGCCTGAAGGCGGTGAATTGATCACTGAAAGTTACGTTAACCTGATTCCAACTGCGCAAGGTGGTACTCACGTTAATGGCCTACGCCAAGGCTTACTTGATGCTATGCGTGAGTTCTGTGAGTTCCGTAATTTGTTGCCGCGTGGTGTAAAGCTGACTGCCGACGATATTTGGGATCGCTGTGCGTACGTGTTATCTGTCAAAATGCAGGATCCACAATTTGCAGGTCAAACCAAAGAGCGTTTGTCGTCACGTCAATGTGCGGCATTTGTTTCTGGTGTTGTAAAAGATGCCTTCAGTTTGTGGCTGAATGAAAGACCACAACTGGCTGAATTGTTGGCAGAAGTTTGTATTGCTAATGCTCATCGCCGTATGCGAGCCAGTAAAAAAGTTGTTCGTAAAAAGATAGCTTCAGGTCCTGCATTGCCGGGTAAATTAGCCGACTGTTCCCAGCAAGATTTAAACCGTACTGAATTATTCTTGGTAGAAGGTGATTCGGCGGGGGGATCGGCAAAACAAGCTCGCGATCGTATGTTCCAAGCGATTATGCCGTTACGCGGTAAGATATTGAATACGTGGGAAGTATCATCGGATCAGGTGCTAGCTTCTGAAGAAGTACATAATATTTCAATCGCATTGGGTATTGATCCTGATAGTGATGATTTAAGTGGTCTACGTTACGGTAAAATCTGTGTGCTTGCCGATGCGGACTCCGATGGCTTGCACATTGCAACGTTGTTGTGTGCTTTATTTATGAAGCACTTTGAAGCGTTAGTGCGTGCGGGGCATATCTTTATTGCTATGCCTCCCCTTTACCGTATCGATTTAGGTAAAGAGGTTTTTTATGCACTGGATGAATCAGAAAAGAATGCCATTCTTGAGCGTTTAAAAAGCAAGCGCGGTAAGATCAACGTGCAGCGCTTTAAAGGTCTGGGTGAGATGAACCCACTCCAATTACGTGAAACCACTATGGATCCAAATACCCGTCGTTTGGTGCAATTAACTATTGATGATGATAGTGAAACCAATGAAATGATGGATATGTTGCTTGGTAAAAAACGCGCAGAAGATCGTCGCCATTGGCTACAAAGCAAAGGCGATATGGCGGAAGTGTAATTCATCCCCACGTATATCATTTTTAAATCGGCAAACACTATGTTTGCCGAATCGCATTATTTAAGACGGATTATCTCACGATGACTGATGTCTCTATGGATGGCGTTGAACAGCTTCCACTTAGAAAGTTTACTGAAGACGCTTATTTAAACTATTCCATGTATGTAATCATGGATCGTGCCTTGCCTTTTATTGGTGACGGCTTAAAACCAGTACAACGTCGTATTATTTATGCGATGTCAGAGCTAGGTTTAAATGCTACTGCAAAATATAAAAAATCAGCACGTACTGTTGGTGACGTATTAGGTAAATTCCATCCACACGGTGATTCTGCGTGTTATGAAGCGATGGTACTAATGGCACAGCCTTTCTCTTACCGTTATCCATTAGTGGATGGTCAAGGTAACTGGGGTGCGCCAGATGATCCCAAATCTTTTGCGGCAATGCGTTACACCGAATCACGTTTATCACGTTTTTCAGAAATCTTATTATCTGAAATAAATCAAGGCACAGCCGATTGGGTACCAAACTTTGACGGTACCATGCTTGAGCCTAAAATGTTGCCAGCACGATTACCTCATATTCTATTAAATGGTATTACGGGTATTGCTGTTGGTATGGCAACGGATATTCCCCCTCATAACGTGCGTGAAGTAGCGAATGCTGCAGTACATATGATCGATAATCCTAATGCTGATCTTGAACAATTGATGGAATTTGTTCAAGGTCCAGATTATCCGACTGAAGCTGAAATCATTACCTCTAAATCTGATCTGAAGAAGATGTACGCCACAGGGCGTGGTAGCGTTAAAATGCGCGCTATTTGGCATAAAGAAAATGGTGATATTGTGATCACCGCACTGCCTCATCAGACATCAGGAGCTAAATTATTGGAGCAAATTGCGGCACAAATGCGTGCCAAAAAGCTACCAATGGTTGAAGATTTACGCGATGAATCTGATCATGAAAACCCAACGCGTATCGTGATCGTGCCGCGAACTAATCGTATTGATTGCGATCAGTTAATGAACCACTTATTTGCATCAACAGATTTAGAAAAAAGCTTCCGTGCGAACATTAATATGTTGGGTTTAGATGGTCGTCCACAAGTTAAAGGCTTGGTGACGATTATTAAAGAATGGCTTGAGTACCGCCGTAGTACAGTTCGTCGCCGTTTGCAGTATCGTTTAGATAAAGTGATCGCCCGTTTACATATTTTAGAAGGTTTATTAGCGGCGTATTTAAATATTGATGAAGTGATTGAGATCATTCGTAGTGAAGATGATCCCAAAGCGGAGTTAATGTCACGCTTTGATTTAACCGTTACTCAAGCAGATGCGATTTTAGAAATAAAACTGCGTCAGTTAGCCAAGCTTGAAGAAATTAAGATCCGTGGCGAATTAGACGAATTAGCCAAAGAACGTGAGCAGCTTGAAAAGCTATTAGGTTCTGAGCGTCGTTTAAATACCTTGATTAAAAAAGAAATGATCGCTGATGCTGAAAAGTATGGTGATGATCGTCGTTCGCCATTGATTGAGCGCGCTGAAGCAAAAGCGATGACAGAACGTGATTTAATTCCAAGCGAAGCGATCACTGTTGTTTTGTCTGATAAAGGCTGGATTCGACATGCGAAAGGGCATGAGGTTGATCCATGCACGTTAAATTATAAGTCAGGTGATAACTATCTTGCCCATGCGCGAGGTAAGAGTAATCAACCCGCGATATTCTTAGGCTCTGATGGCCGTAGCTATGCGCTTGAATCTCATAGTTTACCATCAGCGCGTAGCCAAGGTGAGCCGATTACTGGTCGCTTAAACTTAACACCTGGCACCAACATGCGACAGGTAATGATGGCCGATGATAATCAATTATGGCTAATGGCATCAGATGCAGGCTATGGTTTTATTTGTAAGAGCAGTGATATGGTATCAAAAAATAAGAGCGGTAAAGCCTTATTAACTGTGCCTGAAAATTCATTGGTATTACCGCCTCAACCTATTACTGATATTAATAATGATCAAATCATGGCCATCACCAATGAAGGTCGAATGCTATTATTCCCAATTAAAGACTTACCACAGTTGGGTAAAGGCAAGGGCAATAAGATCATTAATATTCCATCAGCTCGCGCAAAAGCCCGTGAAGAGTTTTTATCGTATCTGATGGTGATCACCGCTGATAGTCATGTCACCTTGTATGCAGGTAAGCGAAAGTTAGGCCTGAAACCAAATGATCTTGAGAACTTCCGTGGTGAGCGAGGACGTCGAGGTTCAATGTTGCCACGAGGCTTGCAGCGAGTAACCGATATTGAAATTGATTCTCCGCAAATAGCAACCGATGATCAATTAACCGACAGCTAATAACGGTAATAGATACCCTAAAACCCTCTTTTAATTGAGGGTTTTTTTAATGATTTATGTGTGCAGATTGTGCTGTTAATTATAACGTTATAGATCCATATAACAGGTGTGATTTTCTTTGTAGTGAGTATACTTGCGCGCACTTTTACGCTAAGGAGTGTTTGAATGATTTATATTTTACGCCTGATCGCGGTCACGATTTTTGCGATTGTAACCTTTGTCTTTGGCTGTGGTTATTGCTTATTTAGTCCACGTAACCCTAAACATGTTTATACTTTTGGGCGTCTTTTTAGCAAAATGTCACGTGTATTAGGCATTAAACTGGAGATTCGCTACGCGGAAGGTGCAGAGCACGTTGGCTCTGCGGTTTATATTGCTAACCACCAAAATACTTATGATTTATTTACCGTTTCTGGTGCAATTATGCAGCGAACAGTAACGGTAGGTAAAAAAAGTTTAGTCTGGATCCCGTTGTTTGGGCAACTATACTGGATCACAGGTAACATTCTCATTGATCGTGCAAACCGCAGTAAAGCGGTTGGCACTATTGGTCAGGTTGTGGATAAAATTAAAAAAAATAAAGTCTCAGTATGGATGTTCCCTGAAGGTACACGCTCTCGTGGGCGTGGTTTATTGCCTTTTAAAACAGGTGCTTTTCATGCCGCTATCGGTGCTCAAGTTCCTGTTGTACCCATTGTCTGTAGTTCAACTGATAACGTGAAGCTTAACCGTAGGGATAATGGCCTTGTGATCGTTGAGGTGATGAAGCCGATTGCGACGGTTGGCTTGGGTAAAGAAGATGTACGTAATTTATTAACCCAGAGCCGTGATCTAATGGCTGCTAAATTAGCTGAGCTCGATCAAGAAGTTGCTCAACGTAATAAGCATTAATATCGATAATATAAAGCTTAATAATTATAGTTAAAAGATATAATATGGGCGTTGTTAACAAGGACATGTTTTATGAATATGTCCTTGTTTTATTGTGAATAAACAACAATGAGCAATATTTTGATATAAAAAGTAGAAGATAATCATGACTGAAGAATATGTAGTATTAGTAGATGAGCAGGGTCATGAACTTGGCCTTCAAGAAAAAATGCAAGCTCACTGTGATGGTACATTGCATTTGGCTTTCTCAGTATTACTTTATCGTGATACCCCTTCTGGGCGTGAGTACCTATTACATCAACGTGCATTAGAGAAATATCATAGTGGTGGTTTATGGACCAATACTTGTTGCTCTCATCCACGTCAAGGAGAGTCATTTAGCCAAGCGGGTATTCGTCGCTTACAAGAAGAAATGGGTATTACGTTACCAACGAAATTAACCGATGTAGGTCATTTTTGTTATTACGCTAAATTGGATAAGCAGCTAATTGAGCATGAATTAGATCATGTGCTGATAGCCAATGGTGATGGGTTAGTTTTTACACCTAATGCTGCGGAAGTGATGGCTTATCGTTGGTGGTCTATCGCGGAGTTGGAGTTGCAATTACGACAAGCACCGCAGTTGTTTACCGCATGGTTTGCGCAGGTGTTAGCCATTGTAGAACAGTCACATTCTTAAATCATAAAAAGCGATCACTAATTTCAGTCTCGTGATCGCTTTTTTAACGATTATTTACGTACTGCAATCGCTTCAATTTCAATTTTCACATCTTTAGGCAGACGCGCAACTTCAACACAAGAGCGAGCAGGGTAAGGTGCATTGTGCTCATCGAAAAATGCACCATAAACTTCATTTACTGCCCCAAAATCATTTAGATCTTTAACAAAGACAGTCATCTTCACGATATCAGCAACACCTAAGCCAGATGCTTCAACAACCGCTTTAACGTTATCTAATGATTGACGTGTTTGCGCTGCGATGTCTTCTGCAACTTCACCTGTTAGTGGATTAACAGGGATCTGGCCTGATGTTAGTATCATGCTACCAAGATCAACACCTTGTACGTAAGGACCGATTGCCGCTGGTGCTTGCTCTGTATGAAGAATTTTTGTCATGATTTATCCTATTTAATTATCATGAAAAGGCACAAATAATCGCCTTTAAGTGTTAATTGATATGGGGGCAAGAAAGCTTATATTCAACTAATGATCATCGTAATCAATGGCTATTACATTCAGTGACGATTTGGCGTGAGAACACTTTTTCGCAGTATTTACATTTTAGCTGAATATCTGATTTTTTAGTCAGCACTTTAAAGCCACTGTTAACGGGTTCGCCGTGTGATATACAGTTACTGTTTGGGCATTTGAAGATAGCACTGATAAATTCAGGTAGTGATAAATTTAGCTTTTTAACTACTTCATAATTTTCAATTTGATTAACCGTTGCCTTTGGTGCGTAAAGCGCTAATTGATTGGCTTGATCTTCAGTGACAAACACATTTTCAATTTTAATTAGATCTTTAGCACCTAGCGCAGAAGACGGCAAATTAAGCCCGATAGTGACACGCTCATTTGTACCATCGATATTAAATAATTTAAGAATCTTAATACCAATATTGGCTGGGATATGATCAATAACAGTACCGTTTTTAATTGCTTCAACTTTTAGTTGGGTTTCCTTAACCATGATCATCACACCTTTTTATAAAGTTTCATTAAGTACAAGAGCCAGTAACGCTTGACGCGCATAAACACCATTTTCTGCTTGTTGGAAGAAGTAAGCATATTTAGTCTTATCGACATCGACAGTGATTTCATCAACCCGTGGCAGTGGATGTAATACTTTTAGGTTGTCACGAGCGCTTTCTAACATGTTGGCGGTTAAAATATAAGCGGCTTTCATATGCACATATTCAGACTCATCAAAACGCTCTTTTTGAACACGAGTCATGTAAAGAATATCTAACTCAGGAATGACGTCTTCCATGTTGTTGTGCAAGCTGTAACTGATACCTGCATCATCCAATTCTTCACAAATATAATCAGGCATTGCCAATACTTCAGGGGCAATAAAGAAGAATTTAACATCATTAAACTTTGATAATGCTTGAGTTAATGAGTGTACGGTACGGCCATATTTTAAATCACCAACGAAGGCGATATTAATACCATCAAGTCGACCTTGGGTTTCATGAATAGTAAACAGATCCAACAAGGTTTGGGTTGGGTGTTGGTTTGCACCATCGCCACCATTGATAACAGGTACCCCATTAGAAAACTCAGACGCTAAACGTGCAGCCCCTTCTTGCGGATGACGCATAACAAATGCATCAACATAAGAAGTAATCACTTGCACTGAGTCAGATAATGTTTCGCCTTTATTCGCCAGCGATGTATTTCCTGGTGAATCAAAACCGACCACTGTGCCACCTAGGCGTTGGATAGCTGTTTCAAAAGAAAGACGGGTACGGGTCGATGGTTCAAAGAAGCAACTAGCGACGACTTTATTTTTAAGTAAGGTCGGGTTAGGTTCGGCTTTTAGTCTCGCAGCTGTATCAATAATAAGCTCTAGTTCTGCACGATTAAGCTCTGGTATAGAAATAATATGCTTTTTAAACAGCGAATTAGCCATGGCTTCTTTCCCCTATGATGGTTTAGTTAAATTGAAATACGGTTGTTGTTTGCTAAATTTTAGGCAAAAAAAAGCCCCCTATTAAAAGGAGGCTTTTTTTTGAAAAAGAGGAAAAATAAAATAACAAACTATCATCAGCGGATGATTACTGCGAGTCAATGTCATGTTCATGGTAGGGTTCATTTTTTATCTCTTGCTAGGCAAATTGCAAGGATTATACCGTCTATTTTTAATGGCGCAAGCGTTTGCGTTAACTATTCAATCTACGGATTTTTATGCAATTTCAGTTATGTGATTTTTGGTGTTTTTTTGTTCTTATTAATATGAAAAATAAAGATATTTATTTTTGTGTTGAATTTTATGTCTGCAAAAATATGCAGTTGCCGTTCAAGTGAACGGCAGGGTATTAATGGTAGTTACAACGAATATTGTTATTTAGTTGCCAAGTGTTGCGACCATTACCGCCTTGATTGTATGCATGCGGTTTTCTGCCTCATCAAACACAATTGAGTGGTCAGATTCAATCACTTCATCGGTCACTTCTACCCCTTTAGACAGCGTAGGGTAAGCTTGAGCAAGATCTTTTCCAACTGTGGTATCTTCACCATGGAAAGCAGGTAAACAGTGCATAAATTTCACATGTGGATTACCCGTTGCTTTTAACATTGCCATATTGACTTGGTATGGCAGCATTAAATTGATTCGCTTTGCCCATGCTTCTTTGGCTTCACCCATAGAAACCCACACATCGGTATAAAGGAAATCACACCCTTGAACACCTTCTTGAATGTCTTCTGTCATGGTGATTTTAGCGCCTGTTTCAGCAGAGATCTCACGACATTGAGCGACAAGTTCAGCATCAGGCCAAAAAGCTTTTGGTGCGACAAGGCGAATATCCATCCCCATTTTTGCAGCACCAACCATTAATGAATTACCCATGTTATTGCGTGCATCACCTAGGTAAGCAAATGATATTTCATGTAATGCTTTGCCGCGGCCGTGTTCTTGCATCGTTAGGAAGTCTGCTAAAATTTGCGTTGGGTGGAATTCATCAGTTAAACCATTCCACACTGGCACTCCTGCATATGCGCCAAGTTCTTCAACAATAGCTTGTCCAAAACCACGGTATTCAATGCCATCGTACATACGACCTAATACACGAGCGGTGTCTTTCATTGATTCTTTGTGACCAATTTGAGAACCAGAAGGGCCTAAATAAGAAACTTGAGCGCCTTGGTCAAAAGCGGCAACTTCAAATGCACAACGCGTACGGGTTGAGGTTTTTTCAAAGATCAATGCAATGTTTTTACCTTTAAGGCGAGGTTGCTCATAGCCATTGTATTTTGCTTTTTTTAATTCAGCCGATAGTTCAAGTAAATGTTGAATCTCACGAGGAGTGAAATCAAGTAATTTTAGGAAGTTACGATTACGAAGATTAAAAGCCATGATGTATCCCTCTTAAGGTTCAGTATCTCTTCGACTGAATCTTTTATGTTATGGTTGAGTTACTCGACAATGTTTAATGTTAATAATATGTGTATCTTATTTTTTATTGTTTGTGAATAGTTATTCTGCTTATCTGCAATAATATTTGTCCCTGTGAGATCTTTTAGAATCTCTAAGTCGTCATGTAATGCACCGATACCGACTAATTTGCCACCTCGCTTAATAAATTCGCAGGAAGTTTCAATCTTGGGTCCTATTGAGTCTGCCCAATCAAGATAAACGGCATTAGTATCGACATGATTTTTCGATTAAGGGATATTAGTGTAAAAAATGGGTGGCTATGCGAATAATGGGTATACGAAATGCGGATAAGGGCTGATGCTGCGGCTATTGTTGAATTAATATTGAAATAAGCACGGAATATTATGCGTTATGGTGAGTATTTAGTGGTTTAACGTTAATTTATCAACGCTTGATTAAGACCAATTTAGGCTTGGTGGATGCGTAACATATGGTAATTGAGTGCAAACCATGCGATATTTGCCAGCAAATTTATTCCATAGGTGGAGTGATACCATGTCTTACGCAGAATTGATTGCAGAGCAAAAAGAAGAAACGCGCGAAATTATCGCTGCATTACTTGAAGATGGCAGTGAGCCAGAGGCGCTTTACACTATTGAGCACCACTTCTCTGCTGACACATTTGAAGAACTAGAAGCCGCAGCGGTTGAAGCATTTAAACTTGGTTTTAATGTTTTAGAAGCAGAAGAGCTAGAGCTTGATCCTGAAGATGGCGGTGGCAAGGTTGTATGTTTTGATGCAGTCATGGAGTCAGCTCTAAACGCTGATCTTATTGATGAGCAAGCTGAAAAGCTCATCAAACTAGCTGAAAAACACAGCATTGATTATGACGGTTGGGGTACCTACTTCGAATCTGACCAAGATGATGAAGAAGAGAGCGAAGACGAAGAATAAGTCGTCATAATACCACTCTGTTCTAAAAAGCTGGCATTTTGCTGGCTTTTTCTACTTTTTGGCGGTGATATCAAATTTTGATATCCACGATATGATAGAAATTTACCCGTGATCACTGTCTGTAATCACGACGCGTGTAAATCTTTCCGTTTATCCTCACAAATTTAAATCATACTGAATAGCTTCAGTATTGGAGTGATTGATGACAATCTCACTTAATGGTCAGTGGTTGCTTGCGTGTATTCAACGTCCTGCAATTCAAGACCTTCATATTGATTTGCCGGGTGATGTTCATTCGGCATTATATGCAGCCGAAGAAATCCCTGATCCGTATTGGGCAACCAATGAAAAAAAAGTTCAGTGGGTCGGTGAGTGCGACTGGATTGTCAGCCGCCACTTTGAATTAACAGCTGAACAACTAACGTGTAATGCCATGGATTTGGTATTAGATCAGCTTGATACGGTTGCTGAGATTCGTATTAATGGCCATACCGTTGCTAATTTTACGAATATGTTCATGCGTCATAAGGTGGATGTATTAAGTTGTTTACAAGCAGGCACTAACCGTATTGAAATTGTGTTGCACCGTGCTGATTTAGCTGCTAAAAATCGTGCAGACAAATTGCCGTTTCCATTACCATGGGCTGAAGGTAATAATCAAATTCCGTTTATGAATACGTTGCGCAAGCCTCAATTCCATAGTGGTTGGGATTGGAGTATTTGTCTGTCGGTATTGGGTGTTTATGGTGACATTGTGCTACAGCCTATTGAGCATGTACGTATTAGTCATTTAGCAACTAAACAGAAGTGGAATCAACAAGAGTGTGAGTTAGCGGTTACTTTACATTATGAAGTTGTTTCTGAAAAAGGGTTGGCGAATGCGTCAGTTACCTTTGATGGACAAACTTTCCACCTTACGCTTGATCGCGAAGCAACCAAAGCCAGTGTTATTTTCCGGATTGATAATCCCCGTCATTGGTGGCCTGCTGGCTACGGTAAGCAACGGTTATATAAATTAGCTTTAGAAGCTGATGGGGTTGCCATTACCAAGCAAATTGGCTTACGTAAGTTAGAATTAGTCACTGAAGATGATGATCACGGCCAAAGTATGGTGGTGATGGTTAATGATGTACCCATTTCTGCCCGTGGTGCGAATTGGATTCCGTTAGATACAATGCCTGCGCGAATGAGTGAACAGCGTTACCGTAGTTTATTAACCGATGCAGCTGCGGCCAACATGAATATGCTTCGTGTTTGGGGGGGTGGTATGTATGAAAAAGACATTTTTTATAATATCTGTGATGAATTAGGGCTACTTGTTTGGCAAGATTTGATGTTTGCCAATGCGCTGTATCCATCAACCCCTGATTTTATTGCAGAAGTTGAACAAGAAGTCGAATATCAAGTTCGACGTTTAAAAGATCATCCAAGTTTAGCGTTGTGGTGCGGTGATAATGACGTGTTGGGGGCGATTAATCGTGATCCTGAATCTCGTCAACATCGAGAGAAGCATTTACTTAATTATGATCGTCTTAATCGTACTTTAGCTGAGGTGGTTGAACGTGAAGATCCCTCACGTCGTTTTTGGGCAAGTTCACCGTGTAACGGTGAATTAGACATTATCGATTCGTGGCATCATGACCCTCAACGGGGTGATATGCATTGTTGGGATGTGTGGGATAGTGGTAAAGAGTTTGATGCTTACCTTCAAGTTACCCCTCGTTTTTGTTCAGAATTTGGTTTTCAATCTTGGCCTTCGCTGCCAACGGTAAAGAGTTTCTTACCTGAGCAAGATTGGAATATAAGCTCGCCAAGTTTTGAGAATCATCAAAAAAGCAATCATGGTAATTCGATCATTACTGAGATGTTTACCCGTTATTTCCGGTTTCCAAACGGATTCGTTAATATGCTGTATTTATCGCAAGTGCAACAAGCATTGGCGGTGAAAACAGCGGCTGAATATTGGCGTACTCAAAAACCGATTAACCGTGGAATGTTGTTTTGGCAATTAAATGATTGCTGGCCTGTGAGCTCATGGTCATCATTAGAATACAGCGGCCGTTGGAAACAATTGCATTACCATGCGCGACGCTTCTTTGCGCCGCAAATCGCCACGTTTACTCGTGATCAACAAGGACTTAAATTACACCTCGTTAATGATGGCCGTAAAAATACTGAGTTAAAAGGCGAAGTGGTATGGCAAAGCTGGGAAGGGGAAATTCTTTATCGCGAGCCGATTGCTCAATATTTAGAAGCCGACTCAACCAAAGTGGTATGGGAGTGGCTAAATGAAGATTTAGACGGCCATGAACAAGACGGTTTTTTCCATGTACATTTACATAGTGGCCAACAATTAATTGAAAACACGTGGTTTCCAGCGCGTCCTAAATACTGTGAGTTAGCTTGTCCTGATTTACGGTTTGAAGTTGCAGAGCACAATAATGATATCGTGGTGATGCTAAGTAGCAGTAAGCCCGCTTTCTTTGTGCATTTGGAATTTGAGGGTGAAGGTCGATTTGAAGACTCAAGTTTCACTCTAGTACCGGAACACCAACGTCAAATTAAATACATTGGCTCAGCAAGCTATGATGAAGTGGCACAAGGGTTACGTGTCTATCACCTAAAACAAAGCTACTAACCATCGCTTAATAAAACCCTGCTTGTGACTAGTTACCAGCAGGGTTTTGCGTTTTAATGATGCAAACACACCATCATTGACATTAATTGCTGAGGTGCATTTTGATGATGCTGCTTTTTTTGCCACACTCGTTCGTGCAGGTAATAAGCCAAGGTATTGATTGTTGGCTCGATCATTGCCATGGTGCTACCAATAAGAATATCTCCCGTTAATAAATACACCACTGTAAAAGCGACACTAAAATGCAATATAGCGAAACTGATTGTCTTTTTACTTGGCGAAGAATATTGGGTTTGAACAAGCTTTTTGGTTTGCCATACTTTTTCGTGGAAGTAGAAGGCAACGGTATTAACCATGGGTTCTATTAAAGCAATCAGGCCACCGATCAAAAGATTTCCCGTTAATAGGAATGCCACACTAAAAGCAACGGTAAAATGGATAATGGCAAAACTGAGGGTCTTTTTCATAAGGTCAATCTCATTAATTTGATGTAATGAGTATTACAAACTTACTTCAATAGGTAAATTTGGTATTTTATATATCACTAATAGATAAAAGCTATCATTAGCCCGTATTTTTAAGCGAGCAGTGTTTTTAAAATGATGGGGGAATTGTGCCGTTGAGGGAAATAAAAAAACCGACGTCAAAGCGTCGGTTTTTTATTTATTCAGTAAATAATAACTTATAGCGCAGCAATCGTTGCTTTTTGCTCCGTCAGTTTAACCAGTGTTTCTTCATAACCTGCTAACTTTTCACGTTCTTTAGTGATTACGATTTCAGGCGCTTTAGCAACAAAACCTTCGTTGCTTAGCTTGCCAGAAGTACGTTTGATTTCGCCTTCCATTTTCGCAATTTCTTTATCTAAACGTGCTAGTTCTGCATCTTTATCGATCAGACCCGCCATTGGGATCATCAATTCAGATTTACCCACAAGTGCTGTTGCACAAGCTGGTGTTGCTTCACCGTCAGCCAATACGTTAACTTCTTCTAGTTTTGCTAGAGATTTCAGTACGGTTAGGTTTGCTTCAACGCGTGCGGTATCAGCGGCATCTGCGACTTTTAGCATGACTGATAATGGCTTGCTCGGTGCGATATCATATTCAGCACGTAGGTTACGAATACTCGTGATAAACGCTTTAACAAACTCAATGTCAGTGATTGCTGCTTGATCAAATTGCGCTTCATCAAACTGAGGCAATGCTTGGTTCATGATAGTTTCACCTTCAACACCGTCAACCAGCGGCTTAACGCTCTGCCAGATTGATTCAGTGATGTAAGGAAGAACTGGGTGCGCAAGACGTAATGTCTTCTCAAGTACTGTGATTAGCGTATGACGCGTTGCACGTTGTTGTGCTTCAGTACCTTTCCATAGAACAGGTTTCGTTAGCTCTAAGTACCAGTCACAGAATTGGTTCCAGATGAACTCATAAAGTACACCTGCTGCCATGTCGAGGCGGAAGTTATCAATATGGGTATTGAATTCTTTTGCCGCTAGTTGGAATTGTGATTCAATCCACTTATCAGCAACTGAGTATTCAAGTTCGCTACCCGCAGCGAAACCACAATCTTGATCTTCTGTGTTCATCAGTACGTAACGGCTTGCGTTCCATAGCTTGTTACAGAAGTTACGGTAACCTTCAAGACGCTTCATGTCCCAGTTGATGTCACGGCCAGTAGAGGCCATAGCAGCAAGAGTGAAACGTAGCGCATCGGTACCGTATGGTTCAATACCTGCTTCAAATGTCTTACGAGTGGCTTTTTCAATCTTCGCTGCAAGTTGTGGTTGCATCATGTTGCCACAACGCTTCTCTACTAGAGACTCAAGATCAATACCGTCGATCATGTCGATAGGGTCGATTACGTTACCCTTAGACTTAGACATTTTATCGCCATTTTCGTCACGGATAAGACCGGTTACGTAAACAGTTTTAAACGGTACTTGTGCTTTGCCGTCTTCATCTTTACAGAAGTGCATGGTCATCATGATCATACGTGCAACCCAGAAGAAGATGATATCAAAACCGGTTACCAATACATCAGATGGGTGGAAGGTTTGAAGATCAGCGGTATTTTCTGGCCAGCCCTGAGTACCAAATGTCCATAGTGCTGAAGAGAACCATGTATCAAGTACGTCGTTGTCTTGGTTTAGTACCACAACTGGAGCAAGGTTATGTTTTTCACGTACTTCAGCTTCGTTACGACCAACATAAACATTACCGTCGTTATCGTACCAAGCTGGAATACGGTGACCCCACCACAACTGACGTGAAATACACCAATCTTGAATGTCACGCATCCATGAGTAGTACATGTTTTCGTACTGCTTAGGAACAAATTGGATATCGCCATTTTCAACGGCTTTAATCGCAGGTTCAGCTAATGGTGCTGCGCGAACATACCATTGTGCTGTTAGCATTGGTTCAATAACCACGCCACCACGATCGCCATAAGGAATGGTTAGATCATGATCTTTAATTTCTTCTAACAGGCCGAGCTCGTCAAATTCAGCAACGATAGCTTTACGGGCTGCAAAACGCTCCATACCTTGGTATTTCGCAGGGATTTCAGTGCTGTAAACATCACTTTCTTCGCCGTTAGTGGTGAAGACTTCAGCTGCATCACGAATATCAGCGTTAAAGGTTAGGATGTTGATCATTGGTAGGCTATGACGCTTGCCTACTTCGTAGTCGTTGAAATCGTGTGCTGGGGTGATTTTTACACAACCAGTACCTTTATCCATGTCCGCATGCTCATCACCTAAAATAGGGATGCGACGGCCAACGATAGGTAGAATGATTTCTTTGCCGATCAGATCTTTATAACGTGGATCTTCAGGGTTTACCGCAACACCTGTATCACCCAGCATGGTTTCTGGACGGGTTGTTGCTACCACAATGTAGTCTTTACCATCTGCTGTTTGTACGCCATCAGCAAGTGGGTAACGGAAGTGCCACATGTGACCTTTAACATCTTTGTTTTCAACTTCGATGTCAGAGATTGCTGTGTGTAGTTTTGGATCCCAGTTAACCAGACGCTTACCACGGTAAAGTAGATCTTCTTGGTAAAGGCGAACGAAAACTTCTTGAACTGCATTTGATAGACCATCATCCATCGTGAAGCGCTCACGATCCCAGTCTACAGATGCGCCAAGGCGACGAAGCTGTTTGGTGATAGTGCCACCAGATTCGTTTTTCCATTCCCAGATCTTATCGATGAAAGCATCACGACCGTAGTCATGTTTAGTTTTGCCTTCTTCAGCAGCGATCTTACGCTCCACAACCATTTGGGTAGCAATACCTGCGTGGTCAGTACCAACCTGCCATAGGGTGTTTTTACCTTTCATACGCTCACAACGGATCAGGGTATCCATAATGGTATCCTGGAACGCGTGGCCCATGTGTAGGCTGCCTGTGACGTTTGGTGGCGGGATCATAATGCTGTAAGCATCTTTAGATGTATCACCATGAGGCTTAAAGTAACCAGCCTCTTCCCAGCGCTGATAAAGCGCTTGTTCAATTGATTGTGGGTTGTATGTCTTTTCCATAGCGCTCTTAGAAGGATTCTATTCTATGTGGAATTAAGGCGTCTCAGTAACAGCATTGGCAGTCGTAATTTGAATGCCAGCAAGGCGATAAGCCTTGTAACGCTCGCGCGCTTGCTGTTTGAGCGTTTCATCGCAAGGGACAAAGTCTACCACTTGTGCAAAGCTAACCGCAAAATTTGCGACAATTTCGGCTAAATTAATTAATACTGCGCGGTGTCCGCTATAACGTAAACCGGGCCAACCAATCTCAACCGGCGATCCGCCTCTTGGTCCTTCTCCAAGTAAATTGTGAGGGATAAAGTTGTCGGGATCTTGTTGCCATAGATATTCATCTATTTTTTCTGCTTGTTGTTTATCTGCTGCAAGTAAGTAAACACGTAATCCTTGACGGTAACTCATGGCTGCGCAACAACAAGCAAAATGCCACTGAAAATCACCATCAGAGTCATCTTGCTTATCATCTAATATATAAAACGTAGCATGAGTCATAAATTAATGTCCTAAAAGAAAAGGGCCAATGGCCCTTTTCTGAATGTCTTATTCGACAATCTCTTGGCCTGCTCGATTGAGAAGGAATTGGACCAACAATGGCACGGGACGTCCAGTTGAGCCTTTTGCAGCACCGCCTTTCCAAGCTGTGCCTGCAATATCAAGGTGAGCCCAGTTGTATTTCTTGGTAAAACGCGACAAGAAACAACCCGCCGTAATGGTACCAGCACCTGGTGAGCCTAAGTTCGCCATATCAGCAAATGGGCTAGCAATTTGCTCTTGGTACTCATCACTCATCGGTAGACGCCAAGCACGATCGCCAGCTTGTTCTGAGGCATTAATTAACTCATGCGCTAATGGATTATGGTTACCCATTAAGCCACTAATATGATGACCAAGGGCCATCACACATGCGCCCGTTAATGTGGCTACATCAACCACACATTCTGGCTCAAAACGCTCAACGTAAGTTAATGCATCACATAATACCAATCGACCTTCGGCATCGGTATTTAACACTTCAACCGTCTGACCTGACATGGTGGTTAAAATATCACCGGGGCGATAAGCATTACCACCGGGCATATTTTCACAACCCGCCAGTACACCGACAACATTAATCGGTAGATTTAGTTTTGCCAGTGCCTTCATGGTACCAAACACAGATGCAGCACCACACATGTCGTACTTCATCTCATCCATTTGTGCGCCAGGTTTGATAGAAATACCGCCTGAATCAAAAGTTAAACCTTTACCCACAAGAACAATGGGTTTGGTTTCAGGATCAGGATGGCCTTTGTATTCAATAACTGACATCATGGCTTCGTTTTTAGAGCCTTGACCAACAGCAAGGTATGATGTCATACCTAAAGTTGCCATTTCTTGCTCACCAATAATTTTAGTACTTACCGTTTCAAAATCATCAGCTAAACGACGTGCCTGTGAGGCTAAATAAGCAGGATTGGCAACGTTAGGTGGCATATTACCAAGGTCTTTACTGGCTTTAACACCCGATGAAATAGCAAGACCATGTGCAATAGCACGTTCGCCCAAAGAAAGCTCACGGCGAGTGGGTACATTAAAAACTAACTTGCGTAGTGGACGGCGCGTCTCTGGCTTGTTACTTTTAAACTGGTTAAAGGTATAAAGGCTATCTTTAGTCGTTTCTACTGCTTGACGTACTTTCCAGTAGGTATCGCGACCTTTAACATGTAGCTCGGTTAGGAAACATACCGCTTCCATTGAGCCAGTTTCATTTAAGGTGCTAATGGTTTTCTTGATGATTTGTTTGTATTGGCGTTCGTCAAGTTCACGCTCTTTACCACAACCAACAAGTAGTACTCGTTCTGACAATACGTTGGGAACATGGTGTAATAACAACATCTGTCCTGGTTTACCTTCAAGGTCACCACGACGTAATAATGAGCTAATGTAGCCATCACTAATTTTGTCTAGCTGTTCCGCGATTGGAGAAAGGCGACGTGGTTCAAATACGCCCACGACAATACATGCACTGCGCTGTTTTTCGGGGCTACCGCTTTTGACACTGAACTCCATGCGTACTCCTAACATCCTATAAAGACAATTAACGCTAAATGTTAGATAATACCACACTTGCTTGCTCTGCCGAGATTTCGGTATAGGCTTAAAGCGCGGACTTACATTCAGCCGAAAGATAAAAAAATAACTAATTTAACCAAAAACTATAGTGATTCCATCAAAAAAACAAGTTTTCTATGGGAATATAACGCGTGATTATTGTTAGGTATTTGACGAGAGAGACAGTAAAAAGCCAATTAGCAGTACTTTTTGTGCTTTTTCTTGTCTTTATTAGCCAAAAGTTCATTCGCATTTTAGCACAAGCGACGGATGGTTCGATTCCGAGCGATCTGATTGTGACTTTAATGGGGCTTTCTATTCCGGCAATGGCATTGCTGATGTTACCACTGAGTTTATATATTGGTATTTTGCTTACATTTGGCCGTTTGTACGCTGAAAGTGAAATTACTGTAATGAGCGCCACTGGCATGGGGAATAAATTTCTTATTCGTGCCGCATTAGCATTAGCTTTAATTACGGGCTCGATAGCCACCGCTAATGCATTATGGGTTGCGCCGTGGGCTCAAAATAAAATTGAACAGATTACCGATCAAGCTAAGGCTGATCCGGGGTTAAATATGTTGGTCAAAGGAACATTCCAAATGACACCTAATGGTTCAGGGGTGGTATTTGTTAATGACATTACCGACAAAGGTTCCAAATTACATAAAGTATTTATTGCCCAATTAAAAGCGCAAGATTCATTACAACCGAGTGTGATGGTGGCTGATCGTGGCTTTGTCACCGAACAAGCTGACGGTCGCCAAATGTTAGACCTTCAGCAAGGTACCCGTTATGAAGGTGTACCCACTAAACTCAATTATGCCATTACACAGTTTGATAATTACCAAGCGTTAATTGGTCAACGTAAAGTAAAACAAGGCTCTCGTGACTGGGAAGCGAAAACGACCACTGAATTATTAAAAGATCCAAGTTTAGCGGCAACTGCTGAATTGCAATGGCGATTATCGTTGATTTTATGTATTCCATTATTAGTTATGATTGTGGTGCCATTATCTGCGGTTAACCCTCGTCAGGGACGTTTTGCTAAATTAGCGCCTGCGGTATTAATTTATTTAGCGTATTTCTTAGCAATATCATCGGCAAAATCTGCGATTGAAGATGGTTTTATTCCTGGTTGGATGGGAATGTGGCCGATTAATATTGGCGCGTTATTGATCGCAATCGCTTTAAATAGCTGGGATAGTTTACCGATTCGACGCCTCAAAGATAAATTACGGAGACGTGATTAATGTTTAAAATTCTCGACTGGTATATTGGCCGAACTATTATTGCAACATCGGCATTAACCTTATCAACTCTCGTCGGACTCTCTGCCATCATTAAATATGTTGAGCAGCTACGTAAAGTCGGTCAAGGCAGTTATGATTTACTCAAAGCATTGTATTTTGTGTTGTTATCCATGCCACAAGATATCGTAACATTTTTCCCGATGGCGGTATTACTTGGTGCTTTGATTGGTCTGGGTATGTTGGCATCAAGCTCTGAGCTGGTGGTGATGCAAGCGGCAGGTTTTTCTAAGTTAGATATTGGTTTATCAACCTTGAAAACCGCAGTGCCGTTAATGATCATTGTGACGTTACTTGGGCAATGGGGCGCACCGCAAGCGCAAAAGTCAGCGCGTGAGCTGCGAGCTTTATGGATCAGTGGCGGCAGTATGCTATCGGTTCAAAGTGGTGTGTGGGCAAAAGATGACAATGATTTTATTTATCTTGGCCGTGTGCACGATAAAAACCAAATAGATGTGGTCAACATTTGGCAATTTAATAGCCAAGACAAATTACTTGATGTGATATCTGCAAAAACAGCAATTTATGACGCGAAACTTGGCTGGACGATGCATAATGTGACTGTAACGGATATGACTAACAAGGCGCAGATTACCAATACTCATTATGATACTAAGAAATGGGAAACAACGTTAACCCCTGATAAGTTAGCGGTGGTTACGGTTAAACCAGAAGAGCTATCACTGTCAGGGTTATATGATTATGTGGGTTATTTAAAAGAATCTAAGCAAGATGCAATGCGTTATGAACTCGCCTTTTGGCGTAAAGCACTGCAACCTGTCTCTATTGGTGTCATGATGTTGCTAGCATTATCATTTGTCTTTGGGCCGTTACGCTCGGTGACGATGGGAGCGCGCGTGTTATCTGGAGTTATCTTTGGATTTGCATTTTATATTTCCAATGAAGTTTTTGGCCCGATGAGCTTAGTCTATAATTTACCCCCGGTTATTGGTGCTCTTGCGCCTAGTTTGGTGTTTTTAGCTATCACGATTTATTTACTTCGACGTAAATTATAGCGACTAAAAAAGGAGCCAAAGGGCTCCTTTTTATTACTGGTTTTTATTAAGACAGATGATGTATTAATGTACTTTTTTAGTTACGACCATTTCACATTCCGCCATAATATCTTGCATTGAACGGCGCTTATTATTAAAGGCAAGTAAGTTACCTAAACCAAATGCTGATGTTGCAATACGAATAAAAGCTTGAGTAATTTTAATGCGAGATCCATCTTCATTTTGAAGCTTGAGTTTCCACGCTCGCATACCTAATGTTTGTCCTGCTTGAGTCCAGAAGTAGCTATAAAAACCAATAATAACGATAGCAAGGTAAGCGCTATATAACATGCTGGCGGTCGGATCTGAAATTAAATAGTCACTAGCATCTTGGTAGTCACCTAATGTAAGCACACCCAAATGAAGCAGTGCTGCAACAATCACCATCGCTAGCGCACCTGCAACCATTAAAATAGCAGCGACGATAATTGTATCGTAGAACCAAGCACCTAAACGACGCAATAAGCTAGGGTATTGGTGTGAAATAGTAGTTTGTTGTTTCTTTTTCTGCATGACGATTCCAGTATCAGTAATGGTTGAGCTAATCCTTATTGTCGGCAGTGTAGCAGTAACTAAATGGGAATGAATGGACTAAATTGCTACAAAATATATTCATTCCTGTATTAGCGATGGTTTGATTAGCAGCAATACAATCAATCTAGTTTAAAAAAACAACGGTCTGGTATTTATATTATAAAAATTCTAGCTAATTGCTTGCGCATCAACATGATATCCGTATAATAGCCGCCATAAGCCCGAGTGGTGAAATTGGTATACACGACGGATTCAAAATCCGTTTCCTTCGGGAGTGACGGTTCAAGTCCGTCCTCGGGCACCAAATTTCAGAGAAAAGCCTTAATCGTAAGATTGAGGCTTTTTTTTTGCCCCATTATTATTCCAACTTTCTTAAGTTCGCTTTTCACCTTGTCATCAATCAAAGGAAAGCGGGTTTAAGTCCCTTTGATGATTACGATTTATTATCTCTTTTTTTCTATCTATGATATTGGTTTATATTACTGTTGCTATTGGATCTCGATGAATGAAGAGAGTTTTATGTTATTGTTTTTAATGTTCAATATCATATACGTTGAGTTAGCTATTTCTAGGCCAGTTTTATGGCTATCTAGCTCGTTAAAAAATAACTATTCATCAATACTTGTTAAAAATTTTCAGCTGGCGATAATGCGATATTATAAATAAG
>NZ_CAMRAN010000033.1 GCF_947039875.1 uncultured Photobacterium sp.
AACCTCAAACCAATGTTGCACCAGTAGAACAGGCAGCACCGTATGTTGAACCTCAAACCAATGTTGCACCAGTAGAACAGGCAGCACCGTATGTTGAACCTCAGCCATACGTTGAGCCAGTAGAACAGGCAGCACCGTATGTTGAACCTCAGCCATATGTTGCGCCAGTAGAAGAAGCTGTACCGTATGTTGAACCTCAAGCCAATGTTGCGCCAGTAGAACAGGCAGCACCGTATGTTGAACCTCAGCCATATGCTGCATCAGTAGGACATGCTGCGCCGATACAAGGTTTATCTGTTTCTGCACTGGAGCGTGAGCTTGAAAGAGATGAAGATTTTACTGTTGCCGTTGATGAACAAACACAGCATGTGATTAATACTGTTGTTAGTGAGCAACCAGCGGCATCACAAGTCTATGCGGAACCTGTTGCTGCGTCTTTTGCACCGATAGCTGATGTTGATACCTCAGAAGAGGGGTTAACAGACGAGGAAATTTTCCTAAAACGTATTCGTGATAAACAAAAAGAACAAGCGCACCTTGCAGGATTAGATAATCCATTTTTAATGCAAAATGAGCCTGATCTTCCGGTTCCAACATCACCAATGCCGACATTGGATCTTTTACAACCAGCACGTAAAACGGTTGAGAAAGCGTCAGATGAAGAGTTGCAAGCGATTGCTGCTTTGATTGAATCAAAACTTGCGGATTATAAAATCAAAGTCCAAGTTAAAGGTATTTATCCTGGCCCTGTTATTACTCGCTATGAACTTGATCTTGCTCCCGGAGTAAAAGTTAGCCGTATTTCTGGCCTATCAAAAGATTTAGCGCGCGCATTATCAACCACATCAGTACGTGTTGTTGAAGTAATTCCGGGTAAACCTTACATTGGTTTAGAGCTACCGAATAAGAGTCGTGAAACGGTTTATATGTCGGAAGTGATTGCCAGTGAGCAATTCCAAAATGTTGGTGGCGCATTACCTATCGTGCTTGGTAACGATATTGCGGGTGAAGCCGTTGTTGCTGATTTAAGCAAGATGCCGCACTTATTGGTAGCAGGTACTACAGGTTCTGGTAAATCAGTTGGCGTAAACGTGATGATTTTGAGCTTACTTTATAAATGTAAGCCAGAAGATTGCCGCTTTATTATGATTGACCCGAAAATGTTGGAATTATCGATTTATGAAGGTATTCCACATCTATTAACGGAAGTGGTTACGGACATGAAAGATGCCGGTAATGCACTACGTTGGTGTGTCGGTGAAATGGAACGCCGTTATAAAGTATTAGCCGCCTGTGGTGTACGTAGCCTTGCAGGTTATAACGCCAAACTAAAAGAAGCAGCAGAAGCGGGTCACCCAATTCACGATCCATTGTGGAAACCAGGTGATACCATGGACGAATACCCGCCACTATTGGAAAGCATGCCAAGCATTGTGGTGATCGTCGATGAATTTGCTGATTTGATGATGGTTGTTGGAAAGAAAGTTGAAGAATTGATTGCACGCCTTGCTCAAAAAGCACGTGCAGCCGGTATTCACTTAGTATTAGCCACTCAACGTCCATCGGTTGATGTTATTACCGGCTTAATTAAGGCCAATATTCCAACGCGAATGGCATTTACGGTTTCAACCAAAACTGACTCACGCACTATTCTTGATCAAGGTGGTGCAGAAACATTGTTAGGTATGGGTGATATGCTGTACTTACCATCAGGCCAAAGTCATACCATTCGTGTTCATGGTGCGTTTGCATCTGATGAAGATGTGCATAATGTGGTTAACGATTGGAAAGCGCGTAGTAAGCCCCAATATATAGATAGTATTCTAAATTCAGATCAAGGTGCAGATAGCTTGCTTCCGGGTGAAGCGCCATCGAGTGATGATGATTTAGATCAGCTATTTGATGAAGTGGCTGCTTTTGTTGCAGAAACGCGTCGAGCATCTATTTCAGGCGTACAGCGTCGATTTAAGATCGGTTATAACCGTGCTGCACGTATTGTTGATCAATTACAAGCACATGGCATCGTGAGTGCTCCTGGACATAATGCTAACCGCGAAGTGTTAGCGCCGCCGCCAGTACAGCATCACGATTAATGTCTAGCGATAAACAACCATGATGCTTTAAGCACTAAAGTGTAAATAAAACCGCTGTGGTAGTGATTATCACAGCGGTTTAATACTAAAGAGGTTAGCGAATATGATGAAGAAACTCGTAATGAGCATGTTAGTTGCCGCACCAATGTTGGTTGCGTCAAGTGCATGGGCTGCAACTCCGCAACAAGCACTAAGTAGCCGTCTTGATAAAGTGAATGCATTTAGCGCTAACTTTACTCAAAAAGTCACCAGCCCTGATGGTGAAGTTTTAGTGAATGGTACTGGCGACTTATCGATTAAACGCCCTAATTTATTTCGTTGGAAAACCGTAACACCGGATGAAAGTTTATTGGTTTCTGATGGTAAAACAGTATGGTATTACAGCCCATTTGTAGAGCAAGTAACAGCAATGTGGCTTAAAGATGCTACAGAGCAAACCCCGTTTGTATTATTAACCCGTAATAGTGCAAGTGATTGGTCGAAGTATAATGTCGCTCAGTTAGTGGATACCTTTACCTTAACCCCAAAAGATAAAACATCATCAATGGATAAATTTGTGGTCACGGTATCAAAAGCAGGTGATGTACGTAATTTCTCAGTCATTGAAACTGATGGACAACGCAGCCAGTATGTCTTGAGCGATTTTAAACGCACAACACCAGCTGCCAGTTTATTTACCTTTACACCGCCAAAAGGTGTGGAATTAGATGACCAACGTAACTAATTGTTATTCTAATTAATTATTATGAGAAGGTGGCGAATGAGCCACCTTTTTCTGTCTTAGGGGAGTCATTATATTGAATAATTTCAGCCTAGATTTTGCCTCAGATTTTAGACCATTGGCAGCAAGAATGCGGCCACGAACGGTAGAGGAATATATTGGTCAGCAACATATTCTTGGTGAAGGAAAGCCGTTACGTCGAGCATTAAAAGCGGGTCAATTGCACTCGATGATTTTGTGGGGACCACCAGGAACAGGTAAAACAACGTTAGCTGAAGTGGCTGCCAATTATGCCAATGCTGAAGTTGAACGCGTCTCTGCGGTTACCTCTGGCATTAAAGATATTCGCGCAGCAATAGATAAAGCGCGTGATAATAAAATGGCAGGCAGACGGACTATTTTATTTGTTGATGAGGTGCATCGGTTCAATAAAAGCCAGCAAGATGCGTTTTTGCCACACATTGAAGATGGCACCGTGACTTTTATTGGTGCGACTACTGAAAATCCTTCGTTTGAGCTTAATAACGCTCTGTTATCCCGTGCTCGGGTATATAAATTAAAATCCCTTGAAGATGATGAAATTCTTGAAGTGATTGAACAAGCGTTAACAGATAAAGAACGTGGTATTAGCGAAACTGATTTTGTGTTTGTCGGTGAAGTTAAACATCAGTTAGCTGAGTTTGTGCGTGGTGATGCACGAATGTCACTCAATTATCTTGAACAGCTGATTGATATGGCTGAAGAAGATGAGCAGGGTATCAAACAAATTACGGTTGAGTTGTTGGCTGAAGTGACAGGTGAAAAAGTCGCTCGGTTTGATAACAAAGGCGATCTTTGGTATGACATGATCTCTGCGGTACATAAATCTATTCGTGGTTCTAATGCCGATGGTGCGCTGTATTGGTTTGCGAGAATGCTGCAAGCAGGGTGTGATCCACTGTATGTTGCGCGTCGATTATTAGCCATTGCATCAGAAGATATCGGTAATGCTGATCCTCGTGCGATGCAAGTGGCGGTGTCGGCATGGGATTGTTATACCCGCGTTGGCGCTTATGAAGGTGAACGCGCAATAGCCCAAGCCATTGTCTATTTAGCCTGTGCTGCCAAAAGTAATGCGGTGTATGTTGCGTTCAACCTTGCTAAAGCCGATGCGCGTGAATTTCCTGATTTTGAAGTGCCGCCACATTTGCGTAATGCGCCAACCAAACTGATGAAAGAATTGGGTTATGGTGAAGGGTATCGTTATGCTCATGATGAGCCAGGTGCTTATGCTCCCGGTGAAGTGTATTTACCGCGTGAAATTCGTGATCGGGTTTATTATCAGCCTTCAAAACGGGGTCTAGAGATAAAAATATCCGAAAAGTTGGAATATCTTGCTTCTTTAGATGCAAAAAGCCCGCTAAAGCGCTACCAATAATAAGGCTTTTTGGGTATCGTTAAGTGATTGGCAACAATTTGTTATGGTTGCCTCCCAACTACAACTATTTTAATAAGAAATGCCTAAATAACGCGCATTTCAGACTATTAAGAGCACAGGATTAGCATGCTAGATTCTAAATTACTTCGAACTGAGCTGGATGAAACAGCTGCAAAACTCGCGCGTCGTGGTTTTAACCTTGATGTAGAAACTTTACGCAACTTAGAAGAGCAACGTAAGTCTCTTCAAGTAAAAACTGAAGAACTTCAAGCACAACGTAACTCGCGATCGAAGTCGATTGGTCAGGCAAAAGCAAAAGGTGATCACGCTGAAGCTGAGCGTATTATGGCGGAAGTCGGCAACCTAGGTTCTGAGCTTGATGAAGCAAAAACAGCATTAGCTGAGCTTCAAACTCAACTTGATACTATCACTCAAATGCTACCAAACATCGCTGATGAATCAGTACCAACAGGTAAAGATGAGTCAGAGAACGTTGAAGTTTCACGTTGGGGTCAGCCAAAAGCGTATGACTTCGAAGTGAAAGATCACGTTGATCTTGGTGAAATGGCTGGTGGTCTAGATTTCGCAAGTGCAGTGAAAATTACTGGTGCACGTTTTATCGTAATGAAAGGTCAATTTGCTCGTCTACACCGCGCAATTGCACAGTTCATGCTAGATCTTCATACTGAAGAACACGGTTATACAGAAATGTACGTACCGTACCTAGTGAACGCTGACAGCCTATTTGGTACAGGTCAATTACCTAAATTTGGTGAAGATCTATTCCACACTCAACCGCTAACTGAAAAAGTGAATGATGAAGAGCCTCGCGTGCTTTCATTAATTCCAACAGCGGAAGTGCCTGTAACTAACATGATGCGTGACACCATTACTGATGAAGCCGATTTGCCAATCAAGATGACAGCACACACTCCATGTTTCCGTTCAGAAGCAGGTTCTTACGGTCGTGATACTCGTGGTCTTATTCGTATGCACCAGTTCGACAAAGTTGAACTTGTACAGATCACTCGCCCTGAAGATTCAATGGCAGCACTTGAAGAACTAACAGGTCATGCTGAGAAAGTGCTACAACTTCTAGAGCTACCTTACCGTAAAGTGGTACTTTGTACTGGCGATATGGGCTTTGGTTCTTGCAAAACTTACGATTTAGAAGTGTGGGTTCCTGCTCAAGAAACTTATCGTGAGATTTCTTCATGTTCAAACATGTGGGATTTCCAAGCACGTCGTATGCAAGCGCGTTTCCGTCGTAAAGGCGAGAAGAAGCCCGAGCTACTACACACATTAAACGGTTCTGGTCTTGCTGTTGGTCGTACTATGGTTGCTATTCTTGAGAATAACCAAGAAGCCGATGGCCGTATTATGATCCCTGAAGTACTACGTAAGTACATGCGTAACGCAACGCACATCGGTTAATCACCGATACTGCACTATAAGCGTTAAGTTAAAGAACCCAGCCGATAAGGCTGGGTTTTTTTATGGCAGCAAGGTGGTGAAGTTTAGAGAAAGCGAGTGTCGAGATTAATAGCTATGCTGTTTATTGCTTTGCCTCGCCCTTATTTCCTTCGATCTTTATGGACGATTTATACCTGAGATTACCCCACCGATAAACCCAATTTATCGGGTAGTTTGAGTCAAATCGTGACCAAGGTTGGCGAGCTAAGAAAGCAAGATCTGACCTTTAGTAACCCAAGTCAGGAAGTAAAAAAAGTTATTACCCAAATTAAAGGTAAAGCCGATGCCATTATTTTAGTGGCGCATATGGGGATCGGTAACGAAAACAACATTACCGATACTGGTGTAGGTGATATTGCACGTGCCAATCCAGAGTTAGTGGTCATTGTTGTAGGTCATATACACGTAAAAGTGGATAAGGCGATGACCAATGGCGTTATTATTACTGAACCGTATAAATATGGTCGCGCGTTATCTTGCGTTTATTTGAATTTCAAAAAGATGTGCAGGGAAAATACACCTTAATCAATTAAAGGTAGCTTCATTTACACTATGAATAAATTACCATCAGACCCAATGATGGAAGCTATCTTTAAGCCTTATCATCACACACTTCAAAAGGGCGTATCATGCGCCCTTAATTTATTCTACCCATGCTGCTGCCTTTCTTTGTTCAATAAGTGTCATAACTAGAGTTGATGTTTAATAGCGTTCAATATATTGCAAGTAGAATAATATATTTGCATTTTTTAATATGGTAGTAAGTGTTTATACTTTTTCTATATAAAAGTAGTATTATTTTCTATACATTGCTTGAATTATAGATGTAAATGAAATTTATTTCCCCGCTTATATCCCTATAATGTAATACATTATTATCGCGCTACAGGACGATGATTTAAATAATTATTAAATAAGGGAATATTATGAATTCAAAGCTACTCACTACCTTTCTTTTTATTTCTGTTTGTTTAATTTGGGGAACGACTTGGTTTGCTATGGAAGTGGCATTGAATTCTATTCCACCTATTTTTGCAACAGGGCTACGTTTTTTAATTGCGGCACCTCTACTGGTGGTATTGGCAAAAGCCTTCAGCCAGCCACTGCTGTTCCCAAAAGGTAAGCGTCGGTGGTTATTTATTGTCGCACTGATGTACTTTGCTATTCCGTTTACGTTGATGATCTTTGGTGAGCAATACATATCTTCTGGTTTAGCATCGATTATTTTTGCCAATATGCCTGTTGCGGTAATGCTGATGTCTGGCTTATTCCTCGGTTTAAGACTGGAAAAGCATCAAATATTTGGGTTAATTACAGCCGTTGTGAGTTTATGTTTCATTCTTGCAAATGAAATGCAGATGGGAGGCGATGATTATCTCATTGGTACCGTTTGTTTAGGTGTTGCTGTTGCTATGCATGCTATTATGTATGTATTGGTTCAAAAGCACTGTCAAGGTATTGAAGTACTGACCTATAATGCGTTACCGAGTTTTATTGCTTCTCTATTTTTATTTGCGGTTTCAGCTGTGAGTGAAAACGTAAATGTTGAAGTATTTACTTGGGATTCAATTTCAGCTGTTATTTATCTTGGCTTGGTGGCGAGTGTTGGCGGTATTGTTGCTTATTTCAAACTGGTACAGATATCAACCCCTTTTAAAGCATCTATCTGTTTTCTAATTTTCCCTGTGGTTGCGCTATTTATTTCTAGTTACATTAATGGTGCGGCATTGTCTCTGCAATCATTGGTAATGATGTTTCCTCTTCTTTTGGGTATTTTATTAACTAAAGTGCCGAGAGGTATTTTCAAGTAGCGTTCTGCTGTAAAAACAGTGAGCAGTAATTAAGATTGCTTTCTTACTGGAACATCAAAGGCTGATTAATTTTGTTATTGGCATAGACAAGTATTTATTGTCTATGCCTTTCGATTATTGGTTTTTATTGTGAGCACAGCAATCCCGTTATTCCCTACAGTGAGGTTACGAACGAGATAGGGAATCTACTGTCTGCGTGTTGTAGAGTCAGTATTTTTGTTGGAATTCTAGCGTATTTTCATTGGTGTTTTTGAGGCTCCATCACGCAGTGAGTAGATCCCGAATAGCCTCGTCCCTCAACTTTCGGGATGACGATAATGGGCTGAGTGAATGCCAAGCCTCATTCCGTCATTCCCTACAGTGAGGTTACGAACGAGATAGGGAATCTACTACTCACGCGTTGTAGGGTTAATTTTATCTTTTTAGGGCTTCTGTCCGTTAAATATCACTAAATGTGTATTATCGTTATTGTTAATCTAAGTAACAAAATAACAACGTAATGTTTTGACTGATTTCTATGGATAAAGCTTATTAAAATATGACCAAATCGATATTTTTTGTATGAATTGAGATCACGTTGTTAGTACACATAAATAGCCATACTGTTAAATACCGTCTCTATAGGCGGTATTTTTACATCAGAAGCACAACCGTCAATCAGGTAGTAGCTGTGCCTCGCCCCTATAACCCTATATCCCAACCAAAAAAAGGGCACGAAAAGTGCCCTTGAATTATGTTATGTTCGCAAGTTTTTACTCGCTGTTATGATTTCTGTGCTTGAGGTTGAGGGTTCGGATGGAAACGAACCGCTTCATCTTCTGTTGCTGCTAGTGGATCATTAAAACGCGCAATATCCATTTCACCTTCAGACTTAGCGACAATACAGGTTACAACGCTGTCACCCGTAATATTAACCGCAGTACGGATCATATCCAGTAGACGGTCAACACCCATAATCAGTGCGATACCTTCAACCGGTAGACCCACTTGGTTTAGTACCATCGCCAACATAATAAGACCAACCCCAGGAACACCCGCCGTACCGACTGATGCTAATGTTGCAGTTAGAATAACCATGAGGTAATCAGTCATTGTAAGGTCGATATTAAACGCTTGAGCAATAAATACTGTTGCCACACCTTGCATGATCGCGGTGCCGTCCATATTAATGGTTGCACCAAGGGGAACTGTAAATGAGGCAATTTTATTGTTAACACCTAAACGCTTAGTCGCCGTTTCCATCGTTACAGGAATGGTTGCATTTGATGATGCGGTTGAGAACGCAAACATCACTGCATCTTCCATTTTCTTCAAGAACGTAATTGGGCTTAAACCGGTAAACGCTTTTAGCATCACGCTGTAAGTGATTAAAGCATGGAATAACAGTGCAGCCACTAAGACTAAGAAATAGTTAATTAAACTAAAGATCGCATCTAAGCCTAAACCTGTGAATAATTTTGCCATTAAGAAGAACACACCGTATGGGGCAATGTTCATTAATAACGCCACCAACTTCATGATCACTTCATTTAAATCAGCAAAGATTGCCGCCAGACGCTCGCCGGGTTTACCTGCAGCACTGATTGCGATGCCAAATAAAACCGCAAATACAATAATCTGAAGGGTATTACCACTTGCCATTGCGCTGATTGGGTTAGTTGGGAACATACCCACAATAACGCTGCCTAGTGATGGCGCTTCTTTAGATGCAAATGTTGTTGCTGCACTTAAATCAGCACCTGTACCAGGTTGGAAGATATTTGCCATGGTCAGTGCAAGGGTAATGGCTAATGCCGTCGTTGTTAGATAAAACGCGAGAGTCTTACCTCCTAAACGACCCAATGTTGCTAAATCTTTTAATGAGCTAGTACCACAAACCAGTGATACAAATACTAGAGGCACTACTAACATTTTTAAGCTGGCAATAAAGATTTTACCACCGACATCAAACAGACCATTTACGATATAGTCATGAATAAAAGCGACATCAGCAAAAAGGGAACGGATTATAAATCCTGTCAGAATACCTAAAATCATACCGAGGATCACTCGGCCAGTCAGTGACATTTTTTTCTTTTCTGTCGTCATTAGAAATTATCCTTAATGTTTATTTCTCTCTGTCCATCGATTATCAGAGTGCGTTCGGAGAGTAGCAGTTATTCGTCTGTTAACGCGAAGTAATAATTGATATTAACTGCTAAAGTTTGCGACATGTCACAAATTTTATACCGATTTAATGTTTATAAAATTTGATTTTAACTAAAATTTAACATAAATCGCGATTTGAATGTATAAATATGCAATAAACTGTTGTTTTTTCGAGGTGTATAGTCGGGATTTTCGAAGGCTAACTATTGGTTCGAAAAATAACGAGTAATAGGTTTGTTAACATGGCGATCAAAATAGGAAAGAGAAGACGGTCACGTATTGTTTGTATGAGGAGTATCAAAAATACGTGACTGTGGGGCTACATGTTAATGCAATTAAAACTGGTAATTATTTCGCCACATTACCCGCGACATTCATGATATCCCAAGTACGGGAAAATGGCGGCGCATAGGCAAAATCCATCATACCTAATTGTTCCGTTGTTGCGCCAAGGCTGATGGCTACGGCAAGGGCATCAACACGGTGAACAGCACCTTTATTACCAATCATTTGTCCACCAAGTAATTTTTTATTATCAGAGCGGTAAACCAATTTAATATAAAGTGGTGATTGACCTTCACAGTAGTTGGTGTGGCATTTATCACTGATATATACGGTGCTGTAATCAATATTCGCTTGTTGAGCTTCACGCTCTGAGAGTCCGGTGCGAGCGGCTTCTAAGCCTAAAACTTTGACACAACTGGTGCCTAATGTGCCGTCATAACTGAGGTTTTTGCCAGCGATATTTTCACCGACTAAACGGCCCATTTTATTGGCGCCTGTTGCGAGTGGAATATAAACAGGTTGTTGTAACTGTGCATGCCAAATAGTGGCGCAATCGCCAGCCGCCCAAATATTATCTAGTGATGTTTTCCCTTGTTGATCAATGATTATTGCGCCATTGGCTAAACGTTCAATGCCTGTTGCTGCAATAAAATCTGTATTGGGCTTCACACCAGTACAGCAGATCACTAGATCAGTCGCATAAATGTCTTTATCGGTTTTAATACTAGTAACACGATCATCACCAATAATCTCACTCACTGATTCTCTAAGGTGAATCTGTACGCCAGCTTGTTCAAGTTCAGGTTGAATATGTTGGCTGATTTCAGTATCAAAGGCATCGGGAATTAAGCAGGCGGCACGTTCAATTAAGCGTACTGTTTTACCTTGATGGATCATGGCTTCAGCCACTTCTAAGCCAATAAAACCAGAGCCAATAATCGTGACATGTTGGCATAGTGGATCGGCAAGGGCGGTTTTAATATCAAGGCCATCTTGCATACGACGTAGTGAATAAACCCCATGTTTTTCAAGGCCAGCTATTGGGGGTAATATTTCTTTGGCCCCTGTTGCAATCATTAAACGATCATAATGGGTAACGAGTGTTTCCCCTTGATGTTCAACGGTGAGTTGCTGTTGTTGTGGGTCGAGACCAATAACACGATGTTGAGTTAAGACCTGAATCCCTTTTTCTGCAAATTGTGCTGGGGTAAATTCCGCCATGAAATTAGCGTCAGAAAATTCATCACCAATATAATAAGGTAGGCCACAAGCGCCAAAAGAGATCACATTAGACGCTTCATAAACAACAATCTCAGCGGTTGGGTTAATGCGTTTTGCTTTTGCTGCTGCGCTCATGCCAGCGGCTTCACCACCAATAATGATAATTTTCATACTATTGTCTCTTCCTTAAAAAATGGAGAAGGGAGGCAATCAACCTCCCTTAAAACGAGTGTTAAATGTTGATTAAGCCGCTGATTCTTCGCCGTCTAAGTTAACAACGTCATCGCTATTAAAGATAGCCATATCTGTTTCGCCCATCACTTTACTGGTGATTGTGCCTGCGGTGATTGAACCTGATACGTTAAGTGCAGTACGACCCATATCAATAAGTGGTTCAATTGAGATCAAAAGACCGGCAAGAGCCACTGGCATATCCATTGCTGAAAGTACAATCAGTGCCGCAAATGTTGCACCGCCACCAATACCTGCAACACCAAAAGAGCTCACAGTGATAATCGCAACTAAAGTACATAGAAAGCCGATATCCATTGGGTTTATACCCACGGTTGGTGCAATCATTACTGCCAGCATGGCTGGGTAGATTCCTGCGCAACCATTTTGACCGATAGTTGAACCAAACGAAGCGGCAAAGTTAGCAATACCAGATGGAATACCAAGGCATTTTTCTTGGGTTTGCACGTTCATTGGAATTGAACCAGCACTGGTGCGAGATGTGAAAGCAAAAGCCAGTACTGGAATGATTTTTTTCAAGTGGCGTAGTGGGTTAATACCAACAAGCGCAACAAGTGCTAAGTGAATCATAAACATCAGAATTAATGCGGCATAAGAAGCAAAAACGAAGTTGGCAAGATTCACAATATCAGTGTAGTTTGAGCCTGAAATTACCTTGGTCATTAGTGCTAATACGCCAAATGGTGTTAGACGTAATACTAACGTTACCATACGCATAACAATCGCTTGGGCAACTTTAATGAAGCCTTCAAATTGTGCGAAAATTTCAGGTTTTTTCTTAGCAATACCTGTTGCTGATAAGCCAATGAAAATAGAGAAGATAACCACAGCGATAGTTGAAGTACGACGTGCACCTGTCATATCTAAGAATGGGTTGGCAGGAATAAACTCAATTACTAATTTAGCAAACGACATTGCTTCTACATTAGAAAGGGTTGATTCAAGACTTTTAGCACGTGCCATTTCAGCCGCACCTGATGTTAGTCCTTCTGCGGTAAGACCAAAAAGGTTGGCCATTAGAATACCGACACAAGCGGCAATCATAGTGGTAACAATTAGAACTCCAAGAGTAAGGCTACTGATTTTACCGAGTGAGGCGCCGCCATTCAGTTTAAGAATGGCAGAGATAATAGACACCATCACTAATGGAATAATGATCATTTGTAATAGGCGCACATAGCCTACGCCGACAATGTCAAAATACTCAATCGATGTTTTGATGACCTCAGAGCCAGCACCATAAAAAACTTGTAGCGCAGCACCAAAAGCAATACCTAATCCTAAACCGGCAAACACACGTTTAGTAAAACTGTAGTGTTTATTTTGCATATGATATAGAAATGCTATCAAGCCAACAAATATGGCGAGGTTCGTTACAATACCTAAAGTCATCATGAATCCTTCATATCAAATAAAAAAGTAGGTTTTTTTTATTGTTCCTATCTATTTAGGGGTAAATTTTGCTGGTTTTATAATTAACTGCAAGCAAAATAACGCAATTAATGTAAGGGATATTACTTGAAGGAAAAACGATCAAGATCGCTAATTCTGAACGAGAGATGAATATTTATTTATAAAATTAGAGTTTGCAGCGGAGCTAGATCGATATTCAACAACCTATTAACAATGACAAATAAGTCGATATATTTGATGTGATATATAAAGAGGGGGAATGTATAAAAAAAGTAAAAAAATACCGACAACTGAGTTATCGGTATTTAGTCTTAAAATGTGGTGTAAATTACATTACACGCATACCTGGTTGAGCACCTTCATGGGGTTCTAAAATCCAAAGATCTTTACCACCAGGGCCCGCTGCAAGGATCATACCTTCAGACATACCAAATTTCATTTTACGCGGTTTTAGGTTAGCAACCATTACTGTTAGTTTGCCAACAAGCTCTTCTGGTGTGTAAGCTGATTTAATACCAGAGAATACTTGACGCATTTCACCACCGATATCCAATTGGAATTTCAATAGTTTGTCTGCTTTTGGCACGGATTCACAAGCAACAATCTTCGCGATACGCATATCAATCTTAGCGAAATCATCAAATTCGATTTCAGCTTCAATTGGCTCTTCTGTTAATGGACTTTTTGGTTGAGCAGCTTCAAGTGCGGCTTTATCAGCAGCAGCTTCTTCTTTTGATGCTTCAACCATTGCAGCAACATGTACAGGATCGATACGGTTAAACAATGCCTTGAACTTAGTGACTTCATGGTTTGTTAGTGGTGTTTCGATACCTTCCCACGTTAATGTTTCGTTTAGGAAGCCTTCAGTACGCTCTGCAAGTTTTGGCATTACAGGTTTTAGGTAAGCCATTAACACGCGGAATAGGTTGATACCAACAGTACAGATTTCCTGTAGCTCTTGATCTTTACCTTCTTGCTTAGCAACAACCCAAGGTGCTTTTTCATCAACATACTGGTTAGCTTTGTCAGCTAGCGCGGTGATTTCACGAATTGCGCGGCTGTATTCACGGCTCTCATAAAGATCACCAATACGTGCAGCTGCTGCAACGAACTCAGCATAAAGCTCTGGTTCTGCAAATTTCTCAGATAACATGCCGTCAAAACGCTTAGCAATAAAGCCTGCGTTACGTGATGCTAGGTTAACAATCTTGTTCACAACATCGCTGTTTACGCGTTGAGTGAAATCTTCAAGGTTAAGGTCGAGATCATCAATACGGTTGTTGAGTTTTGCTGCGTAGTAGTAACGTAGGCATTCAGGATCAAGGTGGTTTAGGTAAGTACCAGCCTTAATGAATGTGCCTTTAGATTTTGACATCTTCGCGCCATTCACGGTTACGTAACCATGTACGAACACGTTATTTGGCTTACGGAAACCTGCACCATCTAGCATTGCAGGCCAGAATAGGCTGTGGAAGTAAACAATGTCTTTACCGATGAAGTGGTAAAGCTCAGTTGAACTGTCTTTGCTCCAGAACTCGTCAAAATCAAGATCATCACGCTTGTCACAAAGGTTTTTAAATGAACCCATGTAGCCGATTGGTGCATCTAGCCATACGTAGAAGTATTTGCCAGGTTCGCCAGGGATCTCAAAACCGAAGTAAGGAGCATCACGAGAGATATCCCACTGTTGTAGGCCTGACTCGAACCACTCTTGCATCTTGTTTGATGTTTCATCTTGAAGTGCGCCAGATTTAGTCCATGCTTTTAGCATGTCTTCAAACTGTGGCAGATCAAAGAAGAAGTGCTCTGAGTCTTTCATGATTGGTGTAGCACCAGATACAGCTGATTTTGGATTAATCAGATCTGTTGGGCTGTAAGTTTCACCACAGTTGTCACAGTTATCACCGTATTGATCTTCAGCTTTACACTTAGGGCAAGTGCCTTTTACAAAGCGATCAGGTAAGAACATTTCTTTCTCAGGATCAAATAACTGAGAAATAGTGCGGCTAGTAATAAAGCCTTTGTCTTTTAACTGGGTGTAAACAAAAGAAGCAAGTTCACGGTTTTCAGGTGAGTGCGTGCTGTGGTAGTTACTAAAGTCAATATCGAAACCGGCGAAGTCAGCTTGGTGCTCTTTGCTCACTTCTGCAATCATTTGCTCAGGTTCCATACCCATCTGCTGGGCCTTAAGCATGATTGGAGTACCGTGTGCGTCATCTGCACAGATAAAATGAACTTCGTTGCCGCGAAGGCGCTGGTAGCGCACCCAAATATCCGCTTGAACATGCTCTAGCATGTGACCTAAGTGGATAGAACCGTTAGCGTACGGCAGGGCGCAGGTCACCAGAATTTTTCTTGGATTAGCAGCCATAATTACTTCTTTTGCTCATGATGGGTAGAAAAACATAGCTATAAATACTACCTGATGGACGGCATATTGACTAGCATCGGATACTGATTTATCTGTTTTTGGACGGGGGAAATCGGGCAGAAAGGGTGCTTTGGTGGTAGCATGAGGAAAAAGAGGGTGATATTACCCCGCAGCATCAATGTTACTGGTTGTTTTATATACTAATACCGTGACGTAGATGTTGCTAATAAGCGATGACATTTATGTGGAGTGCTAATTTATGGCAATAGAAACAAACCATTTCGATAACGTTGGTGATATTAGCCAATGGCTAAACCAATTTGAACATCCACTTTTAAGTGCGGAATGGGCTGATGTGCCACACTTTGTCTCGGTATCGGCCGAGGGTGTTATCGTTATTACGATTCCATTTGCAGCCAACGAATTAGCGCAACAATTACGTCAATGGATTGCAGAGCAACAGCAACAAGGCATCATTAATGCAGCGCTAAATTTTGATGTTCGTTGTCGAGTGGTGACGTTAGCTGTTGTTGATAAACAGCCACTTAATGGGGCTAAAAATATCATTGTTGTGAGTTCTGCAAAAGGTGGTGTGGGTAAATCAACAACATCGGTTAACTTAGCGTTGGGTTTACAGCAACAAGGCGCGAAAGTGGGATTACTTGATGCTGACATTTATGGCCCTTCAGTACCAATGATGTTAGGCACAATGGATGCTAAGCCGCAATCACCTGATGGCAAAATGATGCTACCAATTGAAGCCCACGGTTTATACACTAACTCTGTGGGTTATTTAGTGCCAGCAGAAAGTGCCACTATCTGGCGTGGTCCTATGGCATCAAAAGCACTGGCGCAAATTATCACTGAAACATGGTGGCCAGATCTGGATTACCTTGTGATTGATATGCCACCAGGTACGGGTGATATTCAGTTAACGCTATCACAGCAAATTCCTGTAACAGGGGCAATTGTTGTCACTACACCTCAAGATCTTGCTTTAGCTGATGCGATTAAAGGTATCAGCATGTTTAATAAAGTTGATGTGCCTGTGCTGGGTATTGTTGAAAATATGAGTTATCACATTTGTAGCAATTGTGGTCATCAAGAGCATATTTTTGGTACCGGTGGCGCAGCTAAAATGGCACAAGATTATGCGGTGCCGTTATTGGCACAATTACCATTAGATATCAAAATTCGTGAAGATATTGATAACGGTAAGCCAACGGTTATTGCTGCTCCTGAATCAGAACAAGCAGAGGCATACATTATGTTAGCAGCCAATATAGCGAGTCGATTATATTGGCAAGGTGAAACTGTGGCTGAGAAGATTACTATTCGTACAATATAGTTGTTTGGTAATCAAAAAACGCTGAGATTATAATCAGATATGACAGAGGCCTCATTTTTGCTGGTATCTGTCATTGCAACTGCTTATAATCGGAGGGTTTAATTTATCCATATTCGCCTTGCTACGTGGTCTAATAGGTACTTTCTGATATGTCTGAAACTTCACACCAATGCGTTATTATCGGTATTGCAGGCGCTTCTGCTTCCGGTAAAAGTCTGATTGCCAGTACAGTTTACAAAGAGTTAAAAGAAAAAGTCGGCGATCATCAGATCGGTGTAATCACGGAAGATTGTTACTATAACGATCAAAGTCACCTGACTATGGATGAGCGAGTTAAAACTAACTACGATCATCCAAGCGCGCTAGATCACAATTTATTATGTGATCATTTAGAGCAGTTAATGAAAGGTGAAGCAGTAGAAGTACCACAATATAGCTACAGCGAGCATACTCGTTTACAAGAAAGTACCACGATGACACCGAAAAAAGTGATCATCTTAGAAGGTATTTTATTGTTAACTGATCCTCGTTTGCGTGACATCATGCACGCAAGTATCTTTATGGATACACCACTGGATATCTGTTTGTTACGCCGTTTGCAACGTGATGTTGCTGAACGTGGCCGTACAATGGAGTCAGTGCTGGTGCAATATCAAAAAACTGTACGTCCAATGTTTATGCAGTTTATTGAACCATCAAAACAATATGCGGATATTATTGTCCCTCGTGGTGGTAAAAACCGTATTGCAATCGATGTGTTAAAAGCACACATTGCTAAATTGCTGCGTTCGTAATGATTTAAATGAATAAGGCTGACAATATGTCAGCCTTATTTTTATGGTTATAATTGTAGGTTATAACCCCATTACCCTTTGCTGACCCATCATCGACACTGTGAGTCTTATTGATGTGTTTTGGTATACCACTCTTATGTGCTGAGCACTGATAAGACAGAGTGTGTATTATGCAGGAGAGAGTTTAAATGAGACTTTGTGATAGAGATATCAGGGCTTACCTTGATGAAGGTAAAATCAGCATTGAGCCTCGACCATCAGATGATTGTATTAGTGGTTTAACGATTGATGTAAGTCTTGGAAATAATTTCCGCGTCTTTAATGATCACGGTGCGCCATTTATCGATTTATCGGGTAAAAAAGAAGATGTAGCTACTCAGCTTGATAAAGTGATGAGTGATGAGATTGTGGTTGCGGAAGAAGATGCATTTTTTCTTCACCCTGGTCAATTGGCTTTAGCCGTGACCCATGAGTCTGTTACGCTTCCCGATAATATTGTTGGTTGGTTAGATGGTCGTTCATCATTAGCCCGTTTAGGCTTAATGGTGCATGTGACTGCACATCGTATTGATCCCGGTTGGTCAGGACGTATTGTGCTTGAATTTTATAATTCAGGTCGCCTACCATTAGCACTACGTCCCCACATGCCAATTGGTGCGCTAAGTTTTGAGACCTTATCTGGTCCTGCGGAAAAACCGTATAACAAGCGTATTGATGCGAAATATAAAAATCAGCAAGGTGCAGTGGCAAGTCGTATCAATGAAGATGACAAACAAAGTTAATCTGTTTAGATGCTAATTGTTATTGCCATCATTCAATAAATTATTAAAGGCAGCCCTCGGGTTGCCTTTTGTTTAGCTATTCTATTTATGATGAACTAATCTTGGGGTTGGTGGTCTTAATGACATTGATTTATAGGGTTAATTCTCAACCAATTATTTTTGTATAGCACACGATTTATTGTGACGCTATATGCATATCCGAGGGCGTAATGAAAAAAATACTGTATATATTACTCGGGCTGATTTTATTAGTCGTGATTGGTATTGGCGCACTAGTTACCTTTGTTAACCCTAATCAGTTTAAGCCGTTGCTGACTGAGCAAGTTAAGAAAATGACAGGCCGTGACTTAGTTATTAATGGTGATATTAGCTGGCGATTCTTTCCAACATTAGGATTAAGTGTTGGTGATACTGAATTTCGAAATCCAGCAGGGTTTGCTGAACCTAATTTGATTCAATTTAAGCAAGCTGATTTATCCGTGTCGGTTTTACCGTTGCTATCTCAACATCTTGATATCGGTGAAATGCGGTTAGATGGCGCACATGTTTTTATTCAAACTTTAAATAATGGTGCGACCAACCTTGATGGTTTAACAGATAAGACCGCTGTTGCTGAAACAACAACGGGTAATACCGTGACACATGGTGAGAAAAATACGCATTGGAATGTTTCTGTCGCAGGCATTAAATTAGTAAATGCCAGTGCAGAAGTACGCAATGATAAAACCAAGATGGTCGCGCAACTTAATCACATTAATTTTACACTTGATAGCTTTCAGCCCCAAACATGGACCAAAGCCACTTTTGATGTGCAGGGTAATGTCAACGCATTAACCTTTAGTGCTCAAGGTAGTACTGAGATTAATCTTGCTGCTGATTATAAGAATGTGCGATTGAAAGCATTATCAGCAACAATGAACATGACCGACGGCAAAACTGAGATCAAAAATGCACAATTAGGACTGGATCAATTTAACCTTGGTCAATGGTCAAATATGACTTTCTCCGTTAATGGTAAAGTACCTAATCTAAATTTTGATACTCATGGCACAGCTAAAGTAAAATTATCAACAGATCATAATGTTATTACTGTTCAAGGACTAAAAGTAACTAATGATTTAGTGGGTAAAACATTACCACGACCAACGATAAACTTAGTGGTTGATGCGGATGCAACGTATGATATTAGCCAAAAATTAACCTTAGTAAGTCAGCTTTCCATTAATGCTGATGGTACTCAGGCTTCGGGTTCTGGTTCATATTTAGCCACTGCTATTCCTGATATTCGTTTTGCTTTATCAAGTGATAATATTAATCTTGATAGCTGGTTACCAGCAAAAACAGCCGTAGCTAATACTAACAATAGTACGACTGCCGCAGGCGCTGCCGCGATGAATGCACCAGTCGCTACTGAAAATAATGCGAAGACTTCAACCGCAGAACCTGATCTGAGTGCCTTAAAAAATATCAACCTTGCGGGTATGATCGCGATTAAGCAATTAACCGTTGATCACGCTAATGTGACAAATGTTAAAGTGGTGACATCGATTAAGCAGGGGGTGGCGACCATTAATCGTTTTGAAGCTAATTTATATGGCGGTAAGGTCACAGGCAGTGCGGCTATTGATGTAAATAGTGCATTACCAAGTTATCGTTTGAAAAATACTATTTCTAACGTAGATCTTTTACCGTTACTAAAAGCGGTTGCGAATAATAATTTGCTTGCAGGTAAAGCTAATATTACGACAGATCTAAGAGGTCAGGGGCTATCTGAAGCGAATATTCGTCATAACATTACTGGTTCAATTAAGGTCAATGTGTCTGATGGCGCAGTGTATGGCGTGAATATTCCTGATCTATTGCGTAATGCGAAAGCTAAATTCAAAGGTCAGGCCGATACGGGTACTGATACGGCGAAGAAAACTGACTTTTCAGCCTTAACAACAACGTTAAAGTTACATAATGGCACTGCATCAACAGATAATTTTAAGTTGGCATCACCATTAGTGGCAATCACAGGTCAAGGTAATACCAGCCTTGTTAATGAAAGTATTGATCTGATGATTAATTCTGAAATTGTGGCGAGTGGTAAAGGGCTGGATGAAATTAAAGGTATTGCTGTGCCTATTCATGTAAGTGGTACTTGGCAACAACCTAAATATAATTTAAATATTAAAGACTTATTTAAAAATAATGCAGCACTAGAAAGTAAAGCCAAGAAAGAAATTAATCGTGGTTTAGAGAAATTGCTTGGCGATAAAGCGAAAGATGAAAACATTAAAAATGTCGCAGATAAGCTTTTGAAAGGGTTATTTAATTAATCCGCCATTAGTGAAGTGGTATAGTTAATGTAAATTATGGTCGAAAAGGTTTGCCGTTATTGGCAAGCCTTTATTTTTTAATTATATAATCAATTGCGTAACAGGCAGTGAATGACTTGTTATTATTAGATTGGGTTTGTTTTTATCCATTGCTAATATTGTTGAGTATTTTTTTATGACACACCCAATCAAATTATGACTAATAAAACAATATCTTCTGAAAAATCGACATTACTCTCTAAAATTATGGGAGTGTTTACTATTATTGGCAATGCGATTAAAGCATTACCTCCGATTGATCATTTCATTCGCGCAGCGGATCGTTTTAATGATCGTTTAGGCAGTCAGTTCGGTGCAGCAATTACCTATTTTTCTTTTTTATCATTGATACCCATTTTAATGGTGCTGTTTGCTGCAGCTGGTTTTGTGTTAGCGTCTAACCAAGTGCTGCTGACCAATATTATTGATAAAATAGTTTCTGGTGTAACTGATCCTAATTTGGCAAATACCTTAAAACAAATGGTACAAACGGCTATCAGTCAGCGTACAACTGTCGGTTTGAGTGGCTTGGCGATTGCACTCTATTCGGGCATCAGTTGGATGGGCAACTTACGTGAGGCTGTTCGTGCTCAAACCCGTGATGTGTGGGAACGTAAACCCGAAGACAAAGAGCATATTTTACTTCAATATGCTAAAGATCTTGTTGGCTTAACCGGATTAGTTGCTGCGTTGATTTTTACTGTGGTGCTAACGTCTGTTGCTGGTTCAGCACAAGCGACAATTGTTGATGTGCTAGGATTAGGTGGGATCAGTTGGTTACGCCCAGTACTTACTACTATTGCACTGACTATTTCTATCCTAGCGAACTATCTAATGTTCTTATGGATATTTTGGATGTTGCCTCGTCGTCGTTTTAATCGTAAAAGTTTAATGCAGGGAACATTACTCGCTGCTATTGGTTTTGAAGCGATTAAATTTGCCATGACGTTCTTACTACCTAAATTGGCAAGTTCACCCTCAGGTGCTGCGTTTGGCTCTATCATTGGTTTAATGGCTTTCTTCTATTTCTTTGCGCGCTTAACATTGTTCTGTGCTGCTTGGATAGCAACCGCAAAAGAAAACCGTCCAGGTTATGGGGTTACTGAAGAGAATGTTGTCACAGAGAGTGTTACTGAAGAATAGTTTTGCTAGGTAATAAATAGATATTAATGGATAAAAAGGATAGCGTTATCGCTGTTCTTTTTTTTTGCGGTATTGTTACGAATATTGAGTGTTAATACTATTTATATACGGATATTGAATGCAAGTTGATGAGTATTGCTATCGCTGTATAAATAATCGTAGTGATCCATTTGTCACCACTGGTAGGGTGGCGGTTACTTTATGGTGACGCATTTGTGAGTATATGTAACCACTTTAGTGATAAAGTTGTTTTTCTGTGGCGACAGTTATTTGTGATAGTTCTCATAAGTGAAATTTAGCGTTGATTGCTATTAAGTAGTTTGATATTTATCAATATGGCAGATGAGTAGAAGAGGCATTTTGCTCCTAATAATCGGTACTTTGGTTAATAGAGTATCAATGATATATAGGGAGATAAGTCATGTTGTATTTGGAATTTTTATTCCTGTTGTTAGTGTTATATGCAGGTAGTCGTTTTGGTGGTATTGGACTTGGGGTTGTTTCAGGATTAGGTTTGCTGGTGGAAGTGTTTATCTTCCGTATGCCACCGACATCACCTCCTATTACCGTGATGTTGATTATCCTTGCAGTTGTAACATGTGCGTCAATTCTGGAAGCTGCGGGCGGCTTAAAATACATGCTGCAAATAGCAGAACGTATTTTGCGGAGTAACCCAAAGCGCGTCACTATTGTCGGTCCGTTAGTGACTTACGTGATGACATTTATGTTGGGTACCGGCCATGCGGTGTATTCAATTATGCCAATCATTGGTGATGTAGCTCTTAAAAATGGTATTCGTCCCGAGCGCCCAATGGCGGCTTCCTCTGTTGCCTCTCAACTTGCGATTACCGCCAGTCCTATTTCTGCTGCTGTCGTTTATTACCTTGCTCAATTGTCTACGATCACTGACTCTATTCATTTATTATCCATTTTGATGGTGACAGTTCCTGCAACATTAGGCGGTACATTATTATTATCATTGTACAGTTTACGTCGTGGTAAAGAGCTGGCTGATGATCCTGAATATCAACGTCGATTACAAGATCCTGTATGGCGAGATCAAATTCTTCATACCACTAAAACCTCACTTAATGAGCAATTACCTCGTTCTGCTATGCATGCTGTAATGCTGTTTGTTCTTGCATTGGTGACAATTGTGGTTGTGGCGATGGTGCCAGAAATTCGCACTATTGGTGATGCTAAGCCTATTTCCATGTCATTAATTATTCAAATGATGATGCTAGGTTTTGGTGGCTTGATTCTTTTAGTGACACGCACTAATGTGCAAAAAGTGCCTGAAGGGGTAGTGTTTAAATCGGGTATGGTAGCAGCGATTGCTATTTTTGGTATTGCTTGGATGAGTGACACCTATTTCCAATATGCGATGCCATCGTTTAAATCGGGCATCACGGCAATGGTACAAGATTACCCGTGGACCTTTGCATTAGCGCTATTTACTGTTTCTGTGGTTGTTAATTCACAAGCAGCAACTGCGCGAATGATGTTACCTGTTGGTTTGGCTATGGGATTAAATCCTGCGTTATTAATTGGTTTAATGCCTGCGACATACGGCTATTTCTTCATTCCTAATTATCCGTCAGATATTGCAACGGTTAACTTTGATGTTACGGGAACCACTAAAATTGGTAAGTGGTATTTCAATCATAGCTTTATGATGCCTGGTTTAATTGGGGTTATCTCTGCCTGTTGTATTGGTTATATTCTCGCTCAAATGATCATTTAAGCCGTAATTTGTATCACTTTGTTGTGAATAGTTTTTAAATAATAAAGGGCGAATCATTAGATTCGCCCTATTAAATTTAATGTGTGGTGTATTTTAAATCTGACAATTAATCGTCAGATTGTTTCTTACCCGGCTCTTCTGGTTCTTCGTAAGGCCAATAGTGATGACCAATTCGAATTAAAACAGTCGCCGCGGCAAGAATAAATGCTGCCAGTGATAGCCAAATAATAAATGTACCATCGAGCTCTTTCATGCCAAGGGTGATATAACGCGCAATGGCCATTATGGCAATATAAAGTGGGTATCTTACTGGAATCTTACCGTGAGCCACAAATTGCTGCACCATGGCGAGGATTTCAAGATAGATAAACATTAATAATATGTCAGTTAATTGAATATGACGGTTTACAAACACATGGATAAATTCATTCGCCATTGCAACAACGGTTGCTAAGGTGATTGCTATTAATAATATGGCTTCTAAAATATGAAACACTTTTAGAAATGGTTTACTAAATGAGCGGGGTAAATGAGATGGCATATTTTCTCCAGCTATTACGCTGTTTATAATTTTAATAGGTATTTTTGTATTATAAAATGTAATGCTTATTCTAATAGCAAAATATCATTCATTTTTGATGAGTGTTACTTTATTGTTCGAGTTGCGCTGTTTCTGAACGTGTTGATGTTTGTTTATTTTTACCAATCAACACCTTTACGGGCTTTTATTCCTTGTTCAAAAGCATGTTTAACATTACGCACTTCAGAAACTGTATCTGCAATATCAATCAAACGGCGGTGAGCTGCGCGTCCTGTAATAATAACGGTTTGGTGTGACGGTCTGGCGTTGATTGCGTTAATAATTTCATCTAAATCGACATAGTCATAAGTCACCATGTAAGTGAGCTCATCTAGCAATACCACATCTAAAGTATTATCCGCTAACATCGCTTTACAATCAGCCCATGTCGCTTGAGCTGCGAGGGTATCTGTCGCTTTATTTTGGGTTTCCCATGTAAAGCCTGTCGCCATGACTGAAAACACTACGCCATGTTGCTGAAGCAAGTTACGCTCACCACAATCCCACGTACCTTTAATAAATTGACCAACGCCACATTGTTGACCATGGCCGACTGCACGCGTAATCATGCCAAAACCAGAGGTCGATTTTCCTTTACCGTTACCCGTAATAACCAGCACTAAACCTCGTTCTTGTTGGGCGGCATTAATTTTATTATCAACTTGTTGTTTTAAACGTTGTTGACGGGCTTGATGACGTTCATCCTTGTTGGTTGAATCGACCATAATTTCCTCTTTGTAACATTGTTGGATTGACCATAAATACAATCATAACGTATTGGTGATTATAAATGAAAGCCCGCGTAGTCACAGGACTACACGGGCTTTATTTTGATATCTAACAATGATTAACCTAGTACATCAGTTGCAACTTTATAGGTTGGATCTTCAAGCATATCGACTTCAACTAAGTTGCCAGCTTTTTGTAGTAATCGGCGACATTCTGGGCTTAAATGACGAATATGAAGGTTTTTGTTTCGGTTTGAATAACGTTCTGCAAGGGTATCAATCGCTTCAATCGCTGAGTGATCGGCTACACGTGAATGGGCAAAATCAATAATCACTGTTTGTGGATCATTGGGCGCATCAAATAGCTCAAGGAAATGAGAAGCAGAGCCAAAAAACAATGGGCCATTCACTTGGTAAACTTTGGCACCATTGTTATCAATGTGCGAACTCGCATAAATTTGCTTGGCATGATTCCATGCAAACACAAGTGCTGAGTAAATAACACCAACAAATACCGCAACAGCCAGATCCGCGGCTACCGTTACACCAGTAACAAGAATAATGGTGAAGAAGTCATGTTTTGGCACTTTACGCATCATACGTAAACTTGCCCATTCAAAGGTACCAATAACCACCATAAACATCACACCAACCAATGCAGCCAGTGGGATCATTTCAATAAAGGCTGATCCAAATAGAATAAACACCAGTAGACCAATAGCGGCAGTAATACCTGATAAACGGCCACGACCACCAGAGTTAATGTTGATCATTGATTGACCAATCATCGCACAACCACCCATAGCACCAAAAACAGAACAGGTGATGTTTGCCATACCTTGACCGACACATTCACGGTTACCGTGACCACGGGTATTGGTCATTTCATCAATAACAGTCAGTGTCAGTAATGATTCGATTAAACCTACCGCGGCTAAAATCAAAGAATAAGGCAGAATGATTTTAAGGGTTGCTAGATTAAAGCCAACATCAGGTAGGGCAAAAGTGGGGAGTGAGCCTGCCAATGTTGCATTAGCGTCCCCACTCATAGTGCGTACGAAGTCTACTACAGTACGTGAATCTAGACCTAATACATGCACCAGTGCTGTTACGGTTAAAATGGCAACTAACGAAGAAGGGACCGCTTTGGTGAGTTTAGGTAAGAAGTAGATGATAGCCATGGTTAACAACACTAAGCCCAGCATAATATAAAGCTGAGTACCGTGCATCCATTCTAAGCCACCCGTTGCAGAGGGAACTTTAAACTGACCGAGTTGCGCTAAGAAGATAACAATCGCAAGACCATTCACGAAACCAATCATGACAGGGTGCGGTACCATACGAATAAATTTACCGAGGCGGAATACGCCGGCCAGTATTTGAAATACACCCGCTAACATCACTGCGGCAAACAGATATTGAATACCGTGTTGAGCAACAAGGCTAACCATGACAACAGCCATCGCGCCTGTTGCACCAGAGATCATGCCAGGACGACCGCCAAAGATGGCTGTAATTAAACCAACAATAAATGCAGCGTACAGACCAACCATAGGATCGACACCAGCAACAAACGCAAAGGCAACGGCTTCTGGTACTAGAGCAAGTGCTACAGTTAATCCAGAAAGGATATCATTTTTGACTGATTGTTGTGAGACTTGAGGAAATTCAGGCATATATTAGGCGTTCTTCTCTTCGCTAAAATGAATGGATTATTTGAATATATTGAGTAACAGAATGTTACCGAAAGATTTACAACGCTTCAACTTAAGACGCTAAAAGGTGCTTGTATAGTATGTTAATTAAGTTAAACCATGAAAATGTTAAATTTTGTGGTTATTTCTGACTCAAAAGTCGGTGATAAAAAAAGCCATGCAGATGCATGGCTTTTTATTGGCAGGTTACACTAACTTAGTCAAAAGATGGCTTAGTCATTGGTGCTGCTGCTGTGTTGGTTGCTGTTTGGCTTCCCGCAGAGCGTGTTGTTGCAAGCTCACGTAATGGTGCTGCTTCAACATGCACTTTTGCTGTTGTTTCAACAGGTGCTGGCGCTTTAGTCATTGCTGCTATCGCATGGAAACCACGTGGAGACGTTGCCGTAACCGCAACAGCTTCAGTAACGATTTTCGTCATTGGTGCTGATGCTGTGTTAACAACAGGTGTTTCAACAACAGGTGTTTCAACAACAGGTGTTTCAACAACAGGTGTTTCAACAATCGGCGCTTCAACAACAGGTACTTCAACAACTGACGCTGCACGTAATGGGAATGCTTTACCCATTGCAAGTTCAGGCATCGCTACACCGCCTAAAGCAGGTTTTGACTTAACTTCAGGTAAGGCTTTCGCGATTGCTGAATGATTAACAATGATAAGATCATCGTTAGTTTCAGCGACTGTTTCAGTTACAACAGTTTCAGTTACAACAGTTTCTGTCATAACAGTGGCTGCTGGTGCTTCAATTGTTGGTTTAAGGCGAGACCATACTTTGCCCATTGCCATTTCAGGTGTTGCTACACCTGATGTTTGACGTGGTGCTTTTGGTTTATCAACAATAGAAACAACATTTACCATATCGCTAATCGTGTCTGTCGCCTCAACAGCAGCGTGTTCAACTGCATCAGCAACGTTATAACAGCTTGGATCTTCATGCTGCTCGTAATCTTGTTTTTCAACACGAGTGTCACGAATACGGCGACGGCGTTGACCGCTAGCGCGTAGGTGGCGTGGTGAACGACGGTTACGACGTTGATTGTTGTCTTGCTCATTTGTTTCTGACTGCTCATCAACAATAGCGTGATCTTTAGTCGACGTTGTCTGTGCTTCTTTAGCAATCGTTGTACCCATTTCCATTAATGGTGATGGGGCAGTGATCGCTGCAGTTTCAACAATTGTTTGGTCTTCAACAACCGGTGTTGCTTTGTCAGTTATACGAATTTTCTTCTGCAACTGACGACGTTGACGACGTTGTTTAACTTTAACAACATTTTTGTCTTCGGCTTCAACTTGATCTTCAACTACAACGTTCTGGTTAGCTTTTGTTTTAGCTTCAACGTCGTTTGACTGGCGTTGTTGCTTCTGCGCTTGAATCTCTTCTTTACGAGATTGGCGTTGTTGCTCTTTCGCTTCTTCAGTACGAGGTTGACGCGTTTGCTTCGCTGGACGCTCGGTTTGAGGCTGACGGTTTTTGTCCGTACGCTCATTACGGCGACGAGATTGACGTTGCTCGTTGCGATCTTGTTCAGCTTTGTTGTCTTGATCACTCTCTTGATTGTTGTGACGACGAGTGTTATCACGGTTACCTTGACGGTCATTGCGACGGTTATCAGGACGACGGTTATTGTTGTTACGACGATTATTATTTGTTTGTTCTTTTACTGGAACCTCAGCCTCTTGTTTAGCGGCAGCTTTTTGCTCTGTGCCGTTATTGAAGAATGAAGAAATAGCAGCAAAAATACGACTAAAGATGCTAGGCGCTTGAGCAATAATCGTTTGTGGCTTAATTATCGATTGTGCTTCAGGTGTTGATACTACAGGAGCTGGTTGTTTTGGTGCAGCAAAACCGTGTAGAACAGGTTCTTCACGTTTTCTTGCTGTACGCTCTTGTTGAGGAGCTTCAGTTGCTTCCGCTTCTTTCAGTGCATCAATTGCATTTGGAAGGTGGTACGAAAGTGTCTCTTGCTCTTCACCTTCACGAATACGTAACACTTCAAAGTGTGGCGTTTCCATGTCTGCGTTTGGCACAATAACAACATGCACATTATGGTATTTCTCAATGTGCTGTACTGCTGGACGTTTTTCGTTTAATAAGTAAGAGGCAACAGGTACAGGTACAATTGCAAGTACTTGTGAACTGTTATCTTTTAATGCTTCTTCTTCTATTAAACGCAAGATAGAGAGTGATAGTGATTCATTATCACGCACAACACCCGTACCTGTACAACGTGGACAAACGTGATGGCTCGCTTCAGCTAGAGATGGGCTTAAACGTTGGCGTGACATTTCTAGCAAACCAAAGCGAGAAATGCGGCCAATTTGTACTCGCGCACGGTCAACACGAACAGCTTCACGTAAACGGTTTTCTACCTCACGTTGATGACGAACTGGCGTCATATCAATGAAGTCAATAACCACTAGACCACCAAGATCACGTAGACGTAATTGACGGGCAATTTCATCAGCGGCTTCTAGGTTAGTTTGCAAGGCTGTTTCTTCGATATCGCCGCCTTTTGTTGCACGAGCGGAGTTGATATCAATAGATGTTAGTGCTTCTGTTGGATCAATAACAACTGAGCCACCTGAAGGTAAACGAACTTCACGCTGGAACGCAGAGTCAATTTGGCTTTCAATTTGATAGTGACTAAATAGTGGAACTTCACCTTCATAACGCTTAATACGCGATAAGAAATCAGGGCGAATTAATTTAATATGATCACGCGCACGCTCAAAAATTTGCGGGCTATCGATAAGGATTTCACCGATATCACGACGAAGATAATCACGAATAGCGCGTGCAATTACATTACTTTCTTGGTGGATCAAGAATGGAGCTGCTTGAGATTCAGCGGCTTCTTTCACTGCATTCCAGTGATTAAGAAGCACATTTAAATCCCACTCAAGCTCTTCACCTGATTTACCTACACCTGCAGTACGAACAATTAAGCCCATGCCGTGAGGCAGTTCTAATGTACTTAATGCAGCTTTAAGTTGTGTACGCTCTTCACCTTCGATACGACGAGAAATACCGCCAGCACGAGGGTTATTAGGCATTAATACTAAGTAGCTACCAGCTAACGAGATAAAGGTTGTAAGTGCAGCACCTTTGTTGCCACGCTCTTCTTTATCAACTTGGACGATAACTTCTTGGCCTTCTTTTAAGACTTCCTTAATGTTAGGACGGCCTTGGTAAGAATAGTTTGATGGGAAGTAATCTTTAGCGACTTCTTTTAAAGGGAGGAAGCCATGGCGTTCTGCACCGTAATCAACGAACGCAGCTTCCAGGCTTGGTTCGATACGAGTGATGCGGCCTTTGTAGATATTTGCTTTTTTAGATTCGTGACCAGGGCTTTCGATATCAAGATCAAATAGCTTTTGGCCATCAACTAATGCGACGCGCAACTCTTCCTTCTGAGTTGCGTTAATCAACATTCTTTTCATTATATTGTACTCATTATTGTCGTTGTGTATTAGCGCCGCTAATTACATCAATTTTTTGATGGTGCCTGACTCCAAGTCTGATGTACGGGTGCAACCTCACGGTTGGAATGCAGGAGTGCTCTATGGCCACACGTATTAGCCAACTGTGTCGAGATGGTTAGATCTGAAACACACAGCTGGTATCACCACATCGAGGTGTGGTTGTATCTGTTACATCAAAAAAATCTGTAATCTGACGTGCTAAAAAAAACTCCGGTAACCATAACGTCTTACGCCACGTGCTGCGTTTATTACCTGAGTTGTATATAAAATAGCCGAAATGGTGAGAGTATGCTCACCTTGTCAGTAAAATAAGCAAAAAAACTTATTCTAGAATGCAATCATAACAGGCTCACTTTTTTGCGGCAATCTGCTTTATTTGCATGGTACAATCAAACTTATGACAGAAGATAAACCTAAAGTGCAATTCATCGATATTACTGATGATTTTGCTGGCCAACGGATCGATAATTTTCTCCGTGCTAGGCTTAAAAACGTACCAAAAAGTATGATTTACCGTATTTTGCGTAAAGGCGAGGTGCGAGTAAACAAAAAACGTATTAAACCTGAATATAAATTGCAGGATGGTGATCTCGTACGCGTCCCACCGGTTTTTGTTCCAGAGAAAGATGAACAAGCACCGATCAGTACCAAACTGAATAAAGTGGCTGAACTTGAATCATGTATTATCTATGAAGATGATCATGTGTTGATTTTGAATAAGCCATCAGGCACAGCTGTTCATGGCGGTAGTGGCTTGAAGTTTGGGGCGATTGAAGCGTTACGTGCATTACGACCTGATGCTCGATACCTTGAGTTAGTACACCGCATTGACCGAGATACTTCAGGTATTTTGTTGGTAGCGAAGAAACGCTCTGCGTTACGTAAACTACAAGAGCAATTTAGAGAAAAAACGGTTCAGAAATATTATTTTGCCTTAGTGATGGGGGAATGGAAGGCAAACTGTAAGAGAGTAAATGCACCGTTATTGAAAAATGAAGTTAACAGCATTGTACGTGTTAACCCACAAGGTAAAGCTTCAGATACTCGCTTTAAAGTATTAGAACGTTTTTCTCAAGCGACACTGGTACAAGCAAGTCCAGTGACCGGGCGTACTCACCAAATTCGTGTACATTGCCAATATGAGGGCCATCCTATTGCTTGGGATGATCGTTATGGTGACCCACGTTTTGATGCTTACACTAAAAAAACAGGTTTAGGGCGGTTGTTCTTGCATGCGACGAACATTAAATTTACCCATCCACATACCGATGAGTTAATGGATATTAGTGCGCCAATGGAACCTGTGTTAGAACGCTGTTTAGTCAAGCTTCGCACATTTTAATGATAATAAATGTAATGAGGCGAGCACTGTGCTCGCCTTTTTTATGATTTTTTATCTTTTGTAATACCAACCCCATATAAGTTAGCTAGCTATCTTTCATAGCATTAGGTTCAAAATCGTCCTCGCAGGCATTCATTGTCGGGAATGACGAAAGAGGTCATTAAATTAGAATAGAAACTTATTGTGATTAGTGTAATACCGATAAAGGCTTATAAAACAGCTAGATGCTCATTAGCAAGCATTTCTCGTAAAGCAATAAGCGGTAATCCCACCAACGTATTGGGATCCCGTCCTTCTAATCGATCAAATAATGCAATGCCCAGCCCTTCACTTTTAAAGCTTCCCGCGCAATAAAGAGGTTGTTCTTGAGTGACGTAATGCGTGATTTCATTATCGGTTAATGTTCTAAAATGTACATGAAACGGTTCACAAATAACTTGCGTCGTTTGTGTATGCGAATTATATAAACATAAGCCAGTATAAAAAGTAATAATTTTGCCACTAGCTGCCCGTAGTTGAGCACAAGCGTTTGTTTCGGTATGCGGTTTTCCTAAAATTTCCCCGTCAATGACACACACTTGGTCAGAACCTATAATAAGATGACTCGGGTGAGATTCTGTACAAGCGAGGGCTTTGGCTTGTGCCAATCGCATTACTAATGCTGTCGCTGATTCATTGTCTAGTATGGCTTCATTTACATTTGGATTTGCTGTTGTAAAAGGGAGCTGTAGTTTTTCAAGTAAACTTTTACGGAATGGTGAAGTAGATGCAAGAACAAGTGGCTGGTTCATAGGTTTTTAGTGATTTAAAGGAAGTGATGTCATAAGTGTACTTATCGCTGTGATTCAAAGCCAGTGAGCTTTATTTGTTGATTGTTTTAATTTCAGTGCAGACAGACGATGTTATCGTTACAGCACAATGCTATTATAAGGGCACAATTATTAATTTAAATTTTAGCAATACCATTATTGGTTAGCATTTAAACAATGATTGAGTGATCTTTCGTCATTTTATTAGCAATCGTCAAGTGATTGAGTGATGAAGAAATAAAAACTTTTTAATGAGGAAGGGGAATGAATGTTGAACGAATTTTCATGGCAGCACGAGAATTGTTCAAAAGCTGTTAATTCCGGCACATTTCCTTTGACTCAACCAGACTATAAGGCTAATATTCGCGCCCTATGCAAAAGGTAAAATTGCCGATAAAGGTAGATCCAGTACGCACTGCACAGAAAAGACTCGACTATGATGGCATCATCAAAGCTGATCTTCTGTCTCGTTTAGCTGGCTCAACCCAGAGCGTAATAAGTGATGCAAACGTCAACTTGTCTTTTGACCTTGACCAACGTCGTATTCCTTTCATGCGCGGAAACGCAAGTGTAGATGTGATGTTGACCTGTCAGAGATGTCAGGAAGAATTTCCACACACAATTAGTGTTGAATTCTGTTATAGTCCGGTTCGTGATGAAGAGGCTATTGATAAGTTACCGGAAGCCTATGAGCCGACAATTGTCGATGAAAATGGCGATATTAATCTAATTGAACTCATCGAAGATGAATTGATGTTAGAATTACCACAAGTTGCAAGACATGATGATGACGATTGTAATATCGGCACGCATAACTTGTCTTTTGGTGATATTCCCGTTGCTGATGAGCGTCCGAATCCGTTTGCAGTATTGAAAAATCTTAAAAGTTAAATTTAACAGGAGTAGGGTTAATGGCCGTACAAAAGAGCAAAAAATCACGTGCAGCACGTGGTATGCGTCGTTCACATGATGCGCTAACTACAGCAGCTGTATCTGTAGATTCAGCATCAGGTGAAACTCACCTACGTCACCACGTGACAGCTGACGGTTTCTACCGTGGCCGTAAGGTTATCAACAAGTAAGGTTGAACCTTGATGGGTCTTACCGTTGCACTTGATGCAATGGGCGGGGATTTCGGTCCTCAAGTAACAGTGCCTGCCGCCGTGCAGGCACTGTTGCATTCGCCTGAGCTCAAACTCATTCTATTTGGTGATATTAGTGCTATCACTACCCAATTAACTCTTCTTAATAAGCTCAATCACCCTCGATTGTCTATCGTGCATTGCGATAATGTTATAGCCAATGAAACACGTCCATCACAAGCATTACGTCATAGTAAAGGCTCTTCGATGCGGATGGCATTAGATGCTGTTGCCGCTGGCGATGCAGATGCCTGTGTTAGCGCTGGCAATACAGGGGCATTAATGGCTTTATCCCGTTATGTGCTCAAACAGCTTCCTGGTGTTGAACGCCCCGCTTTAATTTCAGAAATTCCTAATCGCCACGCTAACCACACTTGGTTATTAGATCTTGGTGCCAATGTCTCCTGCGATGCAGATACTTTGTTCCAATTTGCCGTTATGGGATCTGTGGTCGCGGAACAAACATTAGGTTCACCACCTCGCGTGGCATTACTTAATATTGGCGAAGAAGCCATTAAAGGGAATGATCTGGTTAAACGTTGTGCTGAAATGTTGAGTCAATCTTCCGATATTAATTACATTGGCTATATTGAAGGTCATCAATTGTATTCCGATAAAGCGGATGTGATTGTATGTGATGGCTTTGTCGGGAATGTGAGTTTAAAAACCAGTGAAGGGGTAGCAAACCTATTCATTGATTGTATTAAGCGTAATATTGGTCGTAATCCATTTAAGCGATTGATTGCTAAATGGCTATTTCGTGAACTGTTTGATAGCTTACAGCAATTGAACCCCGACCAGTATAATGGCGCAAGTCTGTTAGGATTACGCGGTATTGTCGTTAAAAGCCATGGAAGTGCCGACACCACAGCTTTGGAGAATGCCATAAGCCAAGCGGTTTATGAGATTAAACGCCAAATACCGATGAAAATCAGTGACCGTCTGGAAGAGGTCTTATTAGAGAGGCATTATTAGTCTTCATGTATAGCAAAATTTTAGGAACTGGCAGCTATTTGCCAACACAAGTTCGCACCAATGCGGATTTAGAAAAAACGATAGACACCAGCGATGAATGGATCGTTGCTCGTACTGGTATTCGTGAGCGTCGCATTGCATCGGCTGACGAAACAGTGGCAGTGATGGGTTATCATGCTTCTTTAAACGCGATTGAAATGGCTGGCATTGATAAAGAAGATATCGATCTTATTATTGTTGCTACGTCTAGTGCAAGTCACTCATTTCCCTCTGCGGCTTGCCAAGTACAAGGCATGTTAGATATTAAAGGTTGTCCTGCTTTTGATTTATCTGCGGCATGTACAGGCTTTGTTTATGCATTAAGTGTTGCTGATCAGCATATTAAAACGGGCATGGCGAAAAATGTATTAGTGATTGGGTCTGATGCACTTTCTCATCATTGTGATCCACAAGATCGCTCAACCATTATATTATTTGGTGATGCGGCAGGTGCGGTCGTTCTTGGCGCAAGTGAAGAGCAAGGTATCATTTCAACGCATTTATATGCTGATGGTCATTTTGGTGGTTTGCTAAGCCTTGCTGTACCAGAACATGATAAAGACTTTGATGCAAATACTTGGCTTTACATGGCAGGTAACGAAGTATTTAAAGTTGCTGTAACACAACTGTCTAATTTGGTTAAAAATACGCTTACTGCCAATAATATGGATAAATCTGAACTTGATTGGTTAGTACCACATCAAGCGAACATGCGTATTATTTCAGCAACAGCGAAAAAATTATCAATGTCGATGGATCAAGTGGTGGTTACACTGGATCGTCATGGTAATACGTCGGCGGCAACAGTACCGACAGCATTAGATGAAGCGGTACGTGATGGCCGTATTCAACGTGGTCAAACGTTATTATTAGAAGCGTTTGGTGGCGGTTTCACTTGGGGCTCTGCACTAGTGAAATTTTAAACTAAATCAAGAATCGGTTTAGTTTTACGCGTTAAAAGAATTTTGCGATAAGGCAGAAGGTTGAATATAGTTAACGCTGTCTTATTAGCCTATTAATTTACTGAACGATCAGTATATAAAGAATAAGGATTCTCAAATGTCTAAGTTCGCGATTGTTTTCCCTGGACAGGGTTCTCAAACTGTTGGCATGCTTGCTGATTTAGCAGAGCAATTTGATGTGGTTAAGCAGACGTTTGCTGAAGCCTCTGATGCGTTAGGTTACGATCTATGGGCGTTAGTTCAAAATGGTCCTGTTGAAGATCTTAACCAAACTCAGCGTACACAACCTGCGTTATTAACTGCATCTGTAGCAATTTGGCGTGTATGGCAGCAGCAAGGTGGTGAACAACCTGTTGTTTTAGCTGGTCATAGCTTAGGTGAATACTCTGCACTTGTTTGTGCGGGTGTGATTGATTTCCAAGCGGCAGTTAAGTTAGTTGAGTTACGCGGTAAGCTAATGCAAGAAGCTGTACCTGCTGGTGTGGGTGCAATGTCTGCAATTATCGGCTTAGATAACGACGCCATTGCAGCCGCTTGTGCGCAAGCAGCAGAAGATCAAGTGTGTTCTCCTGTTAACTTTAACTCGCCAGGCCAAGTGGTTATTGCGGGTAACAAAGAAGCAGTAGAACGTGCCAATGTATTGTGTAAAGAAGCCGGTGCTAAGCGTGCATTGCCATTACCAGTTTCTGTTCCTTCACACTGTGCGTTAATGAAGCCTGCGGCTGACAAATTAGCTATCGCATTGGAAGGCTTAGCATTTAGTGCACCGACTGTGCCTGTAATCAATAATGCTGATGTAGCGACTGAGACTGATCCTGTTGCGATTAAGCTGGCACTTGTTAAGCAACTATATAATCCAGTACGTTGGACTGAGTCTGTTGAGCGTATGGCGGCTGAAGGCGTTGAAGAATTGCTAGAAATGGGACCGGGTAAAGTATTAACCGGTCTGACTAAACGTATTGATCGTGCACTTGGCGGCGCAGCAGTCAATGATGTTGCATCATTAACCGCAGCACTAGCGAAGTAATTAAGCTTAAAAGAGGATTTACAATGAGTCTGGAAGGTAAAATTGCACTAGTTACAGGTGCGAGTCGTGGTATTGGTCGTGCTATCGCTGAAATCTTAGTTGAGCGTGGCGCGACAGTAATCGGTACAGCAACCTCTGAGAGCGGTGCTGATGCGATTAGTGCGTATCTTGGCGATCACGGTAAAGGTTTTGCGTTAAACGTAACCTCACCAGAGTCAATTGAAGTAACATTAAAGCAAATTAAAGAACAATATGGCGATATTGACATTTTAGTGAATAACGCTGGTATTACTCGTGATAATCTACTTATGCGTATGAAAGACGACGAATGGCAAGATATCATGGATACCAACCTAACGTCGGTTTTCCGTCTGTCTAAAGCCGTGCTACGTGCTATGATGAAAAAACGTAATGGTCGTATCATTAGCATTGGTTCTGTTGTTGGCACTATGGGCAACGCAGGTCAGACAAACTACGCAGCTGCTAAAGCAGGTTTGCTTGGTTTTACAAAATCGATGGCACGCGAAGTTGCTTCTCGTGGAATCACCGTTAACGCAGTTGCACCCGGTTTCATTGAAACGGATATGACAAAAGCGTTAAATGATGATCAACGCGCTGCAACGTTAGCAAATGTTCCTGCTGGTCGTTTAGGCGATCCGCGCGAAATAGCAGCGGCTGTTGCTTTTTTAGCCTCTGATGAAGCTGCTTATATAACAGGCGAAACATTGCACGTTAACGGCGGCATGTATATGATTTAAGCAAATTTGTTGTAATACTTCATGATTCAAGTCAAATTGAACTATTTTTCTGGTTAAATCGTGGTTTGACCAGCATTATGAGTGTTGCAACTTTTGCTGTAATGAATAAACTACAACAAATCGCATTAGCGAATTCTTGTTAAAGGAAATATATTAGTATGAGCAACATCGAAGAACGCGTAAGAAAAATCATCGTTGAGCAACTAGGCGTAGACGAAGCAGAAGTTAAAAACGAAGCATCTTTCGTTGACGATCTAGGTGCTGATTCTCTAGATACAGTTGAACTAGTAATGGCTCTTGAAGAAGAATTCGATACAGAAATCCCTGACGAAGAAGCTGAAAAAATTACTACTGTTCAAGCTGCAATCGACTACGTAAACAGCGCACAGTAATATAAAAATGAATATTCCCAGGCGGTCATTATGACCGCCTGTTTTTTTTCACTTCCTGTTTTATCCTCAATTCCCGGAGAAATTAATCGTGTCTAAGCGTCGTGTAGTTGTAACTGGCATGGGTATGCTTACCCCGGTTGGTAATTCTGTTGAATCTTCTTGGAAAGCTTTACAATCTGGCACTAGTGGTATCAGTACCATTCAACATTTTGATGCAAGCGCATTTGCTACTCAATTTGCCGGAATGATCAAAGACTTCAATTGTGAAGATTACATGTCTAAGAAAGATGCACGCAAAATGGATTTATTTATCCAGTACGGCGTTGCAGCTGGCGTACAAGCATTCAAAGATTCTGGTATTGAAGTTACTGAAGAAAACGCACCACGTATCGGTGTCGCTATTGGTTCTGGTATTGGTGGTCTTGGTTTAATTGAAGCTGGCCATCAAACATTGATTGACAAAGGACCGCGTAAAATCAGTCCGTTCTTTGTACCATCAACAATTGTTAATATGATCGCAGGCCACATGTCTATCATGTACGGTCTACGTGGTCCAAATATCGCGATTTCTACTGCGTGTACGACGGGCCTTCATAACATTGGCCATGCTGCACGTATGATTGCATACGGCGATGCTGATGCGATGCTAGCGGGTGGTGCAGAAAAAGCATCAACAGAGCTAGGCATGGCAGGCTTTGCTGCTGCAAAAGCATTATCAACACGTAATGATGATCCTCAAGCGGCTTCTCGTCCATGGGACAAAGATCGTGATGGTTTCGTATTAGGCGATGGTGCTGGTGTGATTGTGCTTGAAGAGTACGAACATGCCAAAGCACGTGGCGCAAAAATTTATGCAGAGCTTGTTGGCTTTGGCATGAGTGGTGATGCTTACCACATGACGTCACCAAGTGCAGACGGTTCTGGTGGTGCATTAGCTATGGAAGCTTGTATTCGCGATGCGGGTATCAATGCTGACAAGATTGGCTACATTAACGCACACGGCACATCAACGCCTGCTGGTGACTTAGCTGAAACCATGGGCATTAAACGAGCAATGGGTGCAGCTGCTGATAAAGTAATGGTTTCATCAACAAAATCAATGACAGGTCACCTATTAGGTGCTGCAGGTTCGACTGAATCTATTTTCACTATTTTAAGCCTTGTTGATCAGCTTGTACCGCCAACAATTAACTTGGAAAATCCAAGTGAAGGTTGTGATCTTGATTATGTTCCAGGTGAAGCGCGTCAAGCTAACCTAGAATACGCTCTATGTAACTCATTCGGTTTTGGTGGCACTAACGGTTCGTTATTGTTTAAGAAAATTTAATTCACTTATTTGCGTGTTGAGCAATAAGCGCCATAACCTGATATGATTAAGTAGCCTGATATTTCGATATCAGGCTATTTTTTTATCTGTATCAAGGAACAGTTAATGACCTTAGTGAACGGTTGTGAACAACAGCAACTTACTATTACCGATAGAGCGACTCAATATGGTGATGGTTGCTTTACAACAATGCTGGTTGAGCAACAGCAGGTTCAACTGTGGTCACTACATTTAGCACGTTTTAAAGTAAGCCTTGAAAGATTAGCGATAGCTGAGCCTGATTGGCTGCAGGTATATACTGATGTTGTTGCCCTTGCATTAAAATATCCACATCAAGGCGGTATCAAAATTTTAATTAGTCGTGGCTGTGGGGGTCGTGGCTACAACCCGACCGGGTGCCATGATACTCAAGTGATCATCACCCATTTTGAATGGCCATTGCATTATCAGCAGTGGCAACAACAAGGAATTACATTAGGTGTATGCCAGCAACGAATGGGTAATAGCCCAATGCTTGCAGGAATGAAGCACCTAAATCGGCTTGAACAAGTATTATTGAAACAAGAAATTGAAAAAGTGGGTTGGGTTGATGCGGTTGCATTAGACGTTGATGACCATGTTATTGAAACAACTGTTGCAAATCTATTTTGGCGTAAAGGCAATACTGTATATACTCCAGCGTTGCAGCGGGCAGGCGTTGCTGGGGTTATGCGTCAATACGTACTTGATATGCTTAATGAATTAAATTATGACTATCAAGTCGGTGACTTTGATCTTGCGGCAGTACTGACTGCTGATGAAGTTTTTATTACTAACGCATTGATGACGTTAGTACCTATAAATCAAATACAAACAACACAATATAGTGAACGTACAATGTTCAAAATACTATGGAAGAGGTTACATTCGTGCTAAAGAAGTTGATTATTGTGGTTTTTATATTGCTATTATTAATAGCAAGCGCGACTGGTTGGGGATTTCTTCAAGTTAAATCAACGCTTGATAAACCAGTGCTTACTGAACAACAAACATTTATCACCGTTAAAGCGGGGACATCTTTCCATAGATTGTTAACACAGTTAAGTGGCGATAAGATCATAACATTATCGCCATGGTTACGTTGGGTTAGATATTTGGAGCCAGCATTAACGGATATTAAAGCAGGGACGTATGCGATCAAACCGCAAGCGTCTTTGCATTCTGTCTTAACCATGATCACGGAAGGCAAAGAACATCAATATTCGATCACGCTGGTGGATGGTGAACGTTTTAGTGAATGGCGTGAATTGTTACAAGCGGATCCCCATTTAGTGCACTCCATAGATGATATGACTCAAGCGCAAATCAGCACTGCGGTTGGAATCGAAAATGATAAAATTGAAGGTTATTTCCTACCGAATACGTATCATTTTACTGCGGGTACCAGTGATATCAGCATTCTAAAGCGTGCTCATAATGCGATGGTGAAAGAATTAGATCTTGCATGGCAACAACGCGCACCAGATTTACCCTTAAAAACGCCATATCAAGCATTGATCATGGCATCTATAATTGAAAAAGAAACCGCCGTAGCCAGTGAGCGTGGTTTAGTTGCATCCGTCTTTATGAATCGTTTACGTGCCAATATGCCATTACAAACCGATCCAACGGTTATTTATGGTATGGGCGATAACTATCATGGCAATATTACGAAAAAAGACCTACGCACACCAACAGCTTATAACACCTATACCATGCATGGTTTACCGCCAACACCGATATCAATGCCAAGTAAGGCAGCTATTATGGCTGCCGTTGATCCTGACAACAGTGACTTCTATTATTTTGTTGCTAATGGTAAAGGGGGTCACAAATTTTCAACTACGCTAGTCGAGCACAACCGCGCGGTTCGTGCCTACCTTAAATTATTAAGAACACAGAAATGATCGGTAAATTTATTGTCATCGAAGGCCTTGAAGGGGCCGGTAAAAGTACAGCCATTGCACAAGTCATAGCAACATTAGCGCAGCATGGTATTACAAACCCACAATCAACGCGCGAACCAGGTGGTACACCGTTGGCCGAGCAAATGCGCGCGTTGGTTAAACAAGGCCATCCTGATGAACCTTTAACAGATATGGCTGAGTTATTACTGTTGTATGCGGCGCGTATTCAATTGGTTGATAATGTGATAAAACCAGCCCTAGCAGAAGGGCGTTGGGTGGTGGGTGATCGTCACGATATGTCATCACAGGCTTATCAAGGTGGTGGTCGTGGTTTTGATCAAGCATTGATGGAAAACCTGCGTGATACCGTTCTAGGGGGGTTCTGTCCTGATCTGACTATCTATATGGATATTGATCCCGTATTGGGCTTACAGCGCGCACGTGGCCGTGGAGAGCTTGATCGTATTGAACAAATGGATATCAGCTTCTTTGAACGTGCTCGTGAGCGATTTTTAGCATTATGTAACAATCAACCGAATGTGATTATTATTGATGCGAGCCAAACTCTAGAGCAGGTTACTGCCGATTTAACCCAAGCGTTACAGTCTTGGTTGGAGCAACAATAATAATGATCTATCCATGGCAACAAACTTTGTGGCACAACTGGCAGCAGTTGCTTGAGCAGCGACGTTTACACCATGCTATTTTGTTATTAGCGGCAAAGGGCAGTGGGCGTGGTGTACTAACTCGACAATTATCTAAAACCGTACTTTGCCAAAATTCACAAACCGAGCCTTGTGGTGTTTGCCATAGCTGCCAGTTATTTGATGCTGAAAACCATCCTGACTTTCATGTTATTAAGCCAGAACAAGAAGGTAAGCAAATTGGTGTTGATGTGGTTCGTCAGTGTAATCGCTGGGCAACGGAAACCTCACACCTTAATGGGCAGCGAGTTATTTTAATTGAAGATGCGGATGCACTGGGTGAAGCGGGTGCGAACGCGATATTAAAAACATTAGAAGAACCGCCAGCTGGATGCCAATTTATTTTGACGGCACAAAGTTTAGATCGGTTACTACCGACAGTGGTGAGCCGTTGTAATAAGTGGCGCTTAAATCCACCAGAAGAAGCTAATGTTAAAAGTTGGGTTGAAAGCCAACTTCAACAATCTATCTTTTTAGAAAGTGTACGACTTAATAATGGTGCGCCATTAGCAACGTTAGTATTTATTGAAAGTGGATTAGATATTCGTTATGGCCACTTAGTTAAAGCGTTTACTGAATTTGTACAGCCGCCGCATATTGGTATTTACGATGTGGCAGCAATGTGCACCGCTGATGGTATTGTGACATTACAATTGCTCAGTTATTTTCTGGTTGATTGTTTAAAGTGGCAGCAAGGGGCGACGCAATATCTTGTTCATCAAGAATCGTTACTTGCAGTTGAAGCTGTTGCGACCACGATACCAACCGCATTATTATTAGAACAAGTACGGAATCTTAATAACTTACATCGTCAATTAGCTAAACATACAGGGCTAAATATTGAGTTGTTAGTCGTTGAGTGGTTAAGCGGATTTATTGGTAAATAGCTTTTATTATTTAGTATCGCCGTTATGAAATGAAGCATAAGAATAAACAAGAGGAAAGCCTGTGTTAGTCGATTCACATTGTCATCTTGATAAACTTGACTATGACAAATTACATACAGGGATTGATGATGTATTAAATAAGGCCAAGGAACGTGGCGTTGAATATTTTCTATCAGTAGGGGTGACATTAGCGGCTTTTCCTAAAATGATGGAAATGATCGCACCTTACGATAACGTGTTTGCATCCTGTGGTATTCACCCATTAGATGTTGAGTCAGGTTATGACTCTGAGCAATTTAAAGCTTATGCGCGCCATGAAAAAGTGGTCGCGATTGGTGAAACAGGGCTTGATTATCACTACCAGCCTGAGACTGCAGAGCTGCAGCAAAAGTTGTTCCGCGAGCAAGCACGTGTGGCGGTTGAATTGAATAAGCCGCTAATTATCCATACTCGTATGGCACGTGAAGATACGATGCGTATCTTACGTGAAGAAGGCGCAGAAAAGTGTGGCGGTGTATTACATTGCTTTACTGAAGATTTGGATATGGCATTAGCTGCGATTGAGCTAGGCTTTTATATCTCAATCTCTGGCATTGTGACGTTCAATACTGCCAGTGATTTGAAAAATGTGGTGAGTAAGTTACCGCTAGATCGGTTATTGGTTGAAACCGATTCTCCATTCTTAGCGCCAATTCCATACCGTGGTAAGCAAAACCAACCTGCTTACACACGCGAAGTTGCACAATATATTGCGCTATTAAAAGGCGTATCGGTTGAGGAAGTTGAGCAAGCAACCACCAAAAACTTCTTCACATTGTTTTCACTAGCGAAACAGTAAAGGCTATTGTTGGTATGACATTAAAGAGAAGCTTCGGCTTCTCTTTTTTTGTTGGTGAAAAGGGGCTGGTGGTTGATGTGACATTTCTAAATGGGACTTACAAACTTGGTAGACATAATACCTATTATGTTCAATAAAGGCCAAAAAGCAGAAATTTACTTAATTTATAGGTTTGAAGGTTCAATGACAAAAAAATGATAGGGAGTAGATGAGTTAATGTATAATCAGCGTGGGTGCTCTTGGCTATCTAGTCTTGAGCAACGAACAAAAATGTTTTGTGATAGACCAGATAGATGAAAGCCCCGTTAATTTTAAATCAACGAGGCCGACAAATGACTCTAGACAATTCATATGTTAGTGCCTCTCACTATAGGAGGCAAGTAAAAATGCCAAAAAGAAACTTCCCAACAGGATTACTAATTGTGTGTCTCACATTATTAGTTGCATTGGCACTCGTCAGGGATGACTTGTGTGAAGTTCAGTATCAGGATGGTACGAAACTCTTTAAGGCGGTACTTGCCTACGAAGTGAGATAATCTAGCCTAAATGGTGGGGCAGTAATGCCTCACCATTTCAGGTTTTGTTTGGTTACATTGCCAATGAGCACCCAATCCTCATATTTTCAAATTAGTCTCATTTAACATCACAACTTTTATGCGTACTGGATAAGTGAGCTTTTTTTATTATCGAAAATGCTAACTTATAATTAGAGTTAGATAATTTAGCCTCATATACATCATAATCTAAACAATGATCTAATATTAGTTGTTTAAACTCAGAACTAGCATGAGCTCCAATTAATATCTCCGTTATAGCATCTGGTGGAATATCGATTAAAGACACTCTATTACCATTGGCATCATTACCATTTAAACCTAACAAGTTGGATTTAAATACTCTCACTTCCTGCTCATAAGCCCAATCATTGGATTTTTGAGTTAACATTTTCCTAAATATATCAATACCATTATCATTAAAATCAATAGGCTGCTTTGTGTCTGAATATGTAACATCAACAGGGCTTGTCACACGATTTAAAACGTCATTTTGATGAAAAAATTTACCTGATTACCACCGAGCTTCAGCCAAAGTTAATAACTTCTCAGGCATCGGT
>NZ_CAMRAN010000034.1 GCF_947039875.1 uncultured Photobacterium sp.
TCCACGTATTACCCGTTTGCACTGTGGTGGTGTACGTTTGTGAGCCAACAGTAACTGTTACTGTATCGCCAGCTTTTACATCTGCTCCAACTGTACCATGAACAGGAATATCTGTTTTAGCTTCAGCAGCATTAATAATGTCATCAGAGGTAATATTATCAATCACCACTGTAGCATTAATTGCTCCGGCTACTGTATACGGGTGCTCAGCATTTGCAACGATACTATTACCAGCATCATCCGTAGCAGTAACTGTGGCATGAACTTCATGTCCGCCATTATCAACCAGTACTTTACCCGGAACATTCACTGTCCACGTATTACCCGTTTGCACTGTGGTGGTGTACGTTTGTGAGCCAACAGTAACTGTTACCGTATCGCCAACTTTTACATCATCACCTACCGTACCGTGAACAGGGATATCTGTTTTGGCTTCAGCAGCATTAATAATGTCATCAGAGGTAATATTGTCGATCGCAATCGTCGCTGCAACAGTAGATATAAAACTGCCATTGAATTGCTCATTACCATAAAAATTAGTTTGTTTTTCATCTTCGGGCTGATAATTAGTATCATGACCTGCACTAGCAAGCATTTCATCATTATCATAATTAACAATGCTATAATCTGCTATTGATGAACTTATATATTTTTCATCCGATAAAGAGTGTTCAATCTTCTCATTTTTATAAAACCCATCATCAACCATGTCATTTTTATAATTAACACCGTCATGACCCGCTTCTTTATCATTAATAAAATAAGTATGAAATGATGATTTTATTTGGTCGGCATTACTTAAATCATCGACATTCTTAATTAAAACATGATCACTATTAGTTAATTCTTCAGACGTCCCATTAGTATTATTAATACTAACTATAGAATTATCATTTAGTAAGATTAATTGCCCAGCTTTTAATTTCATTCCTTTATCAAGAGGGATCAGCTCATTATTATCACCAACAACAAAGCCTTTACCGCTAATGTCTTTAATAAAAACATCATCGATTAAATCGATTACTTTCATTATATTTCCCCACCTGAAATGGTAGTGTTTATTTATTTGTTTTGGAATTTAACATATTATTCAAACCTGTCAAATTTACCAACTTATAAAATGGCCAATTTTTATACTCTACACTCTAATTATCAAAAAAAAACATCAAACTTACCAAAAATATACACCACAAGAATACACCCAACCCCATAAGACATTGAAAAATAATAGCTATCAATTATCGATGAAATATTTTCATCGTGGTGGCAATTCAATTGAATTGAACGGACAAAATATTCCGTCACTATATAGGCAAATAAATTCAAGAAATAATAAAAATGAAATTAAAGTTAGACTCAACCGCTCTATTAATCGCAGGACTAATTACATCACCAGTTATCTATGCTCAATCCTATGAAGAAGCATTATTACAAACGCTAGAAACCAATCCAAATATAAAAGAATCTTTTCATAATTTTAAAGTCAAAAGTGAAGAAATAGGTATTAGAAAAGGAAACTATTTACCGTCTATAAATGTGAATGCACAAACAGGTATTATTAAAAATCGAGTTCAACCAGATCAATACAATTCAAACCAGGCATCACTAACTATCGAACAACTAATTTGGGATGGTAACTTAACCCTAAATGATATAGATCGAGTTGAAGAAGAAGCTGAAGCTAGTCGATATGGTCTGTATTCAACAGTTAATGATATAGCTCTAAAAGTTTCTAAAGTTTATCTTGATGTTCTTCAGGCTCAAGAGAATGTATATCTGGCAAATGAAAATAATCAGCATTTAAATACTATATATGACAATATAAAAAAACGCGTAAACGCAGGTATAGATTCATCAACAGATTTAACACAAGCCCAATCTCGACTTGCTCGTTCTGATGCAAGTGTTTTAGCTGCTAAATCAAACTTAAATGATAAACAATCACAATTTATTCGTATTACAGGCCATCGCCCTGTTGATCTAGTCATGCCTGAAGTAGATCAAGAGATCATGCCGCGTAGCCTGAAAGTAATGCTAGACACGGCAAAAGAAAATAACCCGACTATTCAATTAGCATTACATGATATTGAAGCAGCAAAATATAAGTATAAGTTAACTAAAGGAAATTTTTTACCCAAAATAACATTACAAGCTGGTCAAACTTGGGGATCTGAAAACTCTAACTCAAATAGTCGAATAGATGAAAGCCAGGTTGCACTTAAAGTAAGTTATAACTTATTTTCAGGTGGAAGCGATACAGCTCGCTCTCGCCAAGCAGCTTATGATCTTGAAAAAACGAAAGATATTTATGAGAATTCATTACGTGAATTAAGCAGTGGCGCTCAATTATCATGGGACGCTTATACTTTGTATTCACAACAAAAATCATTTTTGCAAGATCATGTACTCGCTTCAACAAAGACATTGAACGCTTATAAAAAACAATACCTTATTGGGCAACGTAGCCTACTTGATGTATTAAACACCGAAAACGAAGTATATGAATCTAAACGTAACTATGTTCAGGCTCAATACGGCGAGATAGAAGCTAAATATCGCATCTTAAATTCAACATCTAGCTTACTTAAGGCATCACGTGTCAACGCTGATCCTCAATGGAATAAATCAGTACTATAAGAATAAAAATGAAATATATTATACTTTTAGCTACAGGATTATTGGTCAGTGGTTGTAGCTCAACGATTGATTCATACCCTACCAAGATACATCAACTAGACCTGATGGACAAAGATCAAGATGGTGTTATCAATACTCGTGATCATTGTCAACAAACACAAACATTAGATGTTATTAATAATAATGGTTGTGGTGCAAAAATTATAAATACAAAAAATTATAATTTACATATTTTATTTGCCAATGACTCTATTGAAATAACGCCCATATTTTCTAATGAAATCAACTTTATGGCGGAGTTTATGAAGGATTATCCTTCAACAAAAGTCATTATTAATGGGTATGCGAGTCCAGTAGGTCATAGAGATTATAACCAAGCATTGTCTTTACGTCGTTCAAATGCAGTTAGAAATATGCTTATTAGCCATGAAATCGCACCTTCGCGCATTACTATCAAAGGCTTTGGTGATACAAATCCTATCTTTATAGAATCAGAAGAAAGTAACCGCTTAAGTCGTCGAGTAACTGCATCATTAATAGGTAAACGCCTCGAATACCTGAAACAATGGGATGTTAGAAAAAAGCATATGCAGCTATAAAATTTGAAGCCAAATAAAAATGCCGTTCACTTAAAAATGAACGGCATTTAATTATTCTAATTTTTATCTATTAAAACCAATTAGTTATCTTGACTTACATCAGTATTGCGTTTTTTCTTAGGGATAAAGATATCATTACCCACAGCTTGGTTTTCGTAAAAACGCTTATCAACTCTTCTCTTCGCTTTAGGTGCTTGCGTTTGTTTAGCAGTACCCGTTTTATTCGTTGTCGTTTTCTTAACAATCTTCTTCTTCGGTGCCGGTTTAAGACCTTTAAACTTACCAACTAAGCCTTCGATTGTTGTGAACTCAATCTTTTGTTTCAAGAATGCTTCCACCGCTTTAAAGCTCTTCCAGTCTTTAGGGCCAACTAATGAAACAGCATCACCTTTGTTACCGGCACGACCAGTACGGCCCACACGGTGAACATATTCTTCCGCATGTTTTGGCATATCAAAGTTAATAACAAGCGATACGCTATCAATATCTAGACCACGAGAGGCAATATCTGTTGTCACAAGAATCTTATGACAATTACGCTCAAACTGGCTCATAATGCTATTGCGTTGCGTTTGGTTTAAATTACCACTTAGTGCAACGGCTTTTAGTTTACGTTCGTTCAGTTCTGCCGTTAAACGATCTGTATCAGCGCGCGTTGCAGTAAAAATAATAACTTGATTGTAATCTTCAACTTCTAACACTTTATCAAGCAATGCTTGTTTATGATCTAAGTGATCACACAAAATAAAGCGTTGAGTAATATCTGTGTGCTCTTCTGCTGAGTGACCAATTGAAATGCGCTTAGGGTTATCTAACATTTCAGAAGCCATATCAAGAACATCAACATGATCCATCGTGGCTGAGAACATCAATGTTTGTCGGCGGCGGTGATTAGCGGCTTCGTTAATACGACGAAGTTGTGGCTCAAAGCCGAGATCAAGCATACGATCAGCTTCATCAAGAATCAGCATTTCTAAGCCATCAAGGTGTGTACTTCGGTGCTCAAGGTGATCTGCAAAACGACCCGGTGTTGCAACAACAAACATCGGATCATTACGTAATGCTTTTACTTGGTCGTTGAAGTTTTCACCACCAACAATTAATGTGCCATCATAAGATGTACCCGCATTAAGCGTTCGTAACTGTGCAAAAATTTGTTTTGCTAGTTCACGTGTCGGTGTCAGAATCAATACACGAGGATCACGACGAGTGAATGGCTTACTACGATACATACGTTGCATTGCAGGTAATAAAAATGCCAGAGTTTTACCGGAACCCGTTTTCGACGACGCTAAAATATCCTTGCCAGCAATAGCAACAGGGACTGCCGTTTGTTGAATTTCGGTTGCTCGATCAAACGCCAAATGATTCAGTTTCTTTAATAGGCGTGGGTCTAAGCCAAGATCTTTAAAATGCAAAATGATGCTCCGGTAAAAACAACTCAAATTATGAGTGTGTACTGTCAAATATGATGAATATCACAATATTGTGAAAACATTAGCTGGAAATTATAACACAAACCAATTTTAAAAAACCTAAAATAAGTCATCTCACAAGCGTTAACATATTGATAATATTTATTACTATACCTACACCAAAAACGTTACCCTTTAGATCTGTTTTGATTATAAGAAATTGAAATAATTGAAAACAAATCCCCCAAATAGTTAGCGCTATGCTATATCATCTTTTTTATTGCACTTGGCCTTAATACTACTTTCCGCGCAGTATGGCTGGTATTACATAATATTTGCGCTCATTACACGTTTGCAAATGTCCCTTTTGACTGGGTTAATCACCTATTGGATTCAAACCATAATCAGTTTGTTCGCTTTGCATACTTTTCAATTAGTTTATATGCATTTCCAGTCGCGAGTTTTTAGTACGTAAAGGCCATTGCAAACCAATTATTGCTGCACTTTTGGGTTTGTTTTCCATTATGGCAACAGCTGCTGCTTATGAAATTATTGAATGGTGGTATGCCGTCACTTCTGGTGGTGAGGCGGGTATTGAGTTTCTAGGATCACAAGGTGATATTTGGGATACGCAAAAAGACATGCTAGCTGGTGCTATTGCTAGTTTGATTATCTTCTTTGTAACAAAACCCTGTACTATTACTAATAAACATTATTAATGTCTATTCTTTCCTCATAAAAAAAGGCGCTAAATTAGCGCCTTTTTATTTAATCCAATTTAAAATTACTCTGCGTCAGGGTAACCATCTGGATTTGTTGACTGCCAACGCCATGTATCTTGCGTCATATCATCAAGTGTTAGTTTTGCTTCCCAATGTAATTCTGCTTTTGCTTTCGCAGGATCAGCCCAACATTCTGCAATATCACCAGCACGACGAGGTGCAATCTTGTAAGGAACTTCTACACCAGAAGCCTTTTCAAACGCTTTCGCCATTTGCAATACACTGTTACCGTTACCAGTACCTAGATTGTAAATGTGTAAGCCTGCTTCACCGCCTTTATGTGTTAATGCAGCAAGATGACCATCTGCAAGATCCACTACGTGAATGTAGTCACGCACACCTGTACCATCAACTGTTGGGTAGTCGTCACCAAAAACAGACAAGAACTCACGACGACCAACAGCTACTTGAGAAATAAATGGCATCAAGTTATTAGGAATACCTTGTGGATCTTCACCCATAGTACCTGATTTATGTGAACCTACTGGATTAAAGTAACGCAGTAGTGTCACACTCATTTCAGGGTATGCATGTTGAATATCAGCAAGACATTCCTCTACCATTAGCTTACTACGACCATATGGGTTAGTTGCACTTGTTGGAAAATCTTCAGTGATTGGCACAGATGCAGGATCGCCATAAACTGTTGCCGATGAGCTAAAGATAATCGCATTAACACCAGCGGTACGCATTGCTTCAACAAGCACTAATGTACCACTAACATTATTGTCGTAATACGCTAGTGGCTTTTCTACTGACTCGCCTACGGCTTTTAGTCCCGCAAAGTGAATGACAGCATCGATTTCATTTTCAGCAAAAACACTGTCTAAAAATTTACGGTCACGAATATCACCTTTATAAAATGCAGGTGTTACGCCAGTTAAGCTATTAATGCGCTTTAATACGGTTTCTTTACTGTTATACAAATTATCAACAATAATTGGGATCATACCCGCTTCAATCATTTGTACACAAGTATGACTACCAATGTAGCCCATACCACCAGTAACTAATACACGCATAGTGTCTCCTAGTCGTTAATACGTAGTTTCGATTTAAATATTAATACATATTTCACATGGTAATAATGCCATTTTTTATAAGTATTTATTATAGCGTAAGATAGTGCATCGATTGTTTTCTTTAACAACATACTGATTAACATAAAATTGAATTTTGACATAATGCTAACTCAAAAAACAAATACTAATCTCACATTTTTATTTTTACCCTTATCTGCAAATGTTCTTACCCAACGACAATAAAACAGCGTATAATTAATCGGCTTTTCAATCATTCGAGTAACCTATGAAACGATTTATACCTTATTTTATCCTTTTATGGACACTACTTCTCATGACCACCGGCTGTGAGGTAGTTCATTGGAAAACAAAGCACGATCAGTCATCTTTAGAAAAAGAAGGTTTCAGTAAGTACAAAATGGTACTCAAAGAAGGTGGAGAATTAACCTATTGGGAAGGTGGTCAAGGACAGCCATTACTATTATTGCATGGTTTTGGTGGCACTGCGGCTGCAACATGGAAGGCTGAAATGCTACAGCTAAGTAAAAAATACCGCGTTATTGCCCCTGATTTACTCTGGTTTGGTGAATCGTACAGCGATAATGCTGCGCAACTATCAACTCAGACTAATGCTATTTGGCAACTTGTTGATAAATTACAACTACAAAAAATTGATGTCGCGGGTATTTCTTATGGTGGTTTTATCACCTATGACATGATGTTGACACCAGAGCGTATCAATAAAGCAGTGATCATCGCCAGCCCAGGCCCGCTATTTAGTGATGGCGATTTAGATGATTTAGTTAAACGTGCAGGTATTGACTCACCAGAAGAGTTATTTGTACCCAATAGTGGTGATGATGTTAAACGTCTTTACGACAACGTATTTATTGAGAAAAAGCGAATCCCTGATTTTATTGCAAATCAAATCTACCTTGATTATTTTTCACAATGGAAGCCACAACGAACACAATTAATTAAAACATTGCCTAATGACAGAGATCGAATCCAACAATATGATCCTAAAAAATCACCTCAAACGCTAATAATATGGGGACAAAATGATAAGATATTCCCACTTAATAGTGGTATAAAATTAAGCAAATATATTCAAGCACCTATCATTGTATTACCTAAAACTGGACACGGTATTACTAACGAGCACCCTAAAATAACAGCGGATTTGATTGATTATTTCTTATCATCGTTATAGCTATAAATACCACAACATAGTTGCTATCAAAAAAAGAGAAGCGAAACGCTTCTCTTTTTCTATTATGCTTTTTGTTGCAAATAAATGAAAATTTCATCTTTTAATAATAGCTTTTCTTTTTTTAATTGTTCAATAAGAGTTTCATCAAAACCATTAGCGGAAATCATTGCATTAATTTTATCATCTAATTCATTATGCTTTTTAAATAGACGATCAAAATATGCATCATGACCTTTTAGTGATGTAATTAAGCTTCTATATTCTGAAAACATTATCGCTCCTATTCATTATTAGATACTCTTTATTTATACCAAAATAGAATAATAATTCATGGTTATAGATCTCATTTTTAATCATTCAAGTTAAAAAGTTTGTAGCCCTATAAAAACACATTTGCACGATCAACTTTATGCCTACCTATCAACAACTTATGATAAGCCCACCCAAATCTCGATATTCATTGTGATAATAAGATCTCTTTTTTAAATATTATTTTACATTAATATTTAAAAATAATTAGACATCAATCACAATACTGATATGCTTCCCAAAAAATATACAACCTATTGTATTTGTCCAAATGTTGTTATAAAGGTTTTTTTCATATCATGGTTACATTGATTAAAAGTACGCAACTACAAGCAACAAATTTTGCATATATTGAATTGAGTGAGAAAACATTAAAAAAACAACTTTCTTTATTATTCCCTTTTGCTGGTGCTATCTGTGCCATTATCGCTTTTACTTATTTTGTCTCACAGCAAGCACATTATTTTACTGTTGTCGGTATACTCGGCATGACACTGTGTTACACCTTAGCTGCATTAAATAGAACCATCTTTTCTGCTACTATTCTTTTTTGGATCTTTTTAATCGCTACTACGCTTATTTGTTCAGCGGGGTTTTATTTTACTGGTGCTCGCCATATCAGTAATACTATCGGGTTAACAATTCCCCTATTAAGTTTTTTTGCTTTACAAATTAGAACCGCTGCTTGGTATAGTGCCATTTTTGGAGTGCTGTATATCATATTAAGCGTGTCTGAAATAACGAGCAAACATATGCAGATTTCATCAGCACTTCAAAATCTATGTGCATATTCAATTATTTTTGTGATGGCGTTTTTACTATCACGCCATCGTTATGATGCTATTTTACAAGTAAAAAAAACCACGACTAATGATTTCCTCACAGGTTTACTAAACCGTGAAGGGCTTTTACCTCTATATCAAAACGAATCATCGCGTTGTAAACGTTATCGTCGCGATATTTCAATGCTATTAATAAACATTGATAAGTTTAGAGAAGTAAATGACCGATTTGGACTTGATGCTGGTGATAAAACACTCATGATGATGGCTAAATTCCTACGTGAAACCTGTGGGGATAATATGCATATTGCTCGTTTAAGCAGCCAAGAGTTTTGTATCATTATTCCAGATGCTGATATTCAAGCAGCGGAACAATTTGCCATCAAAATTCGTGATGAAATTAGTCAGTGGATATTAGAACTAACGACTGGACATCAAATCAAGATCACAGTAAGTATCGGTATTACTAACATTGAATATCAAGATTTTAGCTATGACTACATCAAAGCTGAAAGTGCATTGATGCGAGCAAAACGTTGGGGCTATAATCAAATAGCAACTAATGATTAATGAAGTATTCAGTAAAGACTGAAAGGCATTCATTTATTGGGAAGTTAATATGATTGTATTGCCCCTTTAAAAGCATGCATTATTTATATTGCGACTTTATCAGTATTTTTCTAGCACTACAGACGATGAAAACACAAACTCAGTGTGTAGTGCTAATTCATTACCTTATTAATTTCTATTCATGTAAACAAAATAAACAGCTCTTGGTCAACACTATAAATACTAGCGATATTTATAAATGTAATAAATATAAATCAAAACCTATAGAATATATTAGATTTTGACATGTAATATAAATTCATTATATATATTAAGGAATATTTAACAATAGATTCGAATTAAGGTATAAAAATGAATCTATATATTATTGTATATAAGTAATAAAGGATCATGGTCTGTTGTTTTTTAACACTCAATAAAATAAAAAACATAAACACTTGATTTATAAGAGATTCAAATAAATACAATTTAATAATCATATATAATTAATTATTGTATGTTTTTTTATAAAATAATACACACCTCATAAAACAACCCATTAAGATAGGAAATACCTATCTCACTAATAGGTATTATCTATTTTGTGTTTATATATCTCCCGATTACCATTAGCAGCCTCTCCACTTTAATTATAAAAATATTCACTAATGCTTCATTAATACTTAATTTAATTAAGTATTAAATATTCCAACAAAAAACGTTTTCATCACTTACAATAAGAATTTAATAAAATAATATGCTATTAAAAAGAAGAAAGTTCATTAAATCTGGTTTATTAGGTACCGCAGGATTATTTTTAAGTTCCCCTGTATCAGCATTACCTCGCTTTGCTATGTCAGAAAAATCCAACACTATTACTGTTTCTTTTTGTGGGACCAGTTGTACTCGCGATGAAGGCGAAATATCTCGTGATGGAAGTAATAAAGATATATACCTACCGTCAACAGGTTATATTCCTGTAAGAATTATGAAAGAACTCGATGGCTTTGGTAAAAGTGTTCGTGGTTGTGGTCAAAATGACTGGGAAGCCTCAAACACAAGTGAACCTTTACTTATTAAAGGTCCTTTGAATGCTCCTGATTCATTACTTTCCTATATTCAAAGCTACATTAGTGGTGACCAGTATTCGCTAGTTGAAGCGGCAAAAGGTGATTCAATGCCAGCGCTTGCTTTACACGGTGCAAATATTGCTGCTGCAAGTAAAGCAGATACATTTAACTTTATTGGTCATAGCCGTGGGTCTTGTGAAGCCATTATTGCAGCATGGTTCCTGTATGCTTATGGCGATGAAAAAACACGTAACACCCCTGTTAATATTTTTGCTATTGAGCCGGTTCCCGGTCCCGGTGCATGGTATGGCTTATTAACTCAGCTACCGCCGAATGTTGTTAACTATGTTGGGGTTTATGCATGGGACATGTGTGACAATCTCAATACTAGTGATCACTTATACCAAGCTGTTGTCCCTCGCCCTAATAGCCGTATGCGCGGTGAAAGTAATGACATCAAATTACACCACCAATCATGGAAAAACTGGGCAAAAAGACAAGACGGTTGGAGTGTATTAGCCGATGAGGCACAGCAAAAAAACCCACTAGACCCTGATGATAAAACACCACAACCTCAAGGTTATGAACTGTATGCCTGCCGTGGTCGACACAGCACCGTTGCTGGAAATACAACAGCAAATGGCGCATATGATCCAAGTAAAGATAGCAATAATGTTGCTCCTGTTCCTGAATTAATTTACAAAATGGCTCGTGGCTATTTAACACAATGGGGAAGTAACTTCAAAATTCCTTGTGCTATTGAAGACGATGTTCTTACTCTAAGAAAGCATATTCATATGTTCCACCGTGAATTTGATCAGATGGGAGGGGGTCCTTTACGTAATAGTAGTTTACCTAATCGCCCTTATGTCCGTCGCATATCATCAATAAGTGGTTATAACCCGCTAAATACTTACTACATGGAAGATGTTGTAGGTAATCCTCCTTACAAACTCACTTATCCCGTTACCTCTGAGCGTGCAGGTAAAGGTTGGGTCGACTGGACGTTTTTATAAGCCATCAGATAACCATTCAACCCATATAACCATGTATAAAAATAACGTGAATAAACGAGAAAGAATATGAGCAAAATTGATGATGTAAAAAACGAACTAGTTAAAAATGATCTCTTCTACCACGATAGTGAAAATAACTATGTTCGGCTACTTGATACACCCAATGTATGGGGTATGCCTTTTGGCCCTGAAATCATGCCTCGTGCATACGAACGCCAAGCTGAATTTGAACGAGCGGTCGTTGAAGTCATTCAAAAAGCTCGCTACCGCTGTGATCTTTCATCGCTAAATAGTCCAGATCCTGACTGGGGAAAACCAATCTTAGGTGCTATTGATACAGCTCTATCAACTAAAATGGGTCGTACAGAGCCGACACAATTTCGCTTCCTATTTGGACAAACACCATTATATCCAGTTTATAAACCAGGCAATCTTATTGATTTTCAAGATGCTTTAAAACGACTCGTTGAAGAGCGTTCAGCCAATTGGGAAGTGATGCCAGAATTCATTGTTGGTCGTTTTTATGAACGAGCAGCAGGATCACAACAATCACTACAAACTAAATTTTTACCGGCTGAACTTGTATCAAGTTATGGCACAAAAATGACATGGAACCACTCTAAAATTATCGCAGTAGACGGTGTTGAATCGCTAGCTGGCGGCCATAACCTTAATATGGATTTGTTCAGAAGTTACCCGCCAGTTCATGATGTATCTGCCGTTGTTCATGGTGATGCCACATACGGTGCACAGCTTTACTTAAACAATATGTGGACAGGTACAACAGATTTACTCACTAAAGAAACATTTGATATTGAATCAATGAGTTGGGTAATTAAAGACTCAGATCCTAATTTTCCCAACGATCCATTAGAACTTAATTATGTTCTTGATTATATGAAAGATAAACAAGAGCAGCTATTAGAAATACATGAGAGTGGCATTCAACCCGGTGTTGATCCTAAGCAACCACAATTGGAGCTTTTACCTCCCGTATTTGCAATTAAAGACTTTGATTTACGTTCAGTATCTGATCTTAAAGCACCAGTTTTTGAAGATCGCATTATATACAATAGTTATGAAAGTCTTGATAAATACAAAAGTGCAAGCCGCATTCTTACCGTTGGCAAGTACTGGACAGGCTTAAATCGTAGTACTGACTTTAAGATCGGATCTGAACTGATGAAAAAATGTCTGATATTAAATGCGAAAAAAATTGTTCGGATGTCGCAACAAGATATCATCAGCGCATGGAAAAAAAATTGGAAAGATCACTCTGTCGCTCAATGGATTATTGAAGCATTACTTAAAAACGAAAACTTACAAGTACAAGTTGTTGTTTCTGCACTTGATGCAGGGGCTGGTGCTGCAGGTGACCAATATTCTTTTGGTTCAGGGGCAATTAGAACCTTTGGTCTACTTAAGTACTATATGACACATGATGTCGTGACAGATAAGTTATTAGATGACAGTGATGGTAAACGAGCAAATGCACTAACTCGACTTTTTGTTGCACCATTCACATTTACAGATAAGGTGCCAGAAGGTGGCTTCATTGAAGGTAAAACATACAAATGGCCCCAATTACCACCTGAAGGTCGTACCGCGACATTAAAACAGCCACCATTATCAGAAGAGCCACCCCACCATGGTATTATTGGTCACCCATTTTATGCAACGATCAATGCAAGTGGATTCTTTTATGATCGTGTTGACTGTGCTCCAGGTAACCATGCAAAGATTATGATCGTCGATGACGAAGTCTGCATCATTGGTTCTGATAACCTATACCCTGGCAATCTATCTGAGTTTAACAACCTCATGGAAGGTGATTTTGTTAATGAGTTATTAAATCAATACTGGAATCCATTATGGAAATATTCTTCTCCTCATGCTCATAATGGTAATTAATATTAAATAATATAAAGAAAATAAGCAGTCAGTTTATTTGACTGCTTATTTTACACCTAATAAAGTTTTCATTTCTAATAAATGCAATACTCGCTCATATCTGAAAAATTACTATTCACACAAATACATCGCGTTAAGCTTCATTTCAGTTTATAAAAACATTTTTACGAGATGAACTATCGTGTCTTTTTTACTCGCTTTGATATTTTCCCTTTCATCAAATCTCGATAATTTCGTTATTGGCCTTAGTTATGGTGTAAAGAATGAAAAAATCCCATTAACAGCCAATGCTATTATTGCATTTATAACCGCACTCATTACTTTTATTTCAATGTTAGGCGGAAAATTAGTAACTCAACTTATTCCTAATTATGTATCGCATGAGCTTGGTTCAGTGATCTTTATTCTAATGGGGGGATGGTTTATTGGCAGCGATCTTCTAAAAAAACAACAACAGCAAAAACAACATACTGTGCTCAACTTTAAAGGCGCGGTAATGTTAGGCTTATTATTATCTATCAATAATATCGGTGTTGGTATTTTAGGCAGTATTACGCATTTAGATATTACATTAGTCGTTACACTTACTTTTATTACCGGCATGATGCTCACTTATGCGGGTAATCATATTGGTCACAGTACTATTGGCAACATCGTGGGTAAATATAACGACTTAATTTCAGGCAGCCTACTCATAATGTTGGGCATGCTATCATTATTATTTAAGTTTTAAGCAATGTTTAGATCTACATTTAAACCAATAAAAAGCCCAGTAATATACTGGGCAACAATATGCATCATCAATTAGAAACGAATAACCATTACAATCTAATTTGCCAGCGTTTAAGCGGCTCATCATGATTAATGCCTACATGCCCCCAGCGATCAACACTATCAATCACCATCACATTCACACCTTTAGGTAATAGTGCTTGTTGCGATTCCGTTAATTTTTTCGTGCTTAATAACCATAAGCTATCATCTTCTGCTAATAACGCTTTCAATTTTTGCTTATCTTTCTCTGTCCATTCTAATTCTGGCGTCGTTAGCCTATCAACAACAAATAGCTGATTTCCTGAAGCAAAATCTTCAAGTTCTGTTGACAGTAATATCACTGAATCAATTCCTGCATCCATTAGCACTTGTTGTTGAGCATTAATCAACTTACGAACATCCCTCATCAATAGCTGTTGATTTTGTTCAATTTGTTGCGCTTTATTCGGCCATAAACGCTGTAAATCATCACTTACAATAGCAGCCATTCGACTTAAGTTGGTCGGATTTAACCACGAATACATTGATACTAAACCGTCATCTAAACGCAATGCAGCAATACCTTGCCCTTGTGGTGAAATCGCCTGTGATGCATCAATTTCAATAATATTAATATTGCCTTGGCGGGCATAGATATAAAGTGGGTCTTGCGGCCAAACAGCGCCTAATGTCACGACTGCTTGTGCGTTTTTACTGGCCTCTTGCGTTACAATGTCACCTTTTGAAGCAAACCAATTCGGTAATCGTGACACACCGTAACGTTTAGGAGGCAGATATTTTGTCGTTATACCTGTGTCATGGGTCAGTTCAGATGCCAACATATAAGTGACGGGCGTTGCAGTTAAAATATCCTCTGCTTTTGCTGAATGACTATAACTGCTGCCGCTCACAATAATAGCAACAGCACAAACCGATTGAATCAGTGAACGTATTGGGTGAAGCTGGAGATGACTCATGATGATTCCTTAAACAAAATACAGCGACTACCCTTTACGAACAATGCGGTAACAGGTGGCGATTAAAAAGAACGTAGCAGCAACAATAATAATTGCCGCTCCTGATGGAATAGGTAATTTAAGCTCCATCGGTAAAATAGTACCAATCACACAACTTATGGTCGCTAATAACGATGACAACAAAACAAAGCTACCCATATTTTTAGTCAATAAACGTGCTGTTGCACCAGGAATAAGCAACAAGGCACCGACTAATACTGCGCCCACAATTTTAACGGATGCAATGGTGACAAGCGTTATCATAATAACAAACAGATAGTCATAGAAATTCGTTTTATAACCACGAACACGGGCAATATCAGGGCTAATACAAGTTAGCAATATTCGATTAAAAGTGGGTATTAATAACAATATAATCAACCCACAACTTATTGCTAATACCCACAAATCTTGATCGGTTACGGTTAGAATTGAACCAAACAATACATTTTCTAACATATGGATATTAATTTTTCGCGCCACATACATCAGTAATGCCGCACCAACCGCTAACGCCAACGCTAAAAACACGCCAACCAGCGTGTCATAAGGTACATTGGTTCGATTACGGACAAAGTGGAGTAATAACGCAAAAATCATGCAAAAACTGAATAACCCAATAAACGGATTTTCAGGTGGCTCGCCCAACAACACCCCAAGCGCAATGCCTGTTAATGCCGCATGACCGACCGCTTCAGAGAAAAAAGCCAACCGTTTAGCGATCACTAATGTCCCTAAGCCACCTAATAACGGCCCTAATAACAGCGCAGCAACGATCGCATTAACCATGAACGCATATGAAAAACTGTCACTTAGAAAACCCGCATCAACACCTAATTGTGCCCAATGACGTAATAACTCCATTACGCAACCTCGTGTTGATTTGCCACAATCGGCGCATGACTGTAATGATTAAATAACCGTTCAATTTTTTCAGGAACCAGCACTTCAGAGTGATGACCAGAATCAACAACGATACGATTAACCACATGTACTTGCGCATCAAGGCGTCGAACTGCGGTTACATCATGATGAACCGCTAATACAGTTTTTCCTTGCGCAACAAATTCATGAATTAATGATTCTAAATAACGAACTCCTTGCTCATCCATGCCCGTTGTCGGTTCATCAAGCACTAATAAATCAGGATCATCCAATAACGCTTGAGCAAACAAAACCCGTTGCTGTTCACCACCAGATAATTGCCCCATGCGTCGATCAGCACGATTGGCCATACCGACACGTTCTAGTTGGCTTAATGCAAACAACTTATCTTGTTGACGTTTACGCCAAAACAAAGGAGAACGGGTTAAATTTAATAAAATAAAATCCATCACTGTTAACGGTAAACTTTGTTCAAACATCGCTTTTTGCGGCACATAACCAACGGAGCCGGGTTTACCATTATTGGCAGCATCATTCCATAAAATATCAACGTTGCCTTTGAACGGTGTTAAACCTAAAATTGACCGTAATAACGATGTTTTCCCACCACCATTAGGCCCCATCACAACATGGCATTGCCCTGCTTCAAAACTATGGTTGATGTTAGATAAAATATGGTTTTCACCGTATTGCAGCTCAAGGTTTGCAATCTCAATGCGAGGACCAAAACTCATGCTTGATCCTTACTAACAGCAAATTGCATTGCTTCAACTAATGTGGTTAAGTTTTGCTGCATCTCAATTTCTACTTTATTCGCTTCATATTCACCGTGCGTCATATGTGAAAAACGGTATAACTTCACTCCCGTTGCTTTTTCTATGGTGTCGACGTAACGATTAGGCATATTTAATTCATAAAACAATACATCAATACCTGATTGCTTTATTTTTTCGATGGTTTCTTGCAGTTGACTCGCACTAGGTTCAACACCATGTGCTGGTTCAATCACTGCCGCGACATCAACACCAAATTCTTGTAATAAATAACCGTAAGCATTATGCGTTGTCGCAACTTTCATTCCTGATGTATCTAAATCACCTAGTGTTAACATCGCCTTTCGCTTCATTAATCGAAACGTTTTTGCATAATCACGGGCATTTTTACGGTATTCACGTGCATTTTCAGGATCAAGTTCAGCTAACTTATTTGCCAGCGTATAAACTTTTTGAATAGTGGTAGATAAACCAACAAACGTATGTGGGTTTACAGCACCATCACCAACAGATTGCCCCATTGCGGGTAATAATGGCACATCATTGTTAGCTTTAATAACCACTAAATCATCACGTTGAGCCGCATCAATCACTTTCAGAGCAAAGTCATCGTGACCAATACCATTTACAACAATTACATCCATTTGTTTTAAACGACGTAAATCATTAGGTTGTGGTAAATAGTTATGCGGATTAAAACCTGCATCAACTAGAGGAAGAATATCGGCCTTATCGCCAACGACCGCTTTAACGTAACTATAATAAGGCTGCAATGTGATACCGATAGTTAATTTTTCAGCGGCAATACTCGAAAAGCTTGCGAATAATGCAACAGCTGTTAATGCTGTTTTAATGACTATTTTCATAATATTTTTACTTCAATGTTAAGAAATGAATACACCGCAAGCAATACACGATAAGTAAAACAAAAGAGGTTAATGCGCTAACGCTTGTTTATTACTGTCGTGATTAAACACAATCTGTGTCCAACCTTGATCAATCAATTGTTGCGGTTCAAAAGCACCATCATTGTTAGTGAACAGTGGTGTTGTCTGTTTAGAAAGAGCCAACCAAATATCAGGTTCAGGGCGACTGCTATTAAGAATAACGGAAGATGCCCCCTGATTGTCACGGCGCAAACCTTGATAAATTGCGTCATTAATATGCTGCCACTGATGACGGCCTTTACGCTCCCAACTTTTATCTTCAATAAATGGCGCTAACCATAATTCAGATAACTCAGCCATATTTGGCCAATGATTCTGATGTTCAAATTCACGGCTATCTTGATGTAAATTCCGAATTTCTTCATGTGCCAAACGCAACTCAGCTACCATCGCGAGTTCTTCTGAACTTAACTCAGTGACCGCAATTTGATGAGCATCCAATGGTTGTATTTTTGTTTTATTTTGGTGATACGGTAACAACACCGTGGCAAGTAACAGAATAGAAACGATAATACCGCCAACCCATTTCCCTTCCTTACTGCCATTATCTGAAGATACGGCTTGACGGATCATTTTTCTTTAATCTCAACAACATCGACTTCTACTGGACTTTCATGCCCGGAATCAAACACTAAATAGAAATCAGTTTCAGGTTTAGAAAATTCAGCAATAGAACGTTTATCGGTGTTTACTTTAGCAATCAAATTATCATCGTAATCATACATATTAACGTTGTAATCAACTGCTTTACTGCCATCACTGTAGCCGGTTTCACATGCCACTTTATCGCTTTCAAACCAACAACTCATTAATGGAAAATGTGCATGAGCGGCACTTGAAAATAATCCTAACGTTAAGATTGATAACGTGATCATCGGTAACTGCTTTTTCATAACAACCTCAAACCTGCCCATGTAGTGGGTGTAGGTTACACATTGTGGGTAAAGGTAACGTGCTGTATCTAGATCAGAAACAGCACATTGATAAATAGTTAGTGTAGCGATGCTTCAAAAGTGATATGCACGTTAACGTTAGCAGTATCTACCATTGGGTTATTAGCAACTTCACCGCGGTAGTTAGCTTTCATAATATAGCGACCCGCAATTTCAGGTGTGAAAGTCACCTTACCGTCTTTATCACTGATAACATCAATCTGTTGTTGATGATTACGGTATAACGTTCCTTCACGGGTTACTTCCGCTACAACGCCTGCTTGTGGTTTACCATTAAAGTAAAATTGGAATGTCACTGGCTCACCCTCAATAATATCGGCTGGGTGAGTGATCGGAAGCAACTCTAAATATTTGCCAGTAATCTCCATTGCCTTAGTGCTTGGCTTACCTACGGTTACGTATGTTTCAGCACGGGTGTAACCCACTTGAGTGACAACGTCACGTGATTTTGGTGGTAATACAGCATCACGCTCAACTTTGTTAGCTGCGATCCATTTCACAGTGTCACGACGACCCGCTTTGTATTGAGTAAAATATACTGGCGTCTGATTTACTTGAATTTTATGTGTGCCTTGCTCTTCAAAATAAAAATCAAAAATAGCACGACGTTTACCACGAATAGTAAAATTAGGACGCTCATTACGCCCATCAGGCATGATCACTTCAGCTGTTTCTGTACTTGCTGGCTTATCATAAACAAACGTGCCATGTGAAGCGGTAACATCAAAAGATAACCAATCCCCCCCCTCTTTTGATACGGTAAAATGTGAAGGTAATATCCAACGAGGGTGTGCATTTGCTGTTGCTGATACCGTTAAGCCTGCAATCACCGCACATGCCAGAGAAAACGCTTTTATTTTATTATTTTTCATAACGTTACTATTACTCAAAGTTTATAATTAAGTTGAATAGCACCTGTTTCTTCTGTCGGTGCAATAACATGGCTAAACGCGTTTTCGCCTAGCTCAATTTTTTGTCGTAAATAGTTGCGACCACCATGTTCACGCACAACTTCAACGTAGAAAATGTAATTACCTTGTTCAACACGTTGGCCTTTATCATTTAAACCATCCCAGACAAATTTATATTCACCAGCAGGACGGGTGGCTGACGTTACCGCATCAACTAACTCACGATCATAACGACCGACTTTTCGCCACCAGCTGCGTAAATCTTTTAACCACTCATCTTTACCGACCCATAACTGCACTGTACGTACGGGTTTACGCTGTTGATCTTCGATCCAAACCGCAACATAAGGACGGGCATACATGGTGGTATCAATAGCCGGTAGCGCAAAATTCACTTCTAGTTGTGCTGCTTCCGGTACGGGTTTAGCTATTGCACTGGCCAATGGTGTTAACAATAACGCGACCAATAATGGTTTTTTGATGATGTGAAACACGGTCATAATGAACCTTCAATAAAATCGACAATCAAATACTGGCTTATGGCACAGCAACAATATAAATCAGTAAACTCACCACAGAGCCCAACCCCATCCATTTCAATGAAGTACGAAAAGTTTTCTTTTTTGGGATCAACAAGCACACGCCAGTTAAAACAAACAACACCATTAATACTGCAGTAATATCAATAAACCAGCGCCAAACCTCACCACTATTACGCCCTTTATGGAGATCATTAAGCACTGCAATCACACCATAATGGGTACTTTCAATAGTGGCTTGTGCGGTTGTCATATCAATAAATACCGTGGCGTTATAACCAGGGCCTTTATAATCCAGTGAAATTTCACCTTCGACTAACTCATCACCATCGATATCTGTAAAAATATCTATAGCTGACGGTGTTCCACGAACCTCACCATGCTTGGCAAGATATGCTATTAATGCAGAACGATTTGGTGCAAAAGGCCCTTTTTCTGACGCTAATAACTTATTGGGAATTACAAGTTGTTGCTCAACCACATTTGGTGATTGGCTAACAAAAAGATGCGGTCGATTTAATGTAATGCCTGTGATAGCAAAAAATAACACCACCAGCAGTAGTGCCATTGAAATATAAATATGTAAACGTCGCGCCCATAGTTGCACGGCTTTATTTTTTAACACCATCACTAACATCATGCATAAGAGTAACTGGAATAATGATAATTTAATTGATAATCGTTCTTATTGGCATTCAATTTACATTGTTTACGTTGGTTAGAAACGCGTTACGAAATAGAGGTGCGAGGTGCGAGGTGCGAGGTGCGAGGTGCGAGGTGCGAGGTGCGAGGTGCGAGGATAATAAAGGCTATAAAAAAATAAACCCCTAATAAAAGATCATTAGGGGTAATATTTAACGTTGATCCATATAAACTGTCTAATTAGTACGACATTGACGGAAAATATCTTGCTTCGGTTTATAAACAGACGTCTTCACATTCATAATACCTAACATGGAACTAAAGACATTATCTTGTGAATAATCTCCTTGTTTCGCGTTAGTCGCCAGATTCTTAAGACAAGTGAGATTTAACCCACGATCTTGAGAAAAACCTTTAGAGAACCACATCATCATTGGCACTGTTGTTTGGTATTTAGGCGCTAAACTATAAGGTGTACTATGTAAATATAAACCGCCCTCACCTAGTGATTCACCATGATCTGAAATATAAAATAATGCTGTATTATATTTATCACTGTAATCTTTTAACTTTTGGATCAATTGACTGATCATATAATCGGTATACAAAATTGTATTGTCATAACTATTTACTATTTGTTCTTTAGTACAATTTTCAATATCAGCCCGCTGACAATCAGGTTTAAAAAATGCACGGTCTTTGGGGTAACGCTTATAATACGTTGGCCCATGACTTCCCATAATATGTAGCGTAATAAACTTGCTACCCTTCATATTCGCGATGTCTTGATCAAAATTATTCAATAACGCCATATCAAGACATGATTCACCATCACATAACGGATCTTCAGCACTATGGTTCAAGGTTATTTTTTGAATATGATCACCTGCGCCTTTATCTCCGCCATCGTTTTCTTTCCACAACATCGAAATGCCAGCGCGATGCAGAATGTCAATAAATGTATCTTGGTTATAGGCAATCGCTTTTTTATAGTTACTGCGATTCATTGCAGAGAACATACAAGGAACAGAGACTGCTGTAGCGGTGCCACAAGATGATACATTTTTAAATGAAATCATATTATCAGGCTGAGTATATCGATTCGTTGGGCGCTCATAGCCATTTGCTTGATAATTTTGAGAGCGTGCGGTTTCACCAAGAACAAACACAAACAACGTCGGTTTACCATTAGATGTTGTTGCCGTTACCAACTTAGCATCAGTGCCAATGTGTTGATAAGGGATAGGTTTAGTTAAATAAGTTCGATCAATATATTTAATACCAGTATAAACATATGACGGGTTAATTACTCGATTAAGATATTTATTATTACGCCCTACAGACGCATAGTCTTTGTAGAAGAAGGCAGCAATTAATACAATAACAATAATAGATGCAACAATGGATATTATTTTATATATTACAAATGTTTTAATAAAAGATTGCTTCTTTACCTTTATAGCTATAATAAATAAACAAGGAATAATACCAAGAATGAAAATAGTTATAAAACCAGATAAACTTAGATAAGAAAGTGCCTCACCACTATTGGTTTCAAATATATTCTCCATCATTCCATAATCAAAAATAATCCCATAATGATAGGATGCATAAGCTATTATAGCTGAAATAAAGGTAAGAACACTAAACAATAAACGCCCAATATAAGGCCACGCTAAAAGTTGAAAAATAATGTTAAGCGCAGCAATAAGAAAGATAGGCAGTGATATTATAAAACCCACACTCACGATTTCTAGTTTTGATAGTATTTCATAAAACTTTTGCCATAGTGGAATATTTAAGACAATCCCAAAATATATAGCAATTAAAAAAACCAATATATTATAATTTAATTCTTTATTAAAAATAGAAGAAGAACGCTTCATTTATCTAACCTAAAATAATAACACAACGAAATGTCAGCCGATGACGATTTTTATGCGCACAAGTATACTATATACCTATATACCTATATACCTATATACCTATATACCTATATACCTATATAAATAGTAGCACTAAATAACTATGCTTTGCGTGTATATTTATTGAAGAGTTAATGCTATTTATGAGAAAGAAGCTTCTGTTCTATATAAAAAAAGCGAGCTTAATAACTCGCTTTTATAAAATAATACCTTATTAGTTTATTGCACTAGCTATTAAGCGCTTACATCCATCTTTCGCATCTGGCCTAAATATTTAATCCAACTTTTGGCGGCAGACGATGCCTGAATGTTATTTGCTTGCTTAGCATGAATAATGGCTTGATCGAATTTATTCAATTTGTAATAAATACGTACCTTTGCTAATTCAACGTCAGCGCGTTTATCTTTACGTTTAACACGATTAAGCTCAGTTAGTGCTCGTTGATAATGTCCTTCTTGCAATAGCAATTGTGATAACTGCCAGCGATAATGGTTATCTTTATTCGCTACTACTGCCCACAATGCGATAGCTTTATTCCATTCACGTGCCATTTGCCAGTAATTAGCTTGTTCAATTAATAACGTCTTATCACTATTGGCATCTTTCAATGCGGCTATTTGTTCCGCTGCACGTTCTGGAATACCACGCTGAGCATATAATTGCGCTAATACTTTAAGATCTTGCTGACTCAGTGCCACCCCTTGGTATTTTGCTAACTTTAATGTCGCTAATGCATCAGCATTTTTACCTGTTCGCATTTGAATACTGGCTAATTGCTGCCACCAAATTAACTTATTTGGTTCAAGTGCGATTAAACGATTCAATGTTGCCGAAGCACCTTGCCACTGTTTAAGTTGTAACTGTGCCCCAAGCTTAATCGATAACGGTGACATTGCGTCTTTAAGACGATAACCATCATAATGCTTCATCGCTGTTAAAACTTGCTGCCATTGTGCTTGCTGGTAATGCGCTTGAGCAATCCGAAGCCACAATTCATCCCCTTTTTGCTTAGCAGGAATATTTTTAGTCAACTTATAATAATGCGGTAGCGCCTGGCTATATTTAGCTTCTGATAACAAAACATCAGCCAACATGCGTTCAGTCGTCCATGCTTGATCATCATGCAACAAACCACTGTTTACTGCTTTTGTTAACAAAGAAATAGCTTGTGACTGTTTCCCTTGCTGCCAATAAAACACCCCCAGCATTCGTTGCACATACGCTTTATCGTAGGCAGAACGTGGGTTCATTTCAACTAACAGTCCAATGGCTTGAGTAAGCTTATCATTTAATTGTAAGTCATTAGCGCGTTGTACCTTGTTGGCTGTCGCTTGTGATAACTGACCACCACTTGCATAAGCATTTGATAATGGCAGTGAGGCCGATAAGGTTAACGCGACAATAAAAGCAATCTTTTTCATTATTGATTCAACCTAAATTCAAGACGTACTGTCTGCCCTTGTTGTGCCATAGCCGTGCCATTAACGACTTGTGGTTGGTACTTCCACTTACGTAATGCACGAATGGCTTCCTTATCAAATAAACGACGAGGCTTGGCATCCATAACAGCAATATCGATTGGTCGACCTTGAGTATCAATGGTGAATTTAAGCACCACATACCCTTCTTTACCTTGACGTAAAGCTCGAGATGGATAACGCGGCTCAACGCGATAAAGAGGCATCGCTTGTTGAGATTTACCTAATCCGTCACCTATTGCTGCTGCACTACTGAAATCAGTAAATTTAGGCGCGTTAACCGCTAAACCATGAATAGACGTATCTAAACCTAAGCTAGGAATTGACGCCATTGGCATCGTCGTTGATGTTGCCGCTTGTGACTGCGACGGTTGCGCTTCAGGTGGTGGCGTTGGCGTTTCTGGCGGTGGTGGAGCAACACGCTGACGACGCTGTGGCGCTTGTTCGTGTTCAACCATCACCATATTAAACGCTAACGGCGGTGCATTATCTTGAGGTTGATGATTACCGTTATCGACCATCCATGCCATCAGCGTAAACAGACCTAAAGCCACCGCGAGCGCCAATGGCAACGCCATTAATATGCGCATCATTAGTTTTTCTCCGCCGCCAAAGCAATATTCTTCACCCCTGCACCTTTTGCAGCATCCATCACCTTAACGACCGTACCGTTATAAGCATGTTCATCAGCTTGAATCACTAATGCGGCATCAGGTTGTTCTGTTAACATGTGCTCAAGTGTTGCTTGCACACGTTCGGCATCAACAACTCGCTTATCAATATAAATATCATTTGCTGCGGTAATAGCGACAAAAATACCCGCATCTTTTTGGCTAACCACATGGCTTGCTTGCGGGCGATTCACTTCAATCCCTGATTCACGCACAAAAGAACTAGTAACAATAAAGAAAATCAACATGATGAAAACGATATCTAACATCGAGGTTAAATCTATTTGTGCATCTTCACGCACTGACGAGCGACGACTGAGTCTCATTGCTGACTCCTTAATGATTTTTCTAATTTTAACTCACGCATTTGACACGCTTTTGCCAATCGAGCATGAATAAACATCCCCGCTAGTGCTGCCACCATGCCCGCCATAGTTGGTAATGTCGCCAGTGAAATTCCTGACGCCATTAATCGAGGCTGGCTACTGCCTTGGGTTGCCATTACATCAAACACTGAAATCATACCCGTAACCGTGCCAAGTAAACCTAACATGGGACAAATAGCGACTAACACTTTAATAAAATTAAGGTTTTTGTTTAATGCTATTTTAGCATCACTCAACCAGCCATCTCGAATTGCATGAGCATACCAAGATTGATGATCAGCACGTGTTGCCCATAATGTTATCCATTGTTGCTGTTGTTGTGGAAAGTAAAACACAAGGTAAATAACCCGTTCAAACACCAATAACCACAACACCGCAACCACAGCGGCTAACCACCATAAAATCACACCGCCTTGTGCCATAAAATGCGACAGTGATAACCACCACGTTTGTAATACGCTGCTATCCATTAGGCGGCCTGTTCAGTTGTCATGCCAGAATTTTTGATACCGCTTTGGTCATTTTTCTCGGCTTGTTCCGCCACTAAGCTAATACCTTGTTTTTCAAGGGTCATACGAATATTTTCAGCTTGCGAACTTAAAATGTTATGCGCCAATAGCAATGGCATTGCCGCCACTAAGCCAAGAACGGTAGTTACCAATGCCATTGAGATACCGCCCGCCATGACTTTTGGATCGCCATTACCAAACTGAGTGATCACTTGGAAGGTTTCAATCATACCTGTTACTGTACCTAGCAAACCTAACATCGGCGCTAATGCAGCAAACAGTTTCAGCATTGACAGGCCTTTTTCTAGCCCTTGTTGTTCATCAACAATCGTTTCTAATAAACGCAATTCTAACGCTTCAACGCTGCGGCTTTGCTCTTTGTTATAAACCGCTAGAATATGACCCAGTGGATTATTGCCCGGCTTAGAAGGTTGCTTTAGCTGTGCTTTGATTTGTTGACGAATAATGGCTAATTTCACACCACGGAAAATCGCAATACCAGCACCAATAGCCAGTAGTAATAGAATGATTTTGCCAACCGCACCACCTGCTTGCAGACGATCCATTAATGTCGGTGCCTGTGCTAATTGCTCTAGCATCACCCCACGTGAAGGATCGACCACCAGCATGTCATTACCTGTTGATATTAGTTGATCGTAATCAGCCAATGTCGGTGCATGTTCAGGTTGCTGTAAATACGCCATTGCCACGTGTTGGCTGCCATCCCAATTGAGATAGCCGTTATCACCCACTAAGCCAATACTGCCTAAACGCAATGCCTGAATATCACTTTGCTCACCATCACCGTTAATGTATGGCACGGTGACTTTCGCAATTTGTCCGCTCGCAACGATCTGATCAGTCATTGCTTGCCATAAACCTTGCAATTGCACCATTGATGGCAAGACTTTCGCAGCAACAATCTCATTCACAACGGCGTTATCTTGGCTGTTATCAATCGCGGTTACAGCATGTTGTTGTTCAGCTTGTACTTCTTTGGCGGTTTGACGTACCACACCAAATAACTCGCCTAAGCTGCCACTTTCTAGCCGTAATTGTTGTTCTAACGTCGCTAAACGTTGTTCATTAGCACTAAAAGTTGTACTTAATACTTCTGTAGCAGCCTTTAATTTATTACGTTCAGCTAATAACGCATTGTATTGCGCTTTAATATTATGATGAGTGCTATTAAAGCCCGCTTCACGTTGAACATTATGCTGAGCCTGTTGGCTATGCTCTTGTTGTGCTTGCTTTACTACAGATTCTGCATTTGCGGTCAATGGCAAACTTGCGATACATAATGCGGCAACTAACGTTTTTAATTTCATGTTATTTACTCTCTACGCTAGTTGATACACCTGAAACAGGTAAGGTAATTAAACTTGGTGCAGCTTGGTTATCAGCAATCGCAAATGCTTTATCGATATTTGTCCCCTCACTTGCGTCAACAGGCTGCCATTGTTTCGCGGCTGTATTCCAGCTCCAGTAATGGCTACCATTTAAACTACGGGCAACCAAAGCAATGCGACCTAAATGCAACACATTCACTTCGAGGGTTTTGTTATCAGCAAGGGTTATTTTTGCTTGATAAGCAGCAAGCTTGGTGCCGTAATCCATTTCAATTTGATAAGCTTCTAAAATACGACGGAATTTTTCAGCATCGCTAATATCGGCTTGTGACATCATGGTTTCAAGTTTACCCACTCGCACCAAACGCGCTTGACGTTTAATCGGCTTATCGTGCTCAACAATGGTCTTCAAGCCATCAATCATTTGGTACATCAATGGCACCACACCTTGACGGGTTTGCTTAATGTCAGTGATTTGTTGATCAATAGACGTCACTTCTTGCGCTTGATTTTTTACCAATCGCGCAAGGTGATCATGATAAACCGTTAAGTTTTTCACTTCTTCTTGCAGCTGTTCCATACTGGCTTTCATTGCTAAGACTGAATCTGCACTTTTGTCTATTTTATTCTGACTCACTGCTGATGCAGTATTAGTACTATTTTCAATCGAACGTGCATTATCAAGACTAGAAGCATGCGCTCCAGAAGTAATACTGAGAATAACAATAGCCAGGCTCGTTTTAATAAAATTCATAATATTCAATCAATCGTTATCTGTAATAACCAAAAAACAAAAAAGTGGTGTTAAAAATAAAAAGCACCGCAAAGTTGGCGAACTATAAACAATAACTATTATGATTAACAGTTTATAGACCACCACATTCAGATCGCAACAAGGGGAAGTTAAGACTCCCCCTTAAATATTCAACTTACTTATTAATACTTAAACTCAATGGTTGCCATAAAGTTACGCCCTTCACCCAGGGTTACACCTGTTGCGCCCACATAGTCTTTGCTGGTTGAACCGCCACCCGCCATATAATCAGTATCAAATAAATTCTCTACATTTACACGACCAATGATATCCAATTTATCGTCATATTTATAAGTATGAGCGACACCCACATCAACACGGGTATAACCATCTTTCTTAAAGGTATTCGCCGCATCACCAAAACGTGAGCCTTCGTAGATAACGCCTAGGTTTACATCCGTCGCAGGTGTTACGTTATAGGTTGACCACACACTTGCTGCAAACTCAGGCACATCAACAGGACGATTACCTTCATAATTCTGATCTTTAGTGTATTCCGCATCAAGGTACATAGCAGAAGCATTCATGCTTAGTTTATCAGTAATGTTACCTTGTAACGCAAACTCGACACCATTATGTACCCGTTCACCCGCTTGAGTTAGTGTTTGATTATTATCAGGTCCAACAGCAATCTTTGAATTTTCTTGCGTAATATTAAATACTGCCGCTGTTGCAAATAAACGTTTATTTAATAATTCCCACTTGGTGCCAAGCTCATATTGCTTACCACGTAACGGATCAAGGTTATCTCCCGCATTGGTGTAATCAGAAGACACCACACCTTGAGGCTCAAAACTTTCAGAATAAGCTAAGTAAATAGAGCCATTCTCTGCAGGGTGATAAATTGCCGCTAATTTAGGTGATACTGCTTCTTCAGCAATGCCACTCTTCACTTGGCGATCAAAACGGATGCCAGCCAGCACTTGCCAGTTATCATTCAAGGTGATCATATCTTGCGCATAGAAACCCCATGCATCATATGAAGAATTAGACACTTTTGGGTCTTTATTTGAATATACTGGTGTAGGTGTTGTTTGACCTGGCTTAACATCGACTGAATCAAATGAACGCTGGAAACGGTCGTAGCTATAACCTAACCAGTTCGCACCAACTAATAGCTGATGTTGCATGCCTAGCGTATCAAACTCACCCACAAAATCGGTGTAAGCGGTTTTAAATGCCCATTCATCATGGCGATCACTACCACCTTGTTTAATGGTGCCATTTTCTTCAAAATTACTAAAACTAGGGTAACTTTCTTTATCGTTACGAACAAAATCTTGGTAATTAAAACCAGTATTCAATGCCCATGTATCATTCAATTGCGCTTTAACATCAAAGCCAACATTCTGTACATCATTATCAATTTCAGACCATTGTGCGTCCCACACATGATCACGGCCCATAACTGGCTTACCATCGACAATATAAGCGCCTGAATCCACACTGCCCTTATCTTGAGTACGATCATAATGCAGTGACACCGTCACGTTATCGTTAACATCATAATCAAGGAACATACCGCCAACAAAGCGATCTGTTGATGGCGTTGAACCATCACTGAACTTACGCCATGAGTCGTAGTCTTCTTTCGCTAATACCACGCGTCCACGTAATGTTTGATCAGCATTTAGCGAACCACTGACATCTAACACACTACGGGTATGATTATTGGAACCCACATCTTGGCTGAAATTCATTTGCGTGTCGTAAGTGGGCTTTTTAGATACCATGTTAACCAAGCCACCGGGTGCTGATTGCCCATAAAGCAAACCTGCAGGGCCTTTCATCACTTCAACACGCTCTAATAACTCAACCGGTTGGCGGTAATGCGACCAATGCTGGTGGCCATCACGTAAGAAACCACTACTACTGCCGAGTTCAAAACCACGTAAAGAAAAACGCTCACGGTTACGACTGGTGCCACCCGCTGAAATACTTGCGTCATTCTGTAAAACTTCACCTAAGGTACTTGCACGTTGCTCATCAATTAACTTCTCATCGATAACGGCAACTTGTCCTGGAGTTTCTAGCTGAGTCATCTCCATTCGCATTGCAGTCGAATTCGTGTCAGCCTTATAGCCATAATCACGCCCGGTGACCACCATATGCTCATCGGTATCTGTGATTTCTGCATGAGCAATCGGCGCTGATAATACTGCACCAATCAATAGTGTTAGCTGACTTTTAGAAAACATATTCCGTTATCTCCAATTACCGTATCTTTGAGAATAAAACCAATGTAGATGGGTGTTCTTCATTACTGCATCTTGAGAAACTAACAACAGCTAGCTTTTGAAGATACTCAGTATCTGAACCTACCCACCTTTAAGGTGATTTGATTGCTTGGCATCTGTGCCACTGCAGCCAGACCGCAAACAGGAATATAAGTGATAACCATTACCATTTGCATTAAATTTACATTCTTTGCATTCGTAAATTTTTTGTCAACAAATACAACTGATAATCAATTCGTTATCAATAATTACAATCTATTCTCAAATTAGAAAGGATTGCGCGCCCTAGAACACACAATTATTCCGTACTCAATACTGTTTTTTCGAAGACATTCAGAACAAACGGGCGTATAATTCGGCCGTTTTTATTGATTTCTGCGGTATTAAAAGTGACTCAATTAAGTCTTGAAGCTATTCACCAACAACTAGAAGAACGCAATTTTATTGCCGAGAAAGTCCGTATTGTAACGGTAGAGGCAATGGATCCTGAGGTATTAGCGACCTGTACAACCACTGAAGATGAAACATTCTATAACAGTTATATGAATGTGATTTACTGTCGTGGTGATCGCTATGTTTTAGGTTATCGCTGTAATGAAGCAACAATCATTGACCAAGCGATTATTTTTAAAGATGGTAAGTATTACGATCCTACTTTACAAGCAAATGGCGAAGGTGAATTTGTCCCTTACCCTTTTGCTGTCTTAGCGGAATTTAAAGTCTTTGACATGATGACACATGCTAAAAACAATAAAGACTTCCCGCCAGATGTAGACTTCTTATTTACACGTAAGAAGCACTTCAAAAACGTTATTCGATAGCGATATCTATACCCGTTATTAAGCTTTAATGGCGGGTATTTCTTCTCTAGCCGACCCAATCTATAAAATTAGCATAATTTGTCACATCCCTTCCCCTTTATATAATGGCATAACCTGTTTCAAACTTGATACGCCATAAGCAAATAAACCCATAAACTATCCATTCAGCCTATCAAACACTTGAGAATAACCATAATAAATGTACTATTTTAATATACACCGTTTTATATTGGACATCAGTATATGGATCAGGCAAAAGGATTAAGAAACTACTTTGTAGACAATAAACGTCAGCATATTTTTATACAGCAAGAGCACGTTCGACAATTAATCATTCAAAAACAAGACAAAGCTAAAATCACAGCCAGTCTCATTGAATTAGAAAAAGCGTGGATCGAATTTGAACATGAGAATAATCAGTAAACAGCATGTAACTAACAACATAAAGTCCAGCGAATGGTGGACTTTATGGTTAACCTTTTGATGTAAATCTAACCGCTTCAAACATCCCTATTCAATCTATCATTATCGTTGTGCCCTTCCTATTTAATAGTCTACCAGTACGGTAGTTAACATTTACAAGCTCAAAGCCAAGCGCATTGAATGTTATTAAGCTGCCTGTGCGGCAGTGAACAAGCTGTAATAGCTGGCTCACAAGCGACAGGGTTTCTAAGCTGCCTGTGCGGCAGTGAACGAATTCATAAGCATATCCATTGTGATAGGAACTTTCTAAGCTGCCTGTGCGGCAGTGAACGCTTTCGGTTAGTGATCTATCAATAAGCTCCGTTTCTAAGCTGCCTGTGCGGCAGTGAACATCAATAGATGATAGATCAATACCTATTATCATTTCTAAGCTGCCTGTGCGGCAGTGAACATAGATCATAAAAATATTATGTATCTATATCTTTTCTAAGCTGCCTGTGCGGCAGTGAACCTCTCAAGATCGCACGATGTCCCAAAATGCTGTTTCTAAGCTGCCTGTGCGGCAGTGAACATGATTCCTGTGTTGCACTGACTCAAAGTGATTTTCTAAGCTGCCTGTGCGGCAGTGAACAGCACAACACATATTAACAGCTTGTAATCTGTTTTCTAAGCTGCCTGTGCGGCAGTGAACCTGATCTTGTTGTCGATGCGGATCATTATCACTTTCTAAGCTGCCTGTGCGGCAGTGAACCTTGATGGTCGCGGGGCCTCAAGTTCTATCATTTTCTAAGCTGCCTGTGCGGCAGTGAACCCGGATTTTGGGTGTTGCTAATATTAAAGTCATTTCTAAGCTGCCTGTGCGGCAGTGAACTTACCGGGTGTTCTAGTTGTATCTGATGGTACTTTCTAAGCTGCCTGTGCGGCAGTGAACGACAGTCTGCACTAAATTATTTCCGCCAGCTTTTTCTAAGCTGCCTGTGCGGCAGTGAACATAGAACAAAGTTAAATTCTATGTCCTGAACATTTCTAAGCTGCCTGTGCGGCAGTGAACTTATTGATGGGCTTGAGGTTGATCACATTAACTTTCTAAGCTGCCTGTGCGGCAGTGAACGTTGCAATTACTTGATCGACGAGACCAGCTTTTTTCTAAGCTGCCTGTGCGGCAGTGAACTCTGCATCAGTGGCCGCCTTAGAATCTGGTGTTTTCTAAGCTGCCTGTGCGGCAGTGAACCTAATAACGATGATAATGACTTGATTGTTGAGTTTCTAAGCTGCCTGTGCGGCAGTGAACATAGCGGCTTTTGATGTTGGGGGAATATCATATTTCTAAGCTGCCTGTGCGGCAGTGAACGCCAAGATATAAATTTCAAAGCGTGGATGAATTTTCTAAGCTGCCTGTGCGGCAGTGAACATTAACACATACCGAGAGAGATAACGTATCCTTTTCTAAGCTGCCTGTGCGGCAGTGAACGGTGATCTGCTTCAGGCGACTAGTGATGTTTCTTTCTAAGCTGCCTGTGCGGCAGTGAACGTTTAGACATTGGTAAACCGTTTAGTGGTGTTTTTCTAAGCTGCCTGTGCGGCAGTGAACTGAGCGACCAATAAAAGGATTTGCTTTGGATATTTCTAAGCTGCCTGTGCGGCAGTGAACTTTATAATGGCGTTATACCAAAGTGCCATGAATTTCTAAGCTGCCTGTGCGGCAGTGAACTATGACCCTCGCGCTGCATTGGAGTATGGAGCATTTCTAAGCTGCCTGTGCGGCAGTGAACAATACGGCACACAATTAGTCGTTGATTTAAGGGTTTCTAAGCTGCCTGTGCGGCAGTGAACGTCTATTATCCTCGGTTTTGCCAGGGCCTATTTTTCTAAGCTGCCTGTGCGGCAGTGAACTTTATGACTAAGATGTTAGTTAACTTCGTGCATTTCTAAGCTGCCTGTGCGGCAGTGAACTGAAGCTTAGCTATAATAAGCGATTGTTTAGTTTAAATAAAACCCAAAAAACCTCTTTTACCCCTTTTTTATTTTACACTTGTAAGTTATTGATTTTAAATAAAACTAATAAAGACTAAAAAAAAGGGTTAAATGAATACTCATCTAACCCATTATTGCTATTACGATTAAAACAGCACTTAAAATACAGGGATCGTTGCGGTGGCACTTAATCCATAGCTACTAAATACACCGTCCGTTGCATCACTAACTACCTTGCTATGTTCAATAAATACTCGCATAACATTCTGATTAGATAAGCTCTGAATTTGAACATAAGGCAACGTTAACTTACGCTCGGCTGTATCTGGAATCACATGAATCGCTTCATCAGCACTGATCCAACCTTTAGCAATTGAACGCTTACGCTTATTATTGGCACTTTTAGTCTGCACGCGTTTGACAGTCTGATAGCCTTTGATGTCACTCGGAATTTCTGTAATAGTCGTTACATGCGTGTAATCTCTTAGCCCTTTCAGCCAAGTATTCGCCATCATTTGTTCAAGTGCAGCTTGAGAACCATGTAAACGTAGCGTATCACCTAATGTTTTATACGAATCAGGAAAACTGATCCCCACAACACCATTACCTGCCGTGGCTAATTGGCGATGTAATTTTGCAAATAAGTTATTCATTAATACGGGCGCAGAGGTTTCTAAATCTGGCAGCACTTGAATATCAATATAATACAACATAATCGCTATTCTCCAAATACACCGCCGCGCACCAACATCGCCATCACATAATGTTGTTGCTCTAATTCAGGCGCTTTATCTTTTAATAACCAGTTATCTAATAAGTTATAGAAATCTGTTTTTTCTTTAGGCTGACGGTACGCTTTACCGCGATTAGTGACCGAGCCATAAGGTTCAACGGCAATCGGTCCAACTTCTTCTGTTTCAGGATGCCATGTATCAATGGTGCGTAATGCATTACCAATTTTTTGAGAGTGCATTGCCGCTTGACCATTTAGTTGATACAGATACTTACTCTTATCACCAGAGCCCGTATTCATGACTAATTCTTGAGATGGGAATACTGTTTGACCATGACCTAATTGTACAAAAGCAGTCACGGTTAATAAGGTTGCTTTTTCGCCTAATAAACCTTGCTCAATCACCGCTGATAATGCCGCTAAATCACCTTTTGCAACAGTAAATTGACGTAGGCTGTAATCTAAACTGTCAAACGTCCACTGTTGGTCATGGTGCTGTACTGTCACCATTACATTTTCTGCCCCAACGCGGTTACGCCATAAAAAACGACCATTAACGAGATTAGTAGCATAACGTGTTGCTAATTCTTTAAACCCATGCTCAGTAACATAGCCTTTAATCAATTGACTTAATGCCGCTTGGTAATCAGGGCTATTACACGTAGAAGGCACATTTAAATCGCCAAGCACACGCAACGTAAAGGTTAATTTAAGCGTATCGCAATCAAACGGTAACGCAGCATTATCTACCGTTTGTAAATTTGCCTTTTGAATTTCAGCATCTAATTTAGCCGGATCATTCGCTTTAGGCCCTTTCATACGATTAGAGATCGTACCGCGTACTGATTTCTCATTAACGACGATAGGCTGCCAATTGGCGCTAGTGGCTATTTCATTCCAATTACCCGCTGCCATTACGGCATCTGAGCAAGCCAATTTGCCTTCAAAAGCTAATACTGATGGTGTGGTTAACTTCGTTGTCATTGTATACATCCTTGGCTATTTAATAAGAAAAGTCGACATCTTCATTACTTTCAATAGAATGAATAGATTGTTGGGCGCGGCATAAGTAATACGGTGAACTATATTGATAACGCCATAAGATTTGATTAATAGATTCAACCCGACTCGGACTGCCTATCCACTCACCGACACTGTAAACCGCTTCAGTAAATGCAAATGGGGTTGTGTTATCACGAACATTCGCCACCTCTCCGGCAGCAAATACCTCGCTGATTTGTTTATAACCGATCATCAGTGGTACTAAATAACCACTTTGAGGCTTATTGACACGCTTCCACTGCCCTTGTTCTACATCTGGGTTATTACTTTCAGTAAGCGTTTCATAACGATAACGCAAGGCACTAAAATCGAGCCAATTCATGATTATATTTTGATCATTACTTTCATTATGTTGCTGTAGATAATCGCTACGATCACATAAAATAAACCCTGGTAACAATGGTCGTAAAAGTTTACGACAACCACTGGCCTCATTCGGCATTGGTTTAAATTGACACGCTTCAATATGGGTAATACGTCCACCAGCACAACGTTGACTTAATGCCAGCGTTTTTATGGCGTCACTGATAAGTTGTTCTTGGTCGCTGTTACCACCACTGAAACCTTTGCATTCAATTAATAACGACACACAAAGGTTCATTTTCCCTTCTTCAACAATAGGCGCTGTTTTACCGTCCTTCGCTAACGGATTACGGGTTAATGCAAAACCATAATCATCCCAATCACTGCCTCGATAAGCATGCACTTGATGTTGGTGGCACATCACTGCACAACCATCAAAGCTGATCCCATGTTGTGGCTCAATTTTGCGGGATAAAGCATGCACAAACCCTAAAAATTGAGTAATAGCAGGAAAACCATAAGTGAAACCTGCAATCGGATTTGCACCTTCAATGTGCATATTTTTAATAATAAATAAACTCATCGTCCTGCCTCACGAATAGCGTCATGACATAATGCTTGCCAATGCTGCAATGCTTCACTGCCTAACATTAATTGCTGCTGACTGGCCTTTTCTAAACGATTATTGAGCCATAAACCAAAATCACGACTAACCTCAGTTTGCCAATCACCGTTATAAAGATGACCCGCTTGTGGATCTAACCAGCATTGTTGCGCTTGAGACAATTCACTGGTTTCGCTCCAGCCACTCATATTGGTTTGATGGCTAACCGCCAAGGTTAAAATACTATCAAGGATTTGATCTGCTAATTGATCACGGCGTTGACGAATGCGGATATTGCTATCTAATGGTTTCACTTTGACTAAAAACTCAGCCAATAACTTAATTAGATAATAAGTATTACGTCCAACTTCGCGGCTATCAAACCAATTAACCCCAAACATCGGAGGCTGGTATTGGCTTTGCCAATCAGGTGCAGTGCAAGGGAATAAATAGGTTTTACCGTAACGTTTTGAATTTAATTGCGAGATATTCTGTGGTTTTGAGCCACCGCTAATAGTGACTGCTAAATCAGGGTAACGCACCACATCCATATCACTCGGTTGATTTTTCTTACGCGCATCTCTAGCGGCTTTCATCTCGTCACTAAAACGGGAATGTTGTACCTGATGAAATAACTCATGAGCTAAGGCTGATGAATATAACGGGCTAATAAGATGATATTGATTATCACCAATAGGGAAATAAATTTGTTTGGCTAAGGTATGACTACTGGGTGTTTTCACTTCTAATGCTTGACGTAACCCATCAGCCCACAATTGGCATTGTTCATCACAGCTTGCTAGAGGTCGTAAAACATGATCGTCCCCTTGCGACAAATAAACAGCAAGTGTGGCATCACCATCATCAAGTTGAAGTAACTTTGCCACATCTAATGCAGCAGCATTACCCACAGCATCCACAGCAGGTGCCACTATTGCTGAAGAATCAAGGTATGCCACATCAGCGCTAGAAGCTAATACTAAAATATTACTGCCTTTCGCACTACCATGAGTAAACTTCACCGCATGGGTTGCCAAGCTAATTTGTTTCGCTCTCACTGCGGCACTTGTCAGCCATGTTTGTACATTAAAATCTAGATAGGCTGTTTGAATCTGTTCGTTCAAGATCGCTAATTCACTTTCCGACACCCCATTTTTGACGTTCTTTTTCTTTTCAATTTCATCAAGTTTCGTTTGACGTCGTTGTTCAATATACGCTTGAATTAATGTGCTGATTTCGGTTTGCATAACCACTCCAGAGCCGAATTTCTTACGCCAAATATAAACCTAACCTCATAGGCATCAAGTCAAATATTATTACAATATGTTTTATCACGCATTTATTAAAATAATATTTACAGTTTCTAGAACTTCCCCTCAAAAATACCTAGCCACGGATGGTAATAAAATCGGGGTGTTTTATTCGAATCATTAAGATTAATACCACCAAACAATTCACTGATCTGCTCACTGTCTTTATCAAAGATGTCACTTAACTTGTCATACACTGCGCTGTATTGACAATCAAACCACGCTTGATTTCCATTCGCGATATTGTCTATCGCCGTAAGGTGAAACAGCTCGGTTTTATTTACAAAATCACCGCTATATTCATCACGCACTTTAATGCTCAGTGCTTGATCTTCATTATCGATAAAGAAATGGTATTCTGTTTGCGGTCGAAATTGTCTAAACCGTGTTTGGCTCTGATATTCGCCGAATAAGTGTAAATAAGGTTGTAACCACCAATATTCGACCTTTTTAGCGCTGTCTTTAAATAAGGTATAAATCAGTGCGTAGTGTTCTAACTCAATTAAACTAAATGGTGGCTTTAATGTTGTCGGTTCCATAAATCGTGGATAAGCAGAGATAACTTGATAATCATCAGCCATTAATAGCTGAGTCAGATCATGCTGATTTAACTGCAAATGGCCTTTATTTATGTCATTTTTTGGCTGTTCAAATCCTGGCTTATAATAAGCAACATCTGCACCTAATAACGCTTTAATATTTTTGCTTAATATCATAATATTTGGCGAATTAGGCACACATTGACGATGACGCTGAATACGCCCTGCCAGCTGAATAATCGACCGCATTGAACTGGGTTCAACCACAGCCCAATCATAATCATGATCGCGCCCAACTTCTGCCACTGCAGTGGCGACCACCACAAAGATATGATGTTGTTGAGGCTGTTGTTCTAATGCCGTTTTGATTTGAGGTAACTCTAATATCGCTTGTGGATCATTAGGATCGCGCATTAACACCGCGTCTAACTGTTGCTCTATATGCGCTCTGACTGCCATTGGATGTTGGCTATGATAAAAACAATAATGAATACAGGTATTATCTGGTGTCGGCATTGATAATAACGACTCACCCACCGCAATTAAGGGTTCAATATTTGCCATTCTCACTAAGCCAATCGAGATAGTTTTACCGTTTGGTGCAACTTGACGATGGCGTTCATCTAAGGTGTAAATCGCCTGCTGAATATGGCTTGATAGATAATTAACCGCATCGGTTTGCGTTAATTTTTCCGCATCTAAAGGCATTAACTCAGCTTGACGTAAGGGTAATGATTTACGGCTTAACGTTTTTGCGCGTTGGGTAATAAACTGCGTGTGTTGTTGTTTGAAATCAGCATCATCAATACAAGCTGATTGCATATTAAATTCATCAAACCAGCCACATTGTACTGTTGTTTCGGTAATGCCGTGGCTATGGTTATATTGCTGACGACCATGAGAATAGGCTTTAAATAACGCAGTAATTAATGACGGTGCTAACGTCGCTGATGACAATAATACCCGTGAACCTAACATACCAGCCCAATGCACTAAACGGCATAATGCGGGTAAATCTTCTAAGCCAAAATCATCAGGCTCATCAAGAATCAGATCCCCTGTAAATAATCGCAACATAGGTGCAATTTGCTGTCCGCCACGCGTACCTTCTGTGGCTGGCATTAAATAATCAATGGTACTCACCGTAATCGGCGCACTGACCAATTTATGAATAGTTGGTTTTTGCTTGAGCCACTGACTAAGATGACCATCATCAAGACTACCGTCATAACTGACATACATATGCTCTGAAAATAGTGTTTCCGACTCACTGCCTGTTTGTTGCTCTTTTGCTTCTTGCTGGGTTGTGAGCTTACTTTCATGAAGATCTTTAACCGCTTGCGATCCAACTAATACCGCTAAATCATCGCTATCCAGTTTTAAACGTTCTTTTAGTGCATCCCCTGTTTGTAGGGTTAATGTACGTAGTCCCAAAGCAATGCTAAATCGACAGCCTTGTTGTTGATTGGCTAAGCCATACATAATTCGCGCATTGGCAAAGGTTTTACCACACCCCGTTGACGCCATATTGACCCCAAAGAATCCGTGAATCTCAGAAATATCACGCACAGAACACGCCAGATCATAGGCTTTATCTTGCCAGCGGAATTTATTGATTGTAGTACGTTTTTTAAATAACGAATGCCGAGTAATCGCAGGTAAACTCAAGCGTAATTTTGGTAAGCCTAAGCTTAATCGATAGGCTAACTGCGCTACTCCGATATTATGCTCATCTAATTTTTGTTTTAATTTCCCCGTTTTACGATCGGTATTTGCATAAGCTTTGTAGAGAGGATCTTGCCAAGCAATAACAGGCTGACTTGAGGAATAACAGTGATCAGCAAGCATTAAACATAATCGTGCCATGTGCAGTGGAAATGCGTTCTCACACCGCCCAAAATTACGTAAATTAGGATGTGCTAATGCCCGTTTCGCCAATTGTTGGGCTTTGTTTTGCCATGTTTGACTTTGCAGTGGGATGCCATGAGGGAAAATAAAGTTATCCGCTATTTTTGCGATTAACTCAGGGTTTTTATGATTTTTTGCATTCCACTCTGGGCACAGTTTTTGTTCTAACCAATAAGATGATTCAGCAATAGCCGGATCATATCCTGACAATTGATAAGTCGGTAAACGATGATGAGAAACAATTAACCATCCAATCGTTTTTGCTAATTCGGTTAAGCCAATAAACGGTGACAACGCTGGGGTATATTGCACATCATTAACAATCTTGCTAATTTTTTCCGGTGATAAATCGGCTAATTCTGTTAACCATTGATCATCGGTTTTATTCTTTGCAAATGCTTGAAAAACCAACAACGATAGCCATTCATGCCGTAATGGCTCAGCAATACGCCCTTTGCCCGTTAGTTTATGTTGAAATAAGCTGTTAGCTTTACCTACATCATGAAATAAACCCGCAAGCGATGCCATTAATGCAACGGCATAGTTACTTTGCCAGCCATTTTCATCTTCCGAACGCAGAATATTACGCTCAGTGGTATTTGTGGGTACTGTACCCTGTTCATTAAAACGACGTTTATTACCGACAATCCACATTAGTTCGGTATTATTTGCGCCTCGAATCCAATGGCAAGCCACCGCAGTATTCCGCCTAGCGGTTTGCTTTAACAACTGACGTAATGTTTTTAACCCTTCTAAGGTAATCGGCGTTTGCCATGTGCGATCACCTTTACGTTCTGCAAATTGATCCAGCACTTTACGGGTTTCATCAAGGGCTTTTTTATTACATTGAGAGATAAGAAGAATATTCATTTATAATTTTGCAACCGCTTGTGCTGTGTCTTTAATGGCATCGATCATCACATCTAATGCATTGGCTTTTCTAAATCCATTTAGGCATCGTTGCCGAAATTCTTGCTCATCATCCCCGGCCATTGCGGCAATAAACGCATTCGGTAGCACTATCGCATCTTTAATTAAATCGGCAACATCAAACACTAATCCGCCACGACGGGTTTTACCGTGTAGAACAGCTAATCCATGAGGTAATCCGATAACCCAACACGCGGTTGCCCCTAAGCCATAGGCTAAATAATTACCATGATCTAAAAAGCGATTAGCAATATCGGTACTATTACCCCGCGACGAACGGGTAAATTCACCATATTTCACAGTATTAACCGCAAGTTTATATAAAGCTTTGGTCATGACAGCTTCTAATAACAATAAATCAGTGCTGTTCTGGCAATGACTGAGTTTATTTTCAAACGCCGATAAAATATGGTTCAGTTTGTCTTCTTCAATAATGAAATGATTATCACGCTGCATGGTTGCTGATAACCACACTTTCTTTATTTGCTGTAATCGTACCCGTTGAAAAAGTATCGCGGCTTCTAAGCGTTTAGCGTCATCAAACCAAAAACTGACCCACCATTGAAGATATTCTGTTGGTCGATATTCTGATTGTGGTGTTAACCAACTAACATCAGGCTCTACTTCATTAGCTGAAAATAAGGGTGTCCCGCCACCACCGCAAAAACCCACCAGCACCCCTGCTTTTGCTAATTCGCGCATTGCGGCTTGAGTAATCGATGTGCCTGTTCCGAGCATTATGGCGGTCGTGTTTGCTATGGGGATATTCCAATATAAAGATTGCTTACCTTCGTCGGTGACATATTCAACCCGCCCACCATTCACTAACACGCGACAATGCTGCAAATAATAAAGATTGGCACGTTTAGAATGAATAATCGTTTTTAGCTCACTCGGTGTGAAAGACTTAGCGCACATAGCAATCACCAACAATAAAAAAACGAATTATATACATAATGCGTATAATTCGTTTAGAGTGTAATCACAAATACCCTTTTTTATTTGGCACTTATTCAAACCATATAAAACAACAACTTAAAATATCAGTTTAAAAAAGGGTTTTTAGCGAGGATTTGTGGTTTAGCTTTTATAAGCAATCACTTATACTAATTACGCTTCAGTTCACTGCCGCACAGGCAGCTTAGAAAATTAACCCATGACGTGTTGTTGTATGATGCGGGTTCACTGCCGCACAGGCAGCTTAGAAAAGTTGAGCGCGAACCAGAAACAATCAATCTACGTTCACTGCCGCACAGGCAGCTTAGAAACGTTGATGGATCACCAATAAAGTATTTTAAGCGTTCACTGCCGCACAGGCAGCTTAGAAATTCAACGGTTGCTAACTTAACGCCTAAATATTGTTCACTGCCGCACAGGCAGCTTAGAAACGTTGATGGATCACCAATAAAGTATTT